>DASYKN010000083.1:0-58253 GCA_035995325.1 Solirubrobacterales bacterium
CGCCTCTTTGCGGATCGCGCCGATCGCGTCGGCGGAGAGCTGGCGGCGGAAGCCGCGCCCGGCGAGGCGCTCGCCGCGGCCGTCGAGGACGGCGACGGTGCCGCCGACGGCGGAGGCGATCGTCGCCGCGATCTCCTCCAGCCCGCGCTCCTCCAGGACCAGGCGCTCGAGCCGCCGCTGCACGGCGATGCCGCGCTGCAACACCTCGTACTGCTCGTTGACCAGGCGCGCGAAGGCTTTCTCGGTGATCGCGATGAAGGGCGTCGAATAGGGCACCTCGAAGAGCGGAAAGTCGCGCTTCTTGGCCTCCTCGACCAGCGCTTTCGGCAGTTTGCGGTGGCTGAAGCCGGTGCCGAAGCCGAGCCCGGCGAGGTTGCTGTCGGCGAGCAGGCGGACGAACGAGCGCTGCTTGGCGGCGGTGTCGAGCGGGATGCCGGTGGTCAGCATCAGCTCGCCGCCGGAGAGCCACGGAGTCGGGTCCTCGAGCTCGGAGATGTGGACCCAGCGCACCGGCGCGGCCGCCGCCTCGGCCCCGGCCGCGAGGTCGAGGTCAAGCTCGTCGAGCAGGCTCTGGACGCTGAGCAATCCGACTCCTAGCGGGGTCTCACCGGACGACTCGCGCCGGGGCCTCCGCCGACCTGCTCCCAGGCCTCGGTAAGCACGCTCCGCAGGATGTCGTGGATCTCTTCGAACTGCTCGGTGTCGGCGATCAGCGGCGGCGCCAGCTGCACCACCGGGTCGCCGCGGTCGTCGGCTCGGCAGATCAGCCCACGCTTGTAGAGCTCCCCGGAGAGGAAGCCGCGCAGCAGCCGCTCGGACTCCTCGTCGTTGAAGCTCTCTTTCGTCTCCTTGTCTTTGACCAGCTCGACCGCGTGGAAGTAGCCGGCGCCGCGCACGTCGCCGACGATCGGCAGGTCGTGCAGGGTCTCCAGCATCCCGCGGAACTCGGCCTCTTTGGCCAGCACGTGCCCGCAGAGGTCCTCGCGCTCGTAGACGTCGAGGTTGGCCATCGCGATCGCGGCGGCGATCGGGTGGCCGGCGAAGGTGAAGCCGTGGGCAAAGGAGGCGTCGCCCTGCATGAACGGCTCGGCGACCTTGTCGGAGGCGATCACGCCGCCCATCGGCGCGTAGGCCGAGGTCAGCCCCTTGGCGACCGTGATCATGTCGGGGACGTAGTCGAAGCGTTCGCAGCCGAAGTAGTGGCCGAGCCGGCCCCAGGCGCAGATCACCTCGTCGGAGATCATCAGCACGTCGTGGCGGTCGCAGATCTCGCGCACCTGCTGGAAGTAGCCATCGGGGGGGACGAAGCAGCCGCCGGCGTTCTGGACCGGCTCGAGGATCACCGCGGCGACGGTCTCCGGGCCCTCGAAGACGATCCGCTCCTCGATCGCGTCGGCGGCCCAGGTCGGCTCGCGCTCCTCGGGCCAGCGGTAGACGTTGGTGTTGGGAACGTGGCAGCCGCCCGGAGTCAGCGGCTCGAACTGGCTGCGCAGCTCGGTGATGCCGGTGGCGGAGAGCGCCCCCAGCGAGGTGCCGTGGTAGGCGACCTCGCGGGCGATCACCTTGTGCTTCTGTCCTTTGCCGTGCATGCGGTGGTAGTTGCGCGACAGCTTCAGCGCCGACTCGACCGCCTCCGAGCCGCCGGAGGTGAAGAAGACGCGGTTGAGGTCGCCCGGGGCGAGCTTGGCGATCCGCGCCGCCAGTTCGATCGCGCGCGGATGGGCGTAGCTCCAGAGCGTGTAGAAGTCCAGCTCTTCGACCTGGCGGGCGGCGGCCTCGCCGTACTCGGTGCGGCCATGGCCGGCGTTGACGCAGAAGAGGCCGGAGAGGCCGTCGAGATATCGCTTGCCGTGGTCGTCGAAGACGTAACAGCCCTCGGCGCGGGCGATGATCGGAATCTCGTGGTCGGGGCCGTAGGGGCCCATGCGCGAGAAATGCATCCAAAGGTGGCGCTTGGCGAGTTCCTGAAGCCCGGTCCCGACTGGTGCGGCCTGCGACGCGGTGGCCATTCCGCTCTCCTCTCGTGCTACGACGTTATGGATAACGCTAGTCCCAGAATGGCACAGACGCAAGTGGTCATTGGGTCAAGTCCTGACGATTGGCTTGTACACAAGGTACAAGTCGGGCCTGTGCTTTTGGGACATTCGCCACTTGCGCCGTCGTCCGCTGGGGCTTACGGTCCCGGAAAGTCCCCGACGGCTCCCGGGTGGGCCAGAGAAGGAGACGGATCGTTGGAGAGCGCCGCAGTTCCCCCGCCGGACGCGCCACCCACCCCTTCTCACGGAGTCGAAGACAAGGGGCTGAAGAAGAACGCGATCGGGTTCGCCTCCAGCATCGTCATCGGGGTCGCCTCCACCGCCCCGGGCTACAGCCTCGCCGCCACCCTCGGCTTCGTCGCCGCCGCCGTCGCCCTGCAGGCGCCGGCGATCCTGCTGGTCAGCTTCATCCCGATGTTCCTCGTCGCCGGCGGCTACTACTACCTCAATAAAGCCGACCCGGACTGCGGCACCAGCTTCTCCTGGGTGACCAAGGCGATGGGCCCGCAGCTGGGCTGGATCGCCGGCTGGACGATCGTCGTCGCCGACATCATCGTGATGGCCAACCTGGCCCAGATCGCCGGCCTCTACAGCTTCGAGCTGTTCGGCTGGACGGCAGCAGCCGAATCGACCGTGGCGGTAACCGCGGTCGGAGTGGTCTGGATCGCGCTGATGACGACGATTGTCGTGATCGGGATCGAGCTCTCCGCCCGGACCCAGATCGGCCTGCTCACCGCCGAGATCGTCACCCTCGCCATCTTCGCCGTCGTCGCCCTGGTCAAGGTCTACTCGGGCGACGCCCCCGACGCCTCGATCCACCCCAGCCTCTCCTGGCTCAACCCCTTCTCGCTCAGCCCGAGCGAGATCTCCGCGGGAATGTTGCTGGCGGTCTTCATCTATTGGGGCTGGGACACGACCGCGACCGTCAACGAGGAGACCGAGGACTCGAGCGAGGCGCCGGGAAAGGCCACCGTCGTCAGCACCCTGATCCTGCTCGGCATCTACCTGATCGTCGCCTTCGCCGCCCAGGCCTACGCCGGCGTAGACGACCTGATTGCCAACCAGGAAGACGTCCTCAGCTCGCTCGGGACCGAAGTCTTCGGCTCGCCGCTGGACAAGATCCTGATCATCGCCGTGCTGACCTCCGCCGCGGCCTCGACCCAGACGACGATCCTGCCGACCGCCCGCACCACGCTCTCGATGGCGCGGGCGCACGCGATGCCCGGCAGCCTCGGCAAGGTCCACCCCCGCTTCCTCACCCCGCATATCTCGACGATCCTGATGGGAGTGCTGTCGATCGTCTGGTACGTCGGGCTGACGATCGCCAGCGAAGACATCCTCTTCGACTCGCTCGCCGCGCTCGGCCTGATGATCGCCTTCTACATCGGCATCACCGGCTTCGCCTGCACGATCTACTACCGGCACGAGCTTTTCCACAGCGTCAAGAACTTCTTCTTCATCGGCGTCGGCCCAAGCCTCGGCGGCGCGATCCTCTTCTACCTGCTGGTCAAGAACGCGATCGAACTCTCCGACCCGGCCAACTCCGAATCCGGCAATTCCTGGCTCGGCGTCGGCCCGCCGTTGCTGATCGCCGTCTTCTTCCTAATCCTGGGGGTGCTGCTGATGATGGTCCAGTGGAAAAAGTTCCCGGCCTTCTTCAGACGCAAGCCGGAGGTGGTGCCGGCCGGCTTCCTCGAGGGCGAAGCGCCGGCGCCCGGCCCGACCGGAGTGGCCGACTGATGGGCCAGATCGTGGTCGGATACGACGGCTCGGCCTGCGGCGACGCTGCGCTTGGCTCCGCGCTCGGCATCGCCGCCGAGCTGGGCGACCAGGTCACCGTCGTCTTCGGTTACGCGCCGCCGGGGCTCTGGGGCGGCGAGATCGCCGAACACGAGGAGGCGATCGAAGAGCTGGGCGAGAAAGTGATGGCCAAGGCAACCAGCCAGGCGGCGGAGAAAGGCGTCGAGATCGACGCCCAGCTCGTCGCCAAGCGCGCGGCCGAGGCGCTGATCGAGGTCGCCGACCAGCGCGACGCGCGGATGATCGTGGTCGGCAGCTTCGGCGACCCGCCGCTGAAGGGGATGATCCTCGGCTCGACCCCAAACAAGCTGTTGCACATGTCGGAGCGACCGGTGCTGGTCGTCCCCGCCTGAAGTGGCCGCGCCGCGGCTGCCCAACTACATCGGCGGCAACTGGGTCGGCGCCGAGGGGGTCGAGACGCTCGCTGACGTCGACCCCGCCAGCGGCGAGACCCTGGCGCAGGTGCCGCTCTCCGGCGCCGCCGAGGTCGGGGCCGCGGTGGCGGCGGCGCGGGCGGCCCAGCCCGGCTGGCGCGAGGTCCCGCCGCAGCACCGTGCCCGGGCGATCCTGAGGCTGCGCGAGGAGCTGTTGCTGCGCCGCGAGGAGCTGACGCGGCTGGTCAGCGTCGACATGGGCAAGACGCTCGCCGACGCCGACGGCGAGGTCGGCCGCGGGCTCGAGTCGGTCGAGTCGGCGGCGGCGGTCCCGCACCTGCTGAAGGGCGAGACCCTGGAGGGGGTCGCGGCGGGGGTCGACGTCGAATCGGTGCTGCAGCCGGTCGGCGTCGTCGCCGCGATCACGCCCTTCAACTTCCCGGCGATGATCCCGCTCTGGTTCCTCCCCTACGCGCTCGCCTGCGGCAATGCTTTCGTGCTGAAGCCCTCGGAGCTGGACCCGCGGCCGGCGGCGCTGATCTCGGCCGCGGTCCACGCGGTCGAGGAGATCCCGCCGGGCGTCTTCAATCTCGTCCACGGCGCCCACGGAGCGGTCAACGGGCTGCTCGACCACCCGGGCGTCGACGCGATCTCCTTCGTCGGGCAGGCGAAGACGGCGCGGATGGTCGCCGAGCGGGGCGCCGCCGCCGGCAAGCGCGTGCAGGCCCTCGGCGGCGCCAAGAACTCGCTGGTGGTGATGCCCGACGCCGACCTCGAGCGGGCGTTGCCGGCGATCATGGGCTCCGCCTTCGGCGCCGCCGGCCAGCGCTGCCTCGCCGGCTCGGTCTGCGTCGTCGTCGGCGACCAGGCGCGGCGGGCGGAGCTGCGCCAGGCGCTGGTCGCGGCGGCCTCGGCGCTGCGGGTCGGCTCGGGCACCGATCCCGACACCGACGTCTGCCCGCTGGTCTCGGCGACGGCGCGCGAGCGCGTGGCGGCGGGGCTCGGCCGGGCCGAGGAGGAGGGAGCCGAGCTGTTGCTCGACGGCCGCGGCGACGCCGGGCCGGCCGGCACGATGCTGGGCCCGAGCATCGCCGTTAGCGCCGACCACGAGTCCGAGCTGGCGCGCGAGGAGCTGTTCGGGCCGCTGCTGACCCTGGTCGAGGTCGACGACCTCGGTGCCGCGATCGAGTTCGTCAACGGCTCCCGCTACGGCAATGCCGGCGCGATCTTCACCCGCTCGGGCGCCGCGGCGCGCCAGTACCGCTTCGAGGCCGAGGCCGGAATGCTCGGCGTCAACGTTGGCGTCCCCGCCCCCGTCGCCTGGTTCCCCTTCTCCGGCTGGAAGGACTCGATCGACGGCGACCTGCACGCCAATGGGACCGACGCGGTGAGCTTCTATACGCGGAAGAAGGTCGTGACGACGCGCTGGTAGCAAGGCCTGCCGTCACAGGAATTGCTGGCCGCCAGCCGAAACCCCCAGCAATGGCAGCGACCGTCATCGCCGCGGTAGCCGCATTAGCAGCGATCGGCGGCCTTTTCAGGGCCGTGTTGGAGTTTCAGGCTCAGGGTCGGCAACGAAGAGCGGAGTACTTCCTCGCGGTCACGGAGAGGTTCTTCTCCAACGAGCAGTTCCTCGCCATCTGCACCCTTCTCGACGAGCGCGACGAGGGGGCGATCGCGCAGCTCCCCTGGAGCCTGCGGCGCGAGTTCATCGGCTTCGTCGAGGAAGTGGCGCTGCTCGTCAACAGCGGCCTGATCTCTCGCGAGATCGCCTATTACATGCTCGGCTATTACCCACTGCGGGCGGTAGAAAGCCCCGCTTTCATGCACGGCGTCAACTGGGACTCTCAGTATTGGGCCGTGTTCTTCGACTTCATCTCCTCGATGAGACGGCTGGAGGAATTCCCCCCACCGACCAAGGCCTTCCGGCTCTAGACGGGCCGGCCAAGGCATCGAGCAAGGGCCTACCTGCCGATGTGGAAGCCGATCAGCTCCGGGACCCGGGCGACGGCTGAAGCGACCCGGCCCGGACGGCGGCCCGCCAGCTCGGCGTCCTCCTTGGCGAGGATCCCGGCGCGGATCGCTTCGGCGCCGAGCCACTGCAGGGGCTCGGGCGGGACGCGGGGGCCGGAGGGATCGACGAAGGCGAGGCGGGAGGGCTCGTCGCGGCGGTCGAGGGCGAGCGAGGCGAGGGTGCGGCCGACCATCTGCGAGGGGCCGACGCCGTTGCCGGTGTAGCCGGCGGCGGCGAAGGCGCGGCCGCCGGGCAGTGGCACGACCATCGGCAGGTGGGTCGGCGAGGCGTCGATCGGGCCGCCCCAGGCATGGGTGATGCGGCGGCCCGCCAGGCCTGGGAAGCACTCGTGCAGATGCCCCGCGGTGGCGGCGATGACCGCGGCGTCAAGCTCGGCGCGGCCGCGCAGGCGGGCGCCCGCCGCGATCCGGCCGCCGCCCCAGCCGAAGGCGATGCGCCCGTCCGGGGTGGTGCGGAAGTAGTCGACCAGGGCGCGGCTGTCGGTGATGCACTCGCCGCCGGTCCAGCCGGCCGCCTCGATCACGTCGGGGACGGGCTCGGTGAGGACGATGTGGGAGGAGGCGATCGAGAGCCGGTCGCGCAGCGGGCCGCGCCATGACTTGACGGCGCCGCCGATCGCCAGGACCGCGGTGCCGGCACGGACGCTGCCGGTCGCGGTCCGCGCCTCGACCCCGCCGGCTCGGTCGTGCAGCGCTCGTACCGGCGTCGACTCGAACAGCTCGACCCCACGGGCGCGCAAGCGGTCGCGCAGGCCCAGCGCCAGCCGCGCCGGCTGCACCGTCGCGGCGTGCGGGTAGAGGACGCCGGCGCGGAAGCCCGGGGAGACGCAGCGGGCGGCGACCTCGGCCTCGCTCAGGGCCCGCACCGAGTCGGCGGCGCCCAGCTCCTCGCAGGCGGCCAGCGCCGCGGCCCAGACCTGGTCGTGGGCGGCGGCGGTGGAGACCTGGAGGTAGCCGCCGCGGCGAAACCAGGCGTCGACTCCCTCCTGCTCGCAGAACTCGCCGATCTCGCCGACGGCGCGGTCGGCGGCGCGGGCGACGGCGAGCGCCGCCTCGTCCCCCCAGCGCGCGCGCATGGTCGGCAGCGAGAACCACATCACGTTGCAGAAGCCGCCGTTGCGGCCGCTCGGCCCGTGGCCGCAGGCGCCGGCCTCGAGCAGGACGACGCGGGCGTCGGGCTGCAGCTGGATCGCGTGCCAGGCCGCCCAAAGGCCGGTGAAGCCACCACCCACGACGACGACGTCGGCGTCGCGGTCGCCCTCCAGCGGCGGCGCCGGCGCGACCGCTCCCGCCTCCTCCAGCCAGTAGCCGTGTGGGGTGTGCTTCATCGCCTTTTGCAGTGTCGCGGACCGGCCCCGCGGGCGGCGTAGACTCGCTGCGATGCCCGATTTCGATCAGGACTCGACTCCTTACGTCGATGCCCTGCTCGCCTACGCGGCGCTCGACCCGGGCCGCTTCCAGGTGCCCGGCCACAAGGGCGGCGCCGGCGCCGACCCGGCGATGCGCGACCTGGTCGGCGCGGTCGGCCTGCGCAACGACATCCCCTCGGTCACCGAGGGGGTCGACATCGGGCCCGAACCGACGCCGTTCCAGCAGGCGCAGCTGCTCGCCGCCGCGGCCTGGGCGGCGCGGCGCACCTGGTTCCTCGTCAACGGCGCCTCGCAGGGCAACCACGCTGCCTGCATGGCGCTCGCCCACGGCGGCAACCGGGTCGTGGTCCAGCGCAACGTCCACTCCTCGGTGATCGACGGCCTCGTCCTCAGCGGCATGCGGCCGACCTTCGTCGCGCCCGAGCTGGACCCGGAGCTGGGGATCGCCCACGGGCTGACGCCGGAGTCGCTGGCGGCGGGGCTGGACGAGACGCCCGGCGCGGTCGCGGCGATGGTCGTCTCGCCGACCTACTTCGGCGCCTGCGCCGACGTCGCCGCCCTGGCTGCGGTCGCGCACGAGCGCGGGGTGCCGCTGGTCGTCGACGAGGCCTGGGGCGCGCACCTGCACTTCCATCCCGAGCTGCCCGCCGACGCGCTCGCCAGCGGCGCCGACCTCGTCACCTCCTCGACCCACAAGATCGTCGGCAGCCTCACCCAGGCGGCAATGCTGCACCTCGGCGGGGGCGGGCGCATCGACGCGGCGGTGGTCGACCGCTGCGTCAGCCTGGTCGAAACGACCAGCCCCAGCGGCCTGCTCTCCGGCTCGCTCGACGCGGCGCGGCGCCAGGCCGCGGTCCACGGGGTCGAGCTGCTGGGCGAGACCCTGGAGGCGGTGGCGGCGACGCGGGCGGCGATCGAGCAGATCCCCGGCCTGACCGTGCTGGACGAGAGCATGGTCGGCCGGCCCGGGATCGCCGGCTGGGACCCGCTGCGGCTCTCGATCGACGTGCGCGAGACCGGCTCGACCGGCTACCGCCTGGCCAAAGCCGCCTTCTACACCAGCGGCCTCGACCTCGAGCTCTACTCCGAGAACGTCGTCGTCGCGATCTTCGGCGTCGGCGAGCCGGCGGCGCCCGCCGGCGAGCTGCTGGTCGCGGGACTGCGCAAGGCGCTGGCGGAGCTCGAGGCCGAGCCCGGCGCGCCCGACGAGAAGCTGGCGCCGCCGCCGCCCTGGGGCGAGCTGGCGATGACCCCGCGCGAGGCCTTCCTCGGGCCACAGGAGGTGATCCCCTTCGACGCCGCCGTCGGGCGGGTCGCCGCCGAGGGCCTGGCCGCCTACCCGCCGGGGATCCCCAACGTCCTCCCGGGCGAGCGGCTCACCGCCGAGACGCTCGACTACATAAGAGAGAGCGTCGCCCACGGCGGCTACGTGCGTGGCGGCAGCGACCGCGAGCTGAAGACGCTGCGGGTCGCGCTCGAGGTCGACGAAGGCGCCGAGCCAGCGGATTCGATCATCTAGGCTCATCCCCGATGGCCAGCTTCGACGCGATCGCCGACCTGCCACTCGAGATCGAGTCCTGCGAGTTCGAGGGGCTGGAGATCGCCCTCGGCAAGTTCGAACGGCTGACCACGATCGTCAAGCTCAGCGGCGCCGGCGAGGAGGGGATCGGCGAGGACGTCGTCTACGACGCCGTCGACCACGTCGCCCAACAGGACCACGGACCGCCGGACGGCCTCCCCTTCAAGGGCACCTTCGCCGGCTTCTCCACCCAGCTCGACTCGATCGACCTCTTCCCGGCGGGGCCGCCGGTGCGCGACGAGCCCTCGCCCGACTACCGGCGCTGGGCGTATGAGTCGGCGGCGCTCGACCTGGCGCTGCGCCAGGCGGAGACGAACCTCGCCGCAGCGCTGGGGCGCGAGCCGCGGCCGGTGAACTTCGTCAACTCGATGCGGCTCGCCGGCATGGGCGAGGACGAAGCGTCCTCGATCGAGCCGCTGCTGGCCAGGCTCGCGGTCTACCCGGACCTGCGCTTCAAGCTCGACCCCTTCAACGACTGGGACGAGGAGCTGATCGCCGCCCTGGCCGCGACCGGCGCGGTCGACTCGCTCGACCTCAAGGGCTTCTACAAAGGCACCCCGGTCGACGTGATCACCGACCCGGTGCTTTACGCGAACCTGATTGAGGCTTTCCCCGACGCCTGGCTCGAGGACCCCGACGTCACCGACGAGACCCGGCCGCTGCTCGACCCGGTCTCCGAGCGGGTCACTTGGGACGCGCCGATCCACTCGATCGCCGACATCGAGGCGATGCCGTGGTCGCCGCCGAAGACGGTCAACGTCAAGCCCTCGCGCTTCGGCCCGATCCGCAACCTCTTCGCCGCCTACGACTACTGCGAGGAGCGTGGGATCGGCGCCTACGGCGGTGGCCAGACCGAGCTGGGCCAGGGCCGCGGCCAGATCCAGTACCTCGCCTCGATCTTCCATCCCGACACCCCGAACGACGTCGCTCCGGGCGGCTACAACGACCCCGAGCAGGCGACCAAGCCGGGACTGCCCTCGAGCCCGCTGCAGCCGGCGATCGAGCCGACCGGCTTCCGCTGGCGCATCTGACCGCGTTCGTCGCTTGTAACCCAGAGGGTGACAAATGACGAACGCGCTCTTCGGCTAGCCGAACGCCCGCTTCGGCCAGCCGAATTCGGACTTTCGGCTACGTTGGGCCTCGTCCCGCCCGCCGACAAGGAGCGCCTGATGCCCGACAAGACTTTCGCCGACGCCCTCAACGAGCAGATCGCCAACGAGTTTGCCGCTTCGCAGCAGTACGTCGGCGCCGCCGTCTATTACGACGCCGCCACCCTGCCGCGCCTCGCCGCCTTCTTCTACCGCCAGGCGCTGGAGGAGCGTGAGCACGCGATGATGATGGTCCGCTACCTGCTCGACGTCGGCGAGGCCGTCCACATCCCCGACATCAAGGCCGTGGAGACCACCTACGCCGACGGCAGCGAGCCGGTGAAGATGGCGCTGGAGCAGGAGAAGCGGGTCAGCGAGGAGATCTTCTCCCTGTTCGAGCTGGCGCGCGAGGTCAAGGACTACCGGGCCGAGCAGTTCCTGCAGTGGTTCGTCAAGGAGCAGGTCGAGGAGGTCGCGCTGATGGGCGACCTGCTCAACGTGGTCGAGCGCTCGAAGGAGAACCTGCTGCTGGCCGAGGACTACATCGCCCGCGAGAGCCTGGGCGAGGAGGGCTCGGACCCGACCGCTCCCCCCGTCGCCGGCGAGTAGCCGGCGCGGGTCGGCGGCTCAGCCGAGCCAGCCGGCGCGTTTGCGCATCGTCTTGATGCGGCGGAACTCGGCGATGTCCTCGCGCAGCGCCGCCGGCGCGGGCGCCGGCAGGAAGCGGGCCGGCAGCGGCGACTCGGCGGCGGCGCCCTCGCGGGCGCAGACCCGGTAGGCGCGAGCGCCGCGGCGGGCGGTCACCGCCGAGGGCGAGCCTTCGCCCTCCCAGAGCAGGCCGGCGTAGTCGTCGAGGCCGTAGCCACCCGGCGTCCCCTCGCCGACGGCGGCGAGGTAGGCGGCGCGGCGCTCGGGCTCGTTGTTGTAGTGGACGCAGAGGCTGCCGGAGAGCATCCCCAGCCCAGCCGCCGCCAGCGGCTTGCCCGAGGACTTGGTGATGCCGGCCTCGAACCAGCACATCGCGCCGGCGCTTTGGCCGGCGAGGACGATCCCACGGCGCCAGGCGAGCGAGAGGATCGAGGCGATGTCATGCGCCTCCCAGACCGCCAGCAGGTTGACCAGGCTGCCGCCGCCGACGCAGATCAAGTCCTGAGCGAGCAGGTGGTCGCGCAGCGCCATCGGCTGCCGCCCGAGCCGGAAGAGGGAGACGTCGGAGGGTTCGCAGGGGCGCTCGCCGAAGGCGGCGTAGAAGCGGCCGATCTGTTCGGCGGTGTCGCCGCTGGCGGTCGGCAGGATGCAGATCCGCGGCCGCTCGCCGCCGCGCTCGGTCGCCAGCCGCAACAGCAGCTCGCAGACGGCGCGGTCCGGCGGTTTCGAGGTGAAGTCGTGGCCGCCGAGGGCGAGGATGCGGCGCACCGCCGTCGCCTGTCCGGGCGCGGAGCCACCGTCGCCGTTGGCCAGCGGCAACCCCATCAGGCGGCAACCGCGGTGGAGAGCGCCTCCGGGATCGGTGCGGACGGGACAACTCCACGGTCGCCGAGGAAGGTGGTCGCGATGCGCATCTCCACCACCCGCTGGCCGGCGACGTCGAGCCGGTAGCCGCGCGCCTCCGGCCGCGAGGCGACCACCCGGCTCAGTTCGGCGCCGGTGAAGTGCAGGGCGGCGCCGTCCTCGGCGGCGTAGCCGGCGCACATCCCCTCGCGCAGGAAGTGGTGGTAGGACTCGCGCCGTTTCGAGCCGGCTTCGTAGTGGACGCAGTTGCTGAACGGCAGCAGGCCGAGGCCCTCGAGCCGTTTCGGCGCCCCATGGAAGCCGGTCACCGCCTCGGCGAACCAGCAGAGCGAGCCGGCCGAGAGGCCGCAGAGGACGACCCCGGCTTCCCAGGCCTCGCGCAGGATCGCGTCGATCCCGTGCGCGCGCCAGACGCCGAGCAGGCTGACGACGCTGCCGCCGCCGACGTAGATCAGGTCCTGGGAAAGCAGGTGGCGGCGCAGGTCCTCCGGCCCCTGCTCGCGGCGGAAGAGCGAGATGTGGCTGGCCTCGCAGCGGTGGGCCGAGAAGGCGCGGTAGAAGCGGACGATGTAGTGGTCGGCGTCGCCGCTGGCCGAGGGCAGGAAGCAGACGCGCGGCCGCTCGGCCTCGGTCAGGCCCAGCACGTAGTCATCCAGCAGCGGGTTCCCGGACTCCATCGAGAAGCCGCCGCCACCGAAGGCCACGATCTGTCGTGGTGCGGTCTTCATGCCTAAATGGTCGACTGAATCCGACCCGAGGCCGTTGTACAGCGGTCCGAAGTTTTGGGTAGCTCGCTCGCCCCCGTGTACAGGCGCCTACTGCAGGACGTAGGCCCGGCGCAGCTTGTTGCGCGCGCGGTGCAGCCTCACCTTCACGGTCCCCTCCGGGATTCCCAGCCGCCGCGCGATCGCCTGCTGGGTCAGGTCCTCGTCGTAGCGCAGCTGCAGCAGCTGGCGGTCGCGGTCGTTGAGCCGCCGCAGGGCGGCGTGGAGGTCGGCGCGCTCGACCGTGGCGACGACCTGGGCGTCCTCGACCGCTTCGTAGGTCTCGATCGCCGCTGTCGGGTCGGGCCGAACCCGGGCGTGCTGGCGGAAGGCCTCGTTGCGGACGATCGTCGCCAGCCACTGGTTGCGGCGGTCCGCCTCCCGCAGCGTCGAACGCCGGCGCCAGGCGCGAAGCAAGGCATCCTGGGCTATGTCCTCCGCCTCGCTTGGATTGCTCGCATAGCGATAGGCCAAGCGAAGGCAAACCCTGCGCGCCTCCCCCCACTCCCAGCCATCGTCCATCCCATCCCGATGCCTGCTTGTAGTGCTGATCAAACGAACTTACATAACCGGTGACCACGAGAGTGAACTTAAGCGATGAAACTGTCCTGACTATAGGCTCGGTCTGATGTCAGTGGAGGCGGGAACCGAGGGAGGAGAGCGCCCGCGCTGGGCGGAAATCGCGTACGAGGCGATTGCCCCCGTCTACGACGACTTCACCGCCCACCACAAATACGAGGTGTGGCTGGGGAGCCTGCTGCCGGAGCTGGAGCGGCTCGGGCTGACGGGGAACCGCCTGCTCGACGTCGCCTGCGGCACCGGCAAGAGCTTCATCCCGATGCTCGAGCGCGGCTGGGAAGTGACCGGCAGCGACGTCTCCGGGGCGATGGTCGAGCTGGCCCGGACCAAGGTCGGCGACGGCGCCAAGCTCTCTGTCGCCGACATGCGCGACCTCCCCGTCTTCGGCGAGTTCGACCTGGTCTGGTGCCTCGACGACGCGGTCAACTACCTGCTTAGCAGCGAGGAGATGGAGCAGGCGCTGAAGGGGATGCGGCGCAACCTCGGGCCGGACGGGCTGCTGATGTTCGACGTCAACACGATCGAGGCGTACCGCACCTTCTTCGCCGAAGAGGTGGTGGTGGAGATGAACGGGCGGCGCCTGGTCTGGAAGGGCAGGTCCACGCCCGACGCGCAGCTCGGGACGATCTCCGAAGCGAGCTTCGAAGTGCTGTCGGCCGAGAGCGGCGAGCTGCTGGTGGCGCCGGAGATGCACCGCCAGCGCCACTTCCCCGAAGCGGAGGTGCTGGCGGCGCTGGAGCTAGCCGGGCTCGAGTGCTTGGACGTCTTCGGCCACGGCGACGACGCGATCCTGAGGCAGCCGGTGCGGGAGGAGGTCCACAGCAAGGCCGTCTACATCTCCCGCGCGGCGCGCTAGGCGTCGCGGCCCGCCGCGGCGAACCAGGCGCCGAGCGCGTCCAGGCCCTGCGCCTGAGCCTCGCCGCCGCCGAGCCCGCCCAGCGGCCCGGTCCCGCGCATCAACATCAGCTTCAGCTTCTCGCCGTCGACGCTGCGCAGCTTCAGGGTGATCGCCGCGGCGTCCAGGATCGCCGGGCCGAGCTGGGCCCAGCCGCCGCCGGCGCCGTCGACGGAGGCGTCGGCGATCCGCTCCGGCGGGAGCGAGACCGGCTCGCCATCGGGCTCGAACCTGCGGTTCGCCCCCTTGGAGGAGGAGGCGACGGTCGGTCACCCCGAGCGCGACCTGGCGGCCCTTGAAGAGGCTCTGCTGGGTGGCGACGCAGACGCCGCGCAGCTCCTCGCCAGGCTCCAGCAGCGGCTCGATCAGGCCACGCAGCTTCGAGTCGAGTTCGGCCATCGCTGGCGATCCTAGCCCGCGGCAAATACATTTGGCAGGCCTTCGCCCAGCCTCGAACCAGGGAGCCAGCAATGCCCGCACCGAACGTGACCGGCGTCGACTTCGTCACCGTCTTCGTCAAGGACTATCCCGCCGCGCTGAAGTTCTACGGCGAGGTGCTGGGCCTGGAGCACTCGGTCGACTACGAGAAAATCCCGGCCGGCGAGTTCGAGACCGGCAGCCTCACCCTGCAGGTGATGGACGCGGCCTCGGTCGGCCAGGAGTTCAAACCCAGCGGCCATCCGATCGCCCTCCACGTCGACGACGTCGCGGCCGCCCGCGCCGGGCTCGAGTCGCAGGGCGTCGAGTTCATGGGCGCGACGATCGACAGCGGCGTCTGCCACATGGCCATCTTCCGCGACCCCGACGGCAACGCCCTGATGTTCCACAACCGCTACGCGCCGCGGGCCTCGTAGCCTGTCGAAGGCCCTCAGCCTTCGTCGATGTGGAGCGGCCCCGGGGTTTGGACGGCCGCGATCCCGATGACGACGCTCTGCAACTCCTCGGAGTTCGCTGGACGGCGAGCCTGGCAGCGATCGGTCGCGGCCTTGACCCGCTCCCGGAACTGCATCGAGGCCTCGCAGAACTCGAGCCAGGCCTCTCGATCGACCCGGGCGGCGGACCACTCGAAGACGCTGTGGTCCTGAAGCTCGAAGGCTTCGGATTCGATCGACGCGTTCACCACCGCAAGGAACTCACCGAGCGAGAGCCCGGTCAAGGCGCTGCGCAGAGACGCGGGAATGTCGCTGTTCGATGTCATCCCGGCGAAGACGTCGCCCTTCAGGGTGTAGGTCCTTTCTTCTGACCCAGGCCGCTGGTCGGCGCTGACTAGTTCGATCACACCGCACCCCTCGTCGAGGACTCGATTCAGGTGGTAGGAGATGTAGCTCAGCGACTCGCCCAGCCTCAGCGAGAGCGATTCCGCGCTTCCGGCCTCGACGACGAGCGCTGACAGGATCCGCCGCCGCATCGGGTGATTGAGGGCGTGGAGCAGAACATCGATCGACTCAGAGCCATCAGCCCTTTGTTCTGTCCTCATGACAGACACCCCAAGATCGACACCCTTTCAACCTCCTAGACCACTCAGATAACGAGACGCCGCGAGTCTTCCCGAGCGGTCAGCGTCTGTCAAACCGACCGCTTGGCGTCTTTCAACCATCCTGCTATTGGGTGGTTTTGGCTCCTGAGCCCGCGGCGGGATGAACCACCGTGACGGTTTTGATCGGGATCCCCCGCTCACCGGACTCGATCCTGCGAGTGGCGCTGGCGGCCTCGATCCGCTCCAGTTCGTCGAGATGGCGGAGGGCCGATTCGTCGGCTTCGCGCATCCCCTGCTCGTCGACCAGCATCGATTTTTGCAGCAGTACCCGGTGCCGATGCGCGTCGAAGTCCTGAGAGAGCAATGCCTCCCAGGCGTCGCTGATGACCGCGTACATGGTGGTGGCGGAGTGCGATTCCCGCACCGCCAGCGGCAGCAGCTCCCATTCGTCGGCGTCGAGGCGAGGCTTCACCAGCGAGCGATAGATGTGCTGCACCCCGCCCCTGCGGCTGTCTTCGTCGGCCAGCTCGATCGCGCCCAGCTTGTCGAGGTAACGAACCTGACCGCAGACGCGCTGGAAGTCCTCCTCGAGCGCTTCTGCCAATTCCTTCGGGCTCGCCTCGCGCTTGTTCAGCTCCATGATGATCTGGCCGCGCAGCGGGTTGGCCAGGATTTTGAGCAGCAGAACCTGGAGGTCCTCTGCCTTCCTGCGCGTCGGGCTGTTGACGGCTGCGGCCATGGCTAATTCAGATCACTCAGCGAACGTTGCTGTAAGCAGCCTATCGAGCGCGACCTTTCTTGGCGTCCGGCGGCTCCACTCTGCTGGTCTGGTTGGAGAACGCCAACCAGATCCTTGGAGGGAGGTGGATCTAGATGACGGTGACCAAAGTTCACGGCAGCATCGCCCCGCTCGTGCAGTCGACGAAGATGGGCTGAGAGAGGGTTGGCCGGCCCCGCCTGGGCGGGGCCGGCCGCTAGTTCGATGCGCGGGCGATGTAGATCACCTTGTGGTCCCGCTGCTCGTCGGGCGGGCCGGCCAAGACCACCCCGCCGTCTTCCTCCCGCTGTCCCAGCGTGGCGATCAGGTCAAGATGGGCAGCCTCCAGCGCCCCTCCCACCTGCGCCGCCGTCCAGTGCCGCTCCCGGTGGACGTGAGCCTCGACGCCGCCGCCGGAGACCCGCGCCTCGAAGGTGCCGCCGGGCTCGACCAGATTCGACTGCCCGACCCATCGCCACTCGCCCACGCTCATCCCCTCGTCGTCGCCGCTGGCGAAGCTGGCGCGGAAGAGGGAAAGGGAGTTGGCATCGAAGAGCGCGAGGCCGCCGGCGACGAGGTTCGAGCGCATCCCGGCGAAGGCGCGCTCGAGGTCACCGTCACCGGTCAGGTAGTTGATGACGTCATTCAGAGCCAGGACCAGATCGAACTCCCCGAGGACTGGCAGCTCGCGCAGATCGGCGACGTGCAGCGGCACGGCGTCACCGAATTTGCGCCGCGCCTCCGCCAGCATCGCCGGCGTCAGGTCGCATCCGACCACCTCCCAGCCCCGGCTCAGCAGCGGCTCGAAAGCCCGGCCGGTTCCGCAGCCGACATCGAGCACCCGGCCCCCTCTCAGCCCCCGCTTTTCCAGCTCCGGGAGCAGCGACCCGCCCAACCACATCTCATAGTCGTTGAGGTGGTTGAAGTCGTCGTAGATCGAGGCGAAAGCCTCGTACGCGTGCCGGGCAGAGTTGATTGCGCAACCCTAGCCCCAATGCTTGAGAAAAATTAAGCGCTGGGTCCGCGAACCCGCGCAATGCGAGGAAAAGCAGGAGCGGGAGCGACGGGACTCGAACCCGCGACCTCCGGCGTGACAGGCCGGCGCTCTAACCAGCTGAGCTACGCCCCCGAGATGTTCGGATGGGCCAAGGTGCCGGCCCGGGTCGCCAAAGCTAGCGCATTCCGGCGGGGGGCCGGGGGCGTGGGTCAGGAGGCGTGGGCGAGAGCCGGGCGGGCCAGCTCGGGGACGGCCTCCGGGGCTTCGGCGTGGGCGATCTCTTCGAGCAGGGCGCGGATGTCGGCGAGGCGATCGGGGCCGAAGCGCTCGGCCCAGCGCTGCTCGATCGCCGCGAAGATGCCGAAGCCGGTGGCCTGGGCCTCTTTGCCCTTGGCGGTGAGGCGGATCAGCTTGGCGCGACGATCGTCTGGGTCGGGGAAGCGCTCGACATAGCCGCGCTCGGCTAGATCGTCGACGACCTCCCCCACCGACTGCTTGGTCATGCCGGCGAGGGCGGAGAGGTCGGTCAGGCGCATGCCGTCGCCGTGGACGAAGCGGAAGACGCAGCCGTGGGTCGGGCGGATGTCGCCGTAGCCTTCCTGCTCGAGCTGGCCGCGGAACTCGGCCAGCATCGCCTCGAGCGCGATGCCGAGCAGGCCGGTGAGCGGCACCTGTTTGAGCGGGGGTTCCTGGGCTGCAGTCATTTCGTCAGTATACCTGATAAGTTCGCCTGGTCAGACAGCCTGACAAGGCATTCTGACGAATCATACCCGACGTTCACGGAGGTTCCCAATGGCCTCAGGCCAAACGAATAGGAAGTGGTGGACCCTCGGCGCGGTCTGCGTCGCCACCTTCATGCTGCTGCTCGACATCACCGTCGTCAACACCGCTCTGCCGGCGATCCAGAAGGACCTCGGCGGCAGCTTCACCGACCTGCAGTGGGTGATCGACGCCTACGCGCTCTCGCTCGCGGCTCTGGTCCTCACCGCCGGCTCCCTGGCCGACCGCCTCGGCCGCCGCCGCGTCTTCGCGATCGGCCTCGCCGTCTTCGCCGCCGCCTCGCTGCTCTGCGCGCTCGCCCCCGACCCCACCTTCCTCAACGTCGCCCGCGGCCTGCAGGGAATCGGCGGCGCGATCATGTTCGCCGTCTCCCTCGCCCTGGTCGCCCAGGAGTTCCCCAGCGGGCCCGAACGCGGCATGGCGATGGGCATCTACGGCGCCACGATCGGCATCGCCGTCGCCGTCGGCCCCCTGGTCGGCGGCCTCCTGACCGACGGCTTCGGCTGGCAGTCGGTCTTCCTGATCAATGTGCCGATCGGCCTCGCCGCGATCGCCGTCACCTACTGGAAGCTGGCCGAGTCCCGCGACCCCAACGCGACCCGGATCGACTGGGGCGGCCTCCTCACCTTCTCCAGCGCTCTGTTCGTCCTCGTGCTGGCGCTGGTGCGCGGCAACGACGAGGGCTGGGGCAGCGCCCTGATCGTCTCCCTCTTCGTCGCCGCCGCGGTGCTGATGGCGGCCTTCATCACGATCGAGCGGCGGGTCGAACAGCCGATGCTGCCGCTGGGCCTGTTCCGCCGGCGCGCCTTCACCGGCGTGCAGCTGGCCGCCTTCGCGGTCTCCGGCTCGATGTTCGCGCTGTTCCTCTACCTGACGCTCTACCTGCAGAGCTTCCTCGGCTACTCGCCGATCGACGCCGGCCTGCGCTACCTGCCGATCACGGTCGCCTCGTTCATCGTCGCGCCGCTGTCGGGGATGGCGCTGGCGAAGGTGCAGGCCCGCTACCTGATGAGCGGCGGCTTGGCGCTGACCGGTGTCGGCCTATTGCTGATGAACGGCCTCGACCTGCGCTCGGAGTGGACGGCGCTGCTGGTCGGCTTCATCGTCAGCGGCATCGGCGTCGGCCTGCTCAACCCGGTGATCGCCGATGTCGCCCTCAGCGTCGTGCCGAAGGAGCAGAGCGGCATGGCGGCGGGGATCAACGACACCTTCCGCCAGGTCGGGATCGCGGTCGGGATCGCCGCCTGGGGAGCGATCTTCCTCGGCACCGGCGCCTCGAAGGTGCAGGACGTCGCCGGCAACTCGGTCAGCGGCGACGAAGCCCGCGGCTTGGTCGAAGCGACCTCCTCGGGGGCGCTGCCGCAGGCGCTCTCCGCGGTGCCGCAGCAGGCTCGCGAGCTGACCCGCAACGCGGCCGAACAGGGCTTCCTGCACGGGCTCAACTCGATCCTGCTGCTCGGCGCCCTGCTCTCCTTCGCCGGCGCCGGCCTGGCCCTGTGGCTGGTGCGGGAGAACGACATCGAACGCGAGACGCTGGTCGGCACGGACTTCGAGGCCGAGGTCGAGCCGGAGCCCGCCGGGGCCTGAGCCCGGCGACGGTGGCGCCCCGCCGCCGGTGATCTAGGCTGCCCGCCATGAGGCTGGTCAGCTACGACGCCGGCGACGGGGCGCGGGCCGGGGTGCTCGAGGGCGACAGGGTCGTCGACGCCTGGGCGCTGCTCGGCGAGCCGCGCCGTGGCAGCCTGCGCGAGCTGATCGCGGCCGGCCGGGTCGACGACCTGCGGGCGCGGCTCGGCGACAGCGGCGCCCCCTCCCACCCGCTCGCCGCGGTCGCGCTCCTGGCGCCGATCGCCGACCCCGAGAAGATCGTCTGCATCGGGCTCAACTACGGCAAGCACGCCGCCGAGGGCGGGATGGAGGTGCCGAAGAGCCCGACGATCTTCGGCAAGTACCGCAACGCGCTCGCCGCCCCCGGGGCCACGGTCAAGCTCCCAGCCAACAGCCGCAAGGTCGACTACGAGGCGGAGGTCGCCTTCGTCGTCGGGCGCCGGGCCAAGGACGTCGCCGAGGCCGACGCGCTCGACCACGTCGCCGGCTACATGCTGCTCAACGACCTCTCCGCCCGGGACCTCCAGTTCTCGACCCCGCAGTGGATGTCCGGCAAGGTCTTCGACGGCTCCGCCCCCTGCGGGCCGGCGCTGGTCACCCCCGACGAGGCCGGGCCGCACGACGCGATCTCGATCCGGCTCACCCTCAACGGCGAGCAGATGCAGGGGGACTCGACCTCGGAGCTGATCTTCAGCGTCCCCGCCCTGCTCTCCCACCTTTCGCAGCTGATGACGCTGGAGCCGGGCGACATCGTCTCGACCGGCACCCCCGACGGGGTCGGCAGCGTCCGCGACCCGCGGGTCTGGCTCGCCGACGGCGACGAGATCGTGATCGAGTCCCCCACCCTGGGGCGGCTCGAGACCCGGATCAGCGCCTAGGGCCCGCCGGGATCTCGTAGGCCTGCGCCGGCAGCGAGGCCGACAGCGGCCGGCTCGCCGCTCGCCCGCCATCGCCGCTCGCCGAGGCCCCAGCCCGGCCGCGGGCGCCGTCGCTCGCGGACCACTGCACCCGGTAAGGCGTGAAGTTGAGCAGCGCCTCCCAGGTCTCGGTGCCGATCCGGCCGTCGGCCGGCAGGCCGCGCCCTTCCTGGAAGGCCCGCACCGCCCTGTAGGTGAGCTTGCCGAAGACGCCGGTGACCGGCACCTCCTGGCCGGCGCCGACCAACCGCTCCTGCGCCCAAACCACCATGTCGCCCTTGCTGCCCGGCTTCAGCAGCGGGTGGATGACTTCCTGGCGGTAGCCGGTCAGCGGCCGCGAGGCGCTGTTGGCGCCGAGCGCCCCCCACTCCGGCCCGCTCGTCTCCTGCCAGCTCCACCAGCTCGGGGCGAAGCCGCCGAAGCTGGCGGCGAAGCGGCGGAACAGCTTCAACGCTCCTTTGCTGGGAGCTTCGTAGGTCTGCCCGATCGGGTAGATCGGGTGCCCCCAGATGCGGTTGTAGAGGTAGGTGTGCTCGTAGACGGCGCGGACCGAGGTGCCGATCGTCTTCCAGTACATCTGCGGCTGGTTGAAAGTGGCGCCACCGGGGCCGAGGAAGACCGAATAGGGGAAGGACGGGTGATAGTCCACATAAGGAAAGGCGGCGAGGGAGAGCGGGAAGGTGTCGCCGACGGCGTCGCGCAGGGTGCGCACGTAGAGGTCGGCGGCGGCGTACTTGCCCTCGTAGTCGCCCTCGGCGTCGATCGCGAAGCAGTCGGCGCCGCGGGAGATCGCCGCCGCGGCCGCGCGCGCCTCGGCGACGGGATGGTCGCCGTAGACGAACTGCCAGGCGCAGGCATCGAGGCCGCCGCGGTGCAGCGCCCGCACCAGGGCTTTGTTGAACTGGCTCCAGACGGTGCCGCCATCGCCCGCCTTGACGTAGACGGTGCCGATCCCGGCACGCTTCGCCTGGGCGACGATCGCCGCGATGCTGCCGCCGTTGGAGCGGTCGACGTACCAGATCCACATGCCCTGGCGGTCGAACGGCGAGTTGCTGACGACCGGCGCTTCTTCCACCTGCCCGGCGCCGCCGGTTTCGGCGGCAGCAGCGGGCAGCTGGGCAATCGTCGCGCTCGCAACCAGGACCGCCAGCAGCACTGGAAGCCGGTGTCGCTTCGAAGTGCTTCTGGTCCTCACGTCTGCGTCGCACCGTAGCGCCGATCGCTGCAATCGGCCGGATCGGGTAGCAGTAAGCAATCCCGATGCAACCGATCGCCGCCTAGCTCCGTACTCGTTGCCGATGAGAATCGCGATCGTAGGAACGGGGGTGGCCGGGATGGTGGCGGCCCACAAGCTTCACCCGCGGCACGAGATCGTCGTCTACGAGGCGGCGGAGCGGCTCGGCGGGCACTCGCACACGGTCGAGGTGGAGGGCGAGGACGGCGCCCACCGGATCGACACCGGCTTCATCGTCTTCAACGACCGCAACTACCCCAACTTCGAAGCGCTGCTGGACGAGCTTGGGGTCGCCAGCCAACGCTCGCACATGAGCTTCTCGGTCTCCGACGGCGACCGCTTCGAGTACTCCGGCACGCCCTGGGGCCTGTTCGCCCGCCCCGCCCATCTCCTCAGCCCGTCCTTCCTCGGGATGCTGCGCGACTGGCGCCGCTTCAACCGCGAGGCGCAAGCGCTGATCGGGATGAACGGCACCGCCCCCTCGCTCGGGCACTGGCTCGAGCAGAAGGGCTTCTCCCAGCACTTCATCGACCGCCTGATCGTCCCCCAGGCCGCCGCCGTCTGGTCCGCCGACCCGGAGCAGATGTGGAGCTTCCCGGCCAGCTTCATGGCCGAGTTCTTCGACAACCACGGCATGTACAGCCTGCGCGACCGGCCGCAGTGGCGCACGGTCAGCGGCGGCTCGCGCAGCTACGTCGAAGCGATCTCGGCGCCGTGGCGGGACCGGGTGCGGCTGCGCGCGCCGGTGCGGCGGATCGAGCGGCTGCCGCAGGCGGTGCGGATCGAGGCCGACGGCTGCGAGAGCGAGGAGTTCGACGAGGTCGTTATCGCCGCCCACTCCGACCAGGCGCTGGCGCTGCTGGCCGACCCGAGCGAGCCTGAGCGGGAGATCCTCAGCGCGATCCCCTACCAGCGCAACGAAGCCGTCCTGCACACCGACACCTCGCTGCTGCCGCGCCGGCGGACCGCCTGGTCGAGCTGGAACTTCCACCTTTGCGAGCGGCCCTCGAGCCGCAGTACGGTGACGTACTGGATGAACCACCTCCAACGGCTGCGCGCCGATCGCGAGTACCTGCTCACCCTCAATCGCGGCGAGGCGATCGACCCCGCCAAGGTGCTGCGCCGCTTCGAGTACGACCACCCCGTCTACACCGCCGCGGGCGTCGCCGCCCAGGCCCGTCACGGTGAGATCAGCTGCGCCCGCCGCACCCACTACTGCGGCGCCTACTGGGGCTGGGGCTTCCACGAGGATGGCGTCGTCAGCGCCCTGCGCGCCTGCGAGGGGATCGCCGAGCCGGCGCTGGAGGCGGTGGCGGCGTGACCGCGTCGGCGATCTACGAGGGGCGGGTCCGGCACCGGCGCTTCGAGCCGATCGAGCATGAGTTCAGCTACCGGCTCTTCTTCGCCTACCTCGACCTTGCCGAGCTGCCCGGCGTCCTCGACCCCTACCCGCTCTGGTCGGCCCGGCGCCCGGCGCTGGCTCGATTCCGCCGCGACGACTTCATCGGCGACCCCGGGCAGCCGCTCGACGAGAGCGCCCGCGACGTGGTCGAGGCCGCGACCGGCGCCCGCCCCGCCGGCCCGGTCCGCCTGCTCGCCGGCCTGCGCTACCTCGGCCACTGCTTCAACCCGGTCAGCTTCTACTACTGCTTCGACGCCGCCGGCGAGCGGGTCGAGGCGGTCGTCGCCGACGTCGAGAACATCCCCTGGGGCGAGCGCCACCCCTACGTCCTCGGCCGCGGCGAGGATCGGGGGCCGGTGCTTCGCGACGAGCTGGACAAGACCCTCCACGTCTCGCCGCTGATGGGGATGGACCAGACCTATGCCTTCCGCGCCGACGAACCAGGCGAGCGGCTCGCCGTCCACATCGAGTCGCGCCCCGCGGCGCGCGAGGGCAAGTCCTTCGACGCGACCCTCTCGCTGCGCCGCCGCGAGCTGAGCCGGCCGCTGATGGCGCGGATCCTCGCCCGCTACCCGGCGATGTCGCTGCAGGTGGTGGCGAAGATCTACGCCCAGTCGCTGCGGCTGAAGCTGAAGGGCGCCCGCTACTTCCCCCACCCACAGGGGCGCAAGCCGAAAGGATTCGTCTCACCGTGAGGGACGCGCTGGCCCGCGCCGCGGTCTCGGCGGTGATGAGCAGAGGGGTTCGGCACGGCCGGATCGAGGTCCTCGAGGGCGGCCGCCGCCGGTGCTTCGGCCCCGCCGACGCCGACCTCCGCGCCACCGTCACCGTCCACGACCCGGCCGCCTGGCGCGGCCCGCTGCACGGCAGCGTCGGCCTCGGCGAGGGCTACGTCGACGGGCTCTGGGAGACCGACGACCTCGTCGCCTTGATCCGCATCTGCGCCCGCGAGCTGCGCGACCTCGACGGCCTGCGCGGCGCCGTCGCCAAGCCCCGCGGCGCCCTGCACCGGCTGCGCGGCCTGGTCCCGGAGAACACCCGCGGCGGCGCCCGCGAGAACATCTCCGCCCACTACGACCTCGGCAACGACCTCTTCGCCGAGTTCCTCGACGAGCGGATGATGTACTCCTGCGCCTACTTCCCGAACGAGGGCGCCAGCCTCGAGGAGGCGCAGGTCGCCAAGCTCGACCGCATCTGCGACCAGCTGCGGCTCGACTCCGACAGCCACCTGCTCGAGATCGGCACCGGCTGGGGCGGGCTCGCGGTCCACGCCGCCAGCCAGAACGGCTGCCGGGTGACGACGACGACGATCTCCACGCGCCAGCACGAGCTGGCCAGCCGCCGGGTCCGCGAAGCCGGCCTCCAGGACCGGGTGACGGTGCTGCTGCAGGACTACCGCGACCTCCGCGGCAGCTACGACCGCCTGGTCTCGGTCGAGATGATCGAGGCGGTCGGCTGGCAGTACTTCGACGAGTTCTTCCGCCGCTGCGACCAGCTGCTGGCCCCCGACGGGCTGATGCTGCTGCAGGCGATCACGATCGACGACGGGATCTACGAGGCCGAGAAGGGCGCCCGTAGCTTCGCCAACACCCACGTCTTCCCCGGCGGCTGCCTGCCCTCGAAAGCGGCGATCGCCGACTGCGTCGCCCGCGTCACCAGCATGCGCGAGATCTGGCTCGACGACATCACCAGCCACTACCCGCCGACCCTCGCCGCCTGGCGCAAGCGCTTCTTCGAGGGCTGGGAGCGGCTGCGCCCGAGCGGCTACGACGAGCGCTTCCGCCGCCTCTGGGACTTCTACCTCTCCTCCTCGGAGGCGGGCTTCCGCGAGCGCCGGATCGGCGACGTGCAGGCGCTGTTCGCGAAGCCCGGCTGGTCGTGAGCGCGCGCCGCGAGCCGCTGCTGCTGATCCACGGGCTCGGCGCCTCGGCCCGGGTCTGGGACCCGGTGCTGCCGCTGCTGGGGGAGGAGCTGGAGGTCGTCGTCCTCGACATGCCCGGCTTCGGCTCCGCGCCGGGCTTGCCCGACGGGGTCGCCCCCACCGCGGCCAACCTCGCCGCGGCGCTGCACCGCCGCTGCGAGGAGCTGGGGGTCGAGCGGCCGCACGTCGCCGGCAACTCGCTCGGCGGCTGGGTCGGGCTGGAAATGGGCCGGGCCGGCTGGGCCGCCTCGGTGACCGCGCTCTCCCCGGCCGGGCTCTGGCGGGCGCCGCTGGGGCCACGGCGCCGCGACTCCCGCGTCTGGGCCCGGCGCGCCCGGCCGCTGGTCTCACTCGCCCTGCGCAACCGCCGCGCCCGCGAGGCGATGCTCGCCACCTTCGCCGCCCACCCGGAGCGGATCCCGGTCGACGCCGGCCGCGAGCTGGTCCTCGGCTGGATCGACTCCAACGGCTACGACGGCGCCAACCGCGAGATGCGGACCCACATCTTCGATCCCGCCGGCTACCCGGAGGAGGTGCCGGTGACGATCGCCTGGGGCGAGCTGGACCGGCTGGTCGGGCCGCCGAAGCCGGCGCGCCGGCCCGCCGGCGCCCGCTTCCTCACCCTCCCCGGCGTCGGCCACTCGCCGATGTGGGACGACCCCAAGCTGGTCGCCCGCACCCTGTTGGAGGGCTCAGGGATATCCTCACCGGCATGATCGTCGAGCGGACCGAGAACCCGACCTGGCTGTCCAACGCCTACCTGGTCGCCGACCCGGAGGCGGGCACCGGCGTCCTGATCGACGGCAACGACGAGCTGGGGCCGCTGCTGGACAAAGTCGAGCGCGACGGGATCGGGATCACCCACATCCTCGTCACCCACCCGCACGGCGACCACGTCGCCGGCCTGGCCGAGGCCCGCAAACGGCTCGGCAACCCGCCGCTGGTTGCCCACGAGGCGACCGCCGCCGAGCTCGACGAAGAGGTCGAGGTGACACTGGCCGATGGCGAGAAGCTGCAGGCTGGCAGCTTCGAGGTCGAGGCCCTCTACACCCCCGGCCACGCCGCCGGGCACCTCGCCTACCTGCTCGACGGCAGCGACGTCTTCACCGCCGACGTCCTCTTCAAGGGCACGGTCGGCGGCACGATGGCGCCCGGCGCCAGCGGCTTCGCCGACCTCAAGTCCTCGGTGATGCGGCTGATGGAGCTGCCGCCGGAGACCCGCGTCCATCCCGGCCACCGCGAGCCGACGACGATCGGCGCGGAGCGGGAGCAGAACCCCTTCGTGCGGATCTGGCGCGGGCTCGACGCGACCGGCGAGGAGGCCGTCACCGTCTGGGGGCGCGACGCCACCCTGAAGCTCTGGGCGCCCGACTACGACGGCGGCAACAAGGCCTGGATCGTCTTCGCCGACAGCAACGAAGAGGCGATCGTCGGCGGCTCCCAGGTCGAGCGCGGCTAGCGCCGCGCGCCTTTCTCCTCGGCCAGGACACAAAAGCGGGAGCGGGCGGCGGCCGTTCATTGCATACAGGCGCGTCCCTTTAGCGATCTGACGCACAGTGGACACATGTGCGATTGGCGTAGAGGACGCATTACCAGCACACTGGACTGATGCTCGCCACCGAAATCCAAGAATTCTTCTTCAACTGGTACCCCGTCTTCGGGGTCTTCTTCTCAGCCTGCCTGCTGTTCGTCTTCTTCAAACTGATGCGCAGCACGGTCGGCACGACCAAGCCGGAGACGGTCAAGGCGAGCCAGACCAAGCCGGTCCTCTGGGAGGAAGTCCAGGGCGTCGACGCCGCCAAGGACGAGCTGATGGACGTGGCCGAGTGGCTACGCGAACCCGACCGCTTCGCCGCGCTCGGGGCGCAGCCGCCGCGCGGCGTCCTCCTCTACGGCCCTCCCGGCACCGGCAAGACGATGCTGGCCCGCGCCGTCGCCGCCCAGGCCGGCGTCGACTTCTTCGCCGCTTCCGGCTCCAGCTTCGTCGAGATGTTCGTCGGCCGCGGCGCCGCGCGGATCCGCCGCCTCTTCAAGGAGGCGCGCAAGTCCGGCCGCGCCGTGATCTTCATCGACGAGCTCGACGCCGTCGGCGGCGCCCGCAGCGGCGGCGGCGACGGCGGCTCCAGCGAGCGCGAGCAGGCGCTGAACCAGCTGCTGGTGGAGCTGGACGGCTTCGAGCGCGACCCCGGCACGGTGATCGTGATCGCCGCCTCCAACTACCTCGACAAGCTCGACAAAGCGCTGCTGCGCCCGGGCCGCTTCGACCGCCAGGTGCTGGTCTCCCCGCCCGACCGCGCCGGCCGCGAGGCGATCCTCCGCACCCATGCCACCGGCAAGCCGCTCGCCGCCGACCTCGACCTCGGAGACGTCGCCCGTAAGACGACCGGGATGACCGGCGCCCAGCTCGCCAACGCGCTCAACGAGGCGGCGATCATCGCCGGCCGCGCCGGCCGCGCCAAGGTCTTCCGCGCCGACCTCGACGAGTCGCTGCTGCGGCAGTCGGTCGGCTCCCAGCAGGCGCGCCAGCTCAGCTCCAAGGAGCGCCTGATCGTCGCCTACCACGAGGCCGGCCACGCGCTCAGCCGCAAGCTGCTCGGGCTCGACCCGCCGGAGATCCTCAGCATCGTCCCGCGCGGCCCCGCGCTCGGCTTCGTTGGCCACTCGCCGCAGGAGGACAGCTACATGAAGTCGCGCGACGAGCTGCTCGACGAGGTGGTGACGCTGCTCGGCGGGCGCGCCGCCGAGGAGGAGGTGCTGGGCGAGTCCTACTCGGGCGCCGCCGACGACCTCTCCCGCGTCCACATGGTCTGCAAGCAGATGGTCAGCGAATTCGGGATGGGCGTCGCCCTCGACCACGACGGGCCGCCGCCGATCGCGATGCCGACCGACGACTACGCGATCTCCGACGCGACCCGGCGCGACGTCGACATCGCCGCGATGACCCTGGCCCGCGAGGCCTACCGCCGGGCGCGGGCGCTGCTGACCGCGAACCGCGACTGCCTCGACGACCTCGCCGCCCACGCGCTCGAGCGCGAGACGCTGACGCGCGAGGAACTCGACGAGATCTTCGCCGCCCACCAGCTGCGGGAGCTGGCCGAGCCGCATGGCAGCAGCGCCGCTCTGATCGCGATGACCCGGGACATGCGCCAGTAGCATTTGGCCAGACGGCCAATGCCCAGCGACGACCCGAACTACTACTTCCCGCCCGGCAAATCGCTGGCCCGCCGGGTCCACGGCGAGCGCTCGGTCGGGCTGCTCTACGGGCAGCGGGCGCTGCTGATGGGCGCGCTCGAACCGCTCACCTACACCGGCACGATGCTCAGCACCAAGTCGCGCGACTGGCCCTTCACCCGCCTCGCCCGCACCGCCAAGATCCAGGAGACGATCTTCCTCGGCACCCGCGCCGAAGCCGACAAGGCGCTGGGGGCCGTCCACCGCCTGCACGAGCGGATCAACGGCACGTTGGCCGAAGCCGCCGGCGCCCACCCCGCCGGCGCCGCCTACTCGGCCTTCGACCCGAAGCTGATGCTGTGGACGCTGGCGGTGATCGCCGACGCCGGGCGGGCGATGTACGAGACGATGGTGCGGCCGCTGGACGCGGATGAGCTGGAGGCGCTCTGGCAGGACTACGCCTACTTCGGCGAGCTGTTCGGGCTGCCGCGCAGCGAGGTCCCCGGCAGCTACCGCGAGTTCCACTCCTGGTGGCAGCAGCGCCTCGCCTCGCCTGACCTCTACGCCACCCCGCACGCGCTGGAGATGGCGCCGCTGGTCGCCTTCAAGCAGCCGGTGCCGCCGGCGGCGCGGGGCAACCTCTTGGTCCAGAACCTGATCGTCAAGGGCACGCTGCCGCCGCGGGTGCGGGAGATCTTCGGCATCCGCTGGACGCGCTCGCACGAGGCGACGTTCCGCTCGATCACCGCCGCCCACCGCCGCGCCCGCCCCGCCTTTCCGCACGGGGTGCGCCGCGGCCGCAATGACATGTTCTTCGACGTCGTCGTCGAGTCCGAGCGCCGCCGCGGGGGAACTGCCACCCCGCAGTTGCCCGCGGGCGTCTCCTGAGCCCGCTGCTCGAGCTGCTCGCGGTGGCGGCGGCCGGCGGCGCGGCGGGGGCCTCGAACGCGCTCGCCGGGGCCGGCTCGCTGATCACCTTCCCGACCCTGGTCGCGCTCGGGGTGCCGCCGCTCTCGGCCAACGTGACCAGCACCGTCGGCCTCATCCCCGGCGCCGCCGGCGGCGCGATCGGCTACGCCGACCTGCTCGGCGAGCAGCGCCAGCGGGTCGCCCGGCTGGCGGTCCCGACGCTGCTCGGAGCGGTCGCCGGCACGGCGCTGCTGCTGATCACCTCCAACGACACCTTCGAGGCGATCGTGCCGGCGCTCGTCGCCGGCTCCTGCCTGCTGCTGCTCTTGCAGCCGCGCCTGACGCCGCGGCTCGCCAGCGCCGGCGACGAGCGTTCGCCGCTGCTGACCGCGGGCCTGCTCTTCTCGGGCGCCTACGCCGCCTACTTCGGCTCCGCCGTCGGCATCCTCCTGCTGGCGCTGCTGGGGCTCTTCGTCGCCGACTCGATGCAGCACCTGAACGGGCTGAAGATTCTCCTCGCCGGGATTGCCAACCTGCTGGCGGCGATCGCCTACGCCTTCTTCGCCGCGGTCGACTGGCGCTTCGCCGTCTGCCTGATGGCCTCCTCGCTGGTCGGCGGGCGGCTCGGCGCCAAGCTGGCGCGGCGGGTCGACGGCGACGTCCTGCGGGTGGCGATCGCCGTGGTCGGGCTGTTCGTCGCCGCGGCACTGGCCTGGCGCGCATTTGGTTGACCGCCGCCGGGCGCGGGTAGCCTGGGAGCAAGGATGAGACGACTAGCACCTATTCTGCTGCTGGCCGCTGCTCTGGCGCTGGCGCTGCTGGCGCCGGCAAGTGCCGGTGCCGCGATCGAACGAACCGTCTCGGTCACCGCCAGCGCGACCCTGAAGGTGCCCAACGACAGCGCCGGCTTCGGCTTCTCGGTCAGCAAGGAACGGCGTTCGCGCGGCGCCGCCTTGCGCGCCGTCTCGGGCAAATTGCGCGGCGTCATCGTCGCCGTCCAGGGCATTCCCGGCGTCGAGGACGGCGACGTCAGCACCGGCCGCATCTCGGTCGACAAGACCTTCCGCGGCCAGCGCCCGGTCTACCGCGCGGTCGAGGGCATCAGCGTCGTCCTCCATCAGCCCGACAAAGCCGGCGAACTTGCCGCCGCCGCGATCGGCGCCGGCGCGACCGGGCTCAGCGGTCCCACCTACTTCGTCGGCGACACCGAAGCTGCCTTCGCCGGAGCCCTCGGGGCGGCCTTCGACAAAGCCAAGGGCCGCGCCGCCACGCTCGCCGGCCGGGCCGGCGCCACGCTCGGCGAGGCGCTGACGATCGACGAAGGCGAAGGCGAAGGCGCCCAGGTGACGCCGCAGTTCGACGCCAAGGCCGTGGCGGCGCCCGAGTGCGGAGCCCCTGGCCCCGTTGCCGCGGGCACGACCGAGAGTCCGGTAGCCAAGCGCGCCAGCAGCTGCGGTGCAGCGCCGCCGCCGACCAAGCCCGGCACCTCGACGGTCACCGCGACCGTCCACGTCGTCTTCGCGCTGCAGTAGAAGCCCTTAGAGCTTGCCGCTGCCGTTGCCGCCGCTGCTCGCTTTCCGCTGCTCCTTGGCGGCTGCCGCAGCTTCCTCGAGCTTCGCGGCTTCGCGCTTCGTGGCTGCCGCAGCCTCTTTGGCCTTGATGCTCTCTTCTTTCGCCTCGATTTTCTGGAGCTGCGCCGTCTTCTCGGCTTTGGCATTCGCGCGTTTCGCTTTGGCCGCGGCTTTGGCCGCTTTCTCCTTCTTCTTCTCCTCGGCTTTGGCGGCGCGGGCCTCCCGTTCGCGGCGGCGCTTCTCCGCTTCGCGCTGATCCTGGTCGGCTTTACGGCGAACCTCGGCGGCGGCCCTCTGGGCGGCCTCGCTGGCTTTTGCCTGGCGCTCCTCGGCCTCACGCTCGGCCACCTCTGCCTGCTCGCGCAGGCGACCGGCCCGCTCGCGCTCCTTGGTCGCCAACAGGGCAGAACGCCCCTGCTCCTTCAACTCATTGTCGGCGAAGAGGACGCCGGTGGCACGACGGGCACCGGCCTCGGCACGGTCGAGCATGCGCCTCCCCTCCGAGTCCGATCCGCCGAGGACACCGAGCGCGGCGTCGAAGGGCGCCCGGGCCAGCTTCAGCGACGAGTTCAAAATCGTTTTCGGTACCGAGTGCAGCGACATTCAGTCTTCCTCCTTGGGATCGATCGCGGCGGCGGCCTCTTCGGCCCGGTCCGCTTCGCGCTTTAGCTCCGCCGCCTGGCTCTTGGCATCCAGCTTCTCGGCCGCGGCCTCCTGGCGCTGGGCCTGGGCCCGGTTTTCGCCCGCGAGTCGCTCTCGCTCGGCCCGAGCCTTCTCTACCTCGGCGCGAGCAGCCGCCTCCCGCTGCTCCTCAGCATGGGCTCCCTCGGCCTGCTCTTCAGCCTCGATCTCCGACGCTTCGAGTTCGACCTGCCGGCGCTCGGCCTGGGTCTCGGCCCGCTCGGCCTGGATATTCGCCTCGCGCTCCTTTTTCTCGGCCTCGGCGGCCTTCTCGGCAGCCTCCGCCTGCACATCGGCGTGAACCTCCTGCAGCTGCCCCTCGCGGTGCAGGTCTTCGCGCTTCAAAGCCGCTCCGGCCAGCTGCTTGGCGCGCCCCACCACCTTGCCGAGGGAGCCCCCGGTGGTTTTCTGCTCGCTCATCCCCACCTCCTTTTCTCGTTTCATCGCCTTTCTCTTACGCAGATGCACATACCCATCTGAGGCGGGCGCCGAACCGGAGGAAGGTCACAGAGAAGGGCTGGCGGGTTGAAAAGTGGGCGGTACTGGGCTCGAACCAGTGACCCCTTCCTTGTAAGGGAAGTGCTCTCCCAACTGAGCTAACCGCCCGCGGCACAGCCGACTGGCCATCGATTATGAACGAGCTTTGAACCAGGGCCAAGCCGGTTCCGTATTCGCAGACAATGGCAACGAAAACGCGGACCTGGCGGGGATGGCAGCGGCTGGCGACGGCGATCGCGCTGGCCGCCTTCGCGCTGGCGCTAATCGGCCTGCACGGCGAGCGCGCCGCCGCGGGCGGCACCGCCCTGGCAAGCCGCGCCTCGACGGTCAACATCGACCACTTCGCCTTCACGCCGGCGACCCTGACCGTCGCCAAGGGCGCCAAGGTCACCTTCGCCAACTCGAGCAGCGTCACCCACACCGCGACCCGTGACGGCAGCTTCGACAGCGGCTTGATCAAGGCCGGCAAGTCGGTCGCGATTCGCTTCAAGCAGAAGGGGACCTTCGCCTACCACTGCGAAATCCACCCCCAGATGCACGGCAAGATCGTCGTCGACTAGCCTCAGCCCATGGACGTTTCGACCCTCTGGCGCGCCGCCCTCGTGCAGCTCGCCGCCGTCGCCGTCCTCTCGATCGCGCTCGGCCTCGCCCTCCCCCACGACTTCTTCGTCGACTGGGGCTGGATCGCCGGGCCCGGCTCCTGGATGCTCTGCGCCGCCTTCACCGCCTGGGTTCTGTCGCTGCCGCTGGTGCCGACCCTGATCGGCGCCGTCCTCGCCGGCCTGCCCAGCCTGGTCGCGGTCCTCGTCGACCTCCACTGGGCCGGCGCCGTGCTGGCCGTCGGCCTCTTTGCCCTCTGGTGCGCCCGGCTGCCGGAGACGGCAGCGAGCCGGCCCGCGGGCTGAGGATGAGCACCAGCGACATCGGCGAGAGCCTGGTCGGCGCCTACATGCGCCACGTCGAGAAGTGCTCCATCGTCACCTACAACAACTTCTTCCCCGACCGACAGGGGGAGATCGACGTGGTCGCGGTCAGGCCGGCCAAAAAGAAGAGGGCGGCGCGGACTGTCTTCCTCTGCGAGGTGACGATCCACATCGACGGGATGGACGCGGAAATGGCGGCGCGTGTCCCCGGCAAGATGGAGCGGCTGCGCGAGTTCGCCGAGTCGACCTTTCCCGGGGAGGACCACGTCTTCCAGTGGTGGAGCCCACGGGTGCCCAAAGGTCCTCGCACCACGGCCTTTGAGGATCTGAAGCAGTCCTGGGCAGCCGAGGGACGCGCCTTCGAGCCGATCTTCAACGAGGACTTCACCGCCCGCATGGTCGAACTCGTCGAGAGCGCTCGCGGCACCTCCTCCACCACCGGCGAGCCCGCTTACCGAATGCTGCAGATCCTCACGCACCTGCGCGGGGATAGGCCGACGCTCTAGGCGGGCGCCTCCAGCCTTAGCGGGCGACTGGTCAGGCCCGGCGAGCCGCCGCGCGCCTGTCCCCGGCGGCGGTGACGACGAACTCGTCGCGGGCCGGCCGCGATGGCCGCGTGCGGGTCGGCGTCCGCTGCGGCCGGGGCCGTGACGCCGGCCGCGGCCGCTCGGCCCGTGCCCCGCGGCTGTCGGCGAATTCCTCGAATGCGGCCCGCGCGACGTGGGCGGCCGAGCCGAGGACGAGGAAGACGAAGCCCCAGCCCAGGGCGCCGGAGAGCAGCGCCGCCAGGGCGATCAGCATCAGGCCGTAGAAGGCCAGCGCCAGCAGCTCCGCGGCCTTGTCGAGCCCGCTCAAGTCAGTGCCGTTCATCGGCACTAGGTTCGACGGCGCCGGCGGCTTTCCCTTGGCGGCAGCGGCCCTTCGCTATTGTTCACCAAATGGTTAACAGTTCATTCAAGGCGCTCTCGCATCCGATCCGCCGCGAGATCGTCGAACGCCTTGCCCAAGGGCCGGCCACCGTCGGTGAAGTTACCCGCGGTTTCGACGTGTCCAAGCCCGCGATCTCCAAGCACCTGAAGGTGCTGGAGGAGACGGGCGTCGTCAGCCGGGTGGTAGAGGGCCGCACGCACCGGCTCTCGCTCGAGCCCGATGCGCTCGGCGAGGCGGCCGACTGGATGGAGCGCCAGCGCGCCATCTGGGAGCGCATGTTCGATGTCGTCGACGAGTACCTGAAAGAGGAGCAGAAATGAAGATGCCGCCGATCGTCTCGCCACAGGAGTGGCAGTCCGCCCGCGAGGAACTGCTGGTCAAGGAGAAGGGGCTGACCCGCGCCGCCGACGCGCTGGCCGGCGAACGGCGGCGGCTGCCGAGGGTGGCCGTGGAGAAGGAGTACCGCTTCGAGGGGCCCGATGGGCCGGTTGGCCTGCTCGACCTCTTCGAGGGGCGCCGTCAGCTGATCGTCTACCGCTTCTTCTTCGAGCCCGGCGTCGCCGCCTGGCCCGAGAGCGGCTGCCGCGGCTGCTCGTTCATGGCCGACGAAGTCTCCAACCTCGCCCACCTGAACGCGCGCGACACCACTTTCGCGCACGTCTCCCGCGCTCCCCAGGCCGATATCGAGCGCTACCGGGCGCGGATGGGCTGGGAGATGCCCTGGTACACGCTCGCCGACGAGTTCGACGCCGACTTCGGGGTCGACGAGTGGCACGGCACCAACGTCTTCTACCGCGACGACGATGGCCGCATATTCCGCACCTATTTCACCGACAAGCGCGGCGACGAGGCGCTGGGCAGCATCTGGTCCTACCTCGACATCACCCCCCTCGGCCGCCAGGAGCAGTGGGAGGACTCGCCCGAGGGCTACCCACAGACCCAGGCCTACGTGTGGTGGAACCTCCACGACGAGTACGGGGATGCCACCGACTTCGAGCATGCCCTCTCAGACGAGACCGCCTCGCAGCGTGGATCGAGCAGCACGTGATCGCGCTCGCCCACGTCGGCGGTGTACCGGTGGAGGAGCTTCTGCCCTGGCTCGCCGGCCCCGGCACCGTGGTGGTGGCGCGAGCCTGGCTCGCCCTGCACCTGCGCCACCGCGAGGGCCGCGGGCGATGAGCGGCGAGACGCTGCACATCGAGCGCACGTTCCAGGCCCCCGCCCAGGCCGTGTTCGACGCCTGGACCAGCGAGGAGGTGCTGCGGCGCTGGTTCCGTGGACAGCGCGACTGGGAGACCCCCGAGAGCAAGTGTCGACCTACGCCTCGGCGGCGACGTTCGCGTGGTCATGCGCGACCCGGTCAAAGACGAGCGCCACGGCGGCAGCGGTCACTACACCGAGATCGACCCGCCCAACCGACTCGTCTTCACCTGGACCTGGGACAACGACGACGAAGACCGACAGACGCTGATCGAACTCGACTTCGAGGAGGCCGAAGGCGCCACCACTGTGCGCCTCACCCACAGCAGCCTGCGTGACCAGGAATCGGTCCTGAACCACGAAGACGGCTGGAATACGTGCCTCGACAACCTGGAGCGAGCGCTGGGATGAGCGATGCGGCCGGGGATCGTCTCCTCGGCCGCCGCACTGAAGGTATGCCGCGCGGCACGTGGAAACCCCGGCAATGCGACCGAAACTGACCTTCGCCAACGTGATCTCGTGCCTGGCCCTGTTCATCGCCCTTGGCGGTCTCGCCGTGGCGGCGGGGCTGCCGAAGAACAGCGTCGGGACCAAGCAGCTGAAGAAGAACGCGGTGACGGCCGCGAAGATCAAGGCCGGTGCCGTCAGCGCCACCAAGATTCAGGATCGCTCCCTCACCGGGGCGAAGATCGCGGACGGCTCGTTGACGGGCACCCAGATAAACGCCTCGAGCCTCGGCACCGTTCCGACTGCCGAGAGGGCCAGCCGCGCGGGCAGCGCCGGCCGGGCCGACGTGGCCACCAGGGCCGAAAGGGCTGACGTGGCTAGCAGGGCCGACGTCGCCAACCTGGCTGACTCGCTGCCGCCGTCGGAACCGTGGCACATCGTCGGCGCGGTGGGGGAGCCAGCATTGATGAACGGATGGGAAGACTTCTCACCCGAATCGGTAATGGACCCGATCGCTTTCTACAAAGATCACGAGGGCGTCGTTCACCTCAAAGGACGCGCCCTGGGCGGGACCGCCACCCACATGTTCAATCTTCCCCCCGGCTTTCGCCCCCCGGAAAAAAAGACGATCTTCCCGGTGGTCGCCTGCTCCTGCCCCTCGGATGCGTTCGGCGTCCTCAACATCAGCGGCACCACCCCCACCGAACCGGGCAATTCAGGGTCGGTCTACGTCCCGATCAACGCCACCGTGATCGCGCTCGACGGAGTCACCTTCCGCGCAGAATCCTAACTCGGAACGAGTAGCGCAGTTTGGGCGGTAGCGTCATCCACATGAGTGGAACGCGGACGGAGTTGGTGACGGCGGCGAGTAGGTCTCTGCTCTGGCAGTTGCAACATGCTCAAAGCCGGATCTGGCTGGCCAGTCCCTACGTGTCGATGCCGGCGGCCAAGAAGCTGATCGAGAAGTCGGCAGCCGGCGTAAGCGAGCGGCGCCTGCTGACCTCGGTCAGCGAGGGAAGCGTCCGCGCTGGCGTGTTGAGCGCGAAAGCGCTTCTGGAGCTGCAGGCCAAGGGCTTTGTGGTGGCGAGGAAACAATTCTGAGCCCTAACGCCAAGGGCGGGCCAAGGGCAGCACGGCCGCTGCTAGACACCGGGCGGATTCCAGGGCGGGCGCTGGGACCACTCATATGCGGCGAGTCGCCTGCGGGATGCAGCCAACTCCGAATCCGAAAACAGGCCGCGAAACTTCGGCCTGAGGGCACGAGCCTCAACTGAAATGTCGAGCCGCTTGAGTGTCCAGAGTTCCGTGAAGCCGTCGCTCGGAACGTCTTTGTTGATGAGGATCTTGGCAGCAGAGACGGGACCGAATGAACTCATCAGCTGCCTGAACCCGGACGCTTCGTAGCCGATGCCCTCAGCATCGGCGTAGATCTGAAGCATCTCCTTGCGCCAGAGCTCCTCCTGCTCTGCTGCCTCTGCCTCCGAGATCTCGGTCATACGAATCTCCCTCCAGCATTGTCGTTGAATCCATCCCCGTTGCGCCAGATTGCGGCAATCCCTTGCGAGTCGAGCAGGTCCAGAAGATCGGCCTTTGGCTTGGCATCGAGCAAGACCGCGTGCGCCGAACCAGAGGACACGTAACGACCATAGTCGGCCAACTGGCCAATCGCCATACGAATGTCTCCACGCATCAGCCCTGCCTTCGCCTCAATCAACTGGCCGCGCGTATTGTTGAAGATGTCGCTATATAGAGGGTGCGATGCGCCGTGCGGCAGCAGCTTGTTCCGGGCCACATCGTCACCCTGCATTTGGACGAAGGAGCAGTAGTCTCGAACCAGCCTCGCCTCCCGTCGTTCTGCTCGCTTGACGGTGCTCGACGTCATGACGTCGTAGCCTTCGACGTTCCCCTGCTCGATTGGAACCTGAACGTTCGTGACCGGCTTCGGGCTTCCTTTCCGACGCCAACGCTGTGAGATTAGAGCCTCGGCTTCCTCGTACTCCGATATTGAGAGTGAGATATGGCCGTGGCGCTGAACACGGGCCTTCGTCACCCCGATGTCCTCAAGCGGCGGGGCCTCTCTCAAGCTAAGGCTCCACACTCCCTCCACTGCCGTTACGACGCCCCATTCCCTGCCCTCTCCTCGACCTGACTCTGCGTCAACGAATCCGGGGTCCCAGCGCGGCTGGGCGATGACGTCAAGGATTGCTGGGCAGACGCCTTTCTCGGTGGTGTAGACCACGAGACGATCGCCTACCTCGTACTGAGGTCCGTGGGGCGGATAGACCTGTCCCTTGCGCGGCCTCTCAAAGTTCTTCCACCAGGGAGATATTCGCCCAGGGCTGTCGCTGACCCAGGTGCGCTTCAGCCAGTAGTCAGGGGCACCCTCCTGGGAGTCGGTGAAGTACCCGATCTTGAGCCAGTAGGCCACGGCCCGACATTATCGGCGCTAGACCACTTGGCAGCTGAGCAACCATACAAACCTGTCCGCAACTGCGGGATTTGACTGCACTGACAGGCCGTCCCGCAACCGCTTGCTAGAGGGGCAAACGGGACACCCTGCGGGGAGGCCATGGAAGAAGCGGTTATTTTCTGACACGAAACACTCGCGCAGCTTTCCGCCGATGCCCTCGGTAGCCCGCCGCCGAGCATTTGCTTTCGGCTCCTTCGCGTACATTCGTTGCTGCGCTTTGGCTTCGACAGGCCACCTGCAAGCGGTTTTACAAGCATCACCGATCGGCTCCATAGTTGCCACCGTCGATCAGTGGTGAGCTTGTAGAGGTGGCCGCTTGAGTCAAGGAGCCAGCCGACATGTCAGTCACGAATTCAGATCTCATCTGAGCGTTGAAGAGGCCGCCGCTTACCTAACTCCTCCGCCCGCTGGATACGGGGCGGCGTCGCTGAGCGACGCATTCGCTCCACCCGCCTGGGTCGGGCGCCTCGGGTTCGCCTCAGCTGACTCGATCAGTACATCGATTCACAGGTGACCGATCCACGCGAGGGCCGTTGACATGCCCCGGACGACAGGCACCGCTCCTCCGGCGACCATCAAGTTCATTCGCGCCTACGTGGTGATGACGGATGCGCAGACCCTTACCGTCGCCCTTGGGCGTTGCAGACTCACTGTGTCCAAGTGTTCCAGCATCGCCGTATCTAGCGGTGACCAGCCCCGAGAAGTAAAACGGGAGTCACGGCTTCGGGAGGTCCTCGAACTCTGGTCGCCAGGCCCTGGATGGCGGTGCTGCCCTCTGAGGCTGTTCTCTACCGGCAGGTTGAGGCTCAATTTCCGACTCTGCTCCAGGTGGATCGCGCACTTCCAGCCCGTCAACCAAGGCCCCCTCGCGTCGAAGATTGAGGTTAGAGGCGGTGCATTTTCAGAAACGACGCGAGCTTCAGATCGCCTGAATAAGTTCAAGCGAAAATCATGTCATCCGGCTCCCCTGGTGGTTTTGGTCCGGGCGCCCCCCGATTGGCGCCACCTCCTTAATAGGCTTGGCCGAGCGCGGGTAGCTTCGTGACCCGCGATCTATGGCCGACAGAGACCACCCGCAGATACCGACTAGCTGGGCTCGTGTGCGAATCCGTGATGTCGGAACCGTCCGGCTAGGTAGACAGCGGTCGCCAGCGAAACAGACTGGCGTTTCTTCCACTCCCTACATCCGTGCAGGCAACATCACTTGGAAGGGCTTCGATCTCTCTGAACTCCTGGAAATGGATTTCACGCCAGAAGAACGCCAGCTCTTTGCGCTGCGTGCCGGCGATATCGTGCTAGCGGAGGCCTCAGGCAGCGCGGGTCAGGTCGGCCGCCCGGCCGTCTGGCGTGATGAGACGTCGATCTGTTGCTTTCAGAACACGGTGATTCGCTTTCGTCCACACGCCGTACTGCCTGAGTATGCCGAGGGCGTCTTTAGGCACTACGCCCTTAGCGGATACTTCGGCCGTGTAGCTAAGGGGATCGGACTACTTCACCTCGGCGCGAGGCGTTTCTCAGACGTGCCGTTCCCGGTGCCGCCGATAGCTGAGCAGCGGCGAATCGTCGTGTCACTAGAGGAAAGAATGGCCGATCTAAACGAGGGCAGAGCCTTGCTCAATACCGCCCTTTCGGCCACGACTCGGCAAGTCTGGGAGATTCTTGCGGCAGCAGCCGGCGAACCTACGACCGACAGGCCTGAGAAGGGCCTTTCCCACCCAACAAACTGGGCGACCGTACAGCTTGATGCGGCGGGGGAGTTAACCCTTGGAAAAGCTCTAAATCGGAGAAAGAGAACTGACTCCCAATTTCGGCCCTATCTGCGAGTCGCGAATATTCAGGAGGATGAAATTCTCTGGGATGACTTAAAAGAAATGCCGTTTTCGGATGAGGAGGCCGAACGGTACGAACTGCTTCCAGGGGACATCCTCTTGACTGAGGCTTCCGGAAGCCCAGAGCACCTGGGGCGACCAGCCATGTATCGCGGCGAGTTGCCCGGCGTAGGCTTCCAAAATCATTTGGTTCGATTCAGGGCCTCAGCGGATGTCGATCCAGATTTCGCCCTATTGGTCTTTAGGCACTATCTGCGGAGTGGAGCGTTTCGGTCGCTTGCACGCGGGTCGACCAGCCTCGGGAACCTTTCCCGATCTCGGCTGGCGCGCCTGCCGTTCCCCCTGCCCCCGATTGACGAGCAGCGGCAGATCGCTGCAAAGACAGGGGCTAACCTCGACGCGACGGAAGCACAGCGGGAGGCCATCGTGTCTGCCCTTCGACGGACGGATGACCTCGAAGGGGTATTGCTTGCTGCGGCCGCATCCGGCAAGCTCCTCCCCCAAGACGATGGCGACGAGCCGGCCGAAGCGCTATTGGCGCGGCTGGGGCGGCCCCCGTCTGATCTACCAGCAACCAAAACACTTGACACGGACACGAATGGCGACATGGGAACCCCTGCGGAGGAGGTGCGGGCAGTGACGGCGCCAAACTCGATGGCCGAGAGGGTCCGCGCAGCTGTGCTCGCAGCCAAGCAGCCGCTCTCGCTACCCGAGTTGTGCCAGAAGACCAGCGTTGATATCGATGATGTCGGCGAGCTCGAGGAGTTCTACGCCGTTCTACGCGCTGAGATCGGCAAGTCTGTGCGCGTCATCGGTAACCAGAGTGAGAACGCCGTCTTGGAGGCGGTGCTGGATGCGCCTAGATGAGCTAACGATCGGGTCGTTCAAGAACCTCCGCGACCTCCGGATTAACTTTGATGAGGAGTCGCCGTATACGGTTCTGGTAGGCGAGAACGGCACTGGGAAGTCCAATCTCCTAGAGGCGCTGACTTACATATTTAGAAACCTCGACCTCGGCCTCGATGCACCCTTTGACTTCCTCCTCAAGTACTCATGTAGGGACTCGGAACTTGAGATTCGCGGCGTCAGCGGAAACCCAGTCGTCTATCGGCGCAGACCCATGGGCAATAAAACCTACGAGCGCCTTACGAAGCGTCAATTCATGGCAGAAGACGAGCGTGGGCCTCTCTACAGGCCCGCATTTGTCTTCGGCTACTACTCGGGCCCGGGTGACCGCCTCGCGTCTCTCTACAGCAAGCATCAAGAGCAGTTTTATAACTGGATAATCCGCCCTCCGGAGCGGAGAGACCGTCAGATTTCGGATCCCAACATCCTGCGTCGGCTCTTTTACGCGCAGGATCTGCACGGTCAGTTCGCGCTAATCGCTTTCTTTATGGAGTCTGAGGGCGATGCAGCTGAGGACAGGCGCTTCTTGCAGGAGCATCTCTCGATTGATGGGCTGGACAGCGTCCTCTTTGCTCTCAAGCAACCTCCATGGCAACGACCCAAATCAGGTGGCGATGACCGTTTTTGGGGCGCCCAAGGCGAGGTGCAGGCATTCCTCGACAGGTTGCATGGAAAGGCCCTGCTTCCAATGCGCCTACCGCGCCGCATGCCCACCGGCTTTGGAAAACTACGTTCAGTCGAGAACCTCTATCTCTACCTACCCGGCACGACGGATCTAGAGTCGGTTTACAGAGAGTATGGAGATCAGTATCGATTCTTCACTGCTCTTGAGAGTACGCACCTGTCGGGTCTTCTCGCAGAGGTACGGACGCGCGTCAGAATCAGCGCGGCAAGTGGTGGAGGCGCTGTCACCTATCGGGATCTCAGCGACGGAGAGCAGCAGCTTTTACTGGTACTTGGTCTTTTGAAGTTTACTGCGCGGAGTGAGTCACTTTTTCTGCTCGACGAGCCTGATACTCATCTGAATCCAGCTTGGAGCACTCAGTATCTTGAGTTTCTTAACCGCTTTATTCCTGATCCCCGCAGTTGTCATATTGTCATGGCAAGCCATGACCCCCTTGTGTTCTCAAGCCTCCATCGGTCGCAGGTGCAGATCATGGAGTGTGGTGACGATGGTGTAGTTAGAGCGGAGCCACCTTCACAAGACCCGAGGGGGATGGGAATTCAGGCAATTTTAGCGAGCGATCTGTTTCGCCTTCCATCTGGAGGACTAGATTCACCGACTGTTCGAGACCTTGATAAGCAACGCCGGCTGGGGCAAGCTGCCGACCTTGCCCCAGAGCAGGAGCACGAATTGGATCGTGTGAATAGGCGTCTGAGGGAGCGGGGGTTCTGGAAGAGTGCGCGCGACCCGATCTACCAACTGTTCCGGGAGAAATTCGTCCCACGGTGGCTTGAGAGCGAGGCGAGTCCCGACGACCGAAGCGAGCAACTGACGGTTGATGAGGTTCATCGACGCGAAGCAATCGCCGATGACATCGCAGCGGAAATCGCGGCAGAACTCGCCGCAGAGAGAGCAGAGTGAGATACATCGATATCGAGTCCCTCCGCGCCCGTCCCGAGGCGCACGCCCTGATTGAGGCTGCCGACGAGGCACAGCGCGAAGTAGAGCAAGAGGGAGATCCGGAGGCCCGCAAGGCGTTGATCAAAGCAAGGAGTCAGCGATGGAGAAATCTTCGGGCACTGCTCGAACAGACTGATGTTCGTAAGAAGTGCTGGTACACGGAGTCGAAAAACCCGGGGACTGATGACGACGTCGACCACTACCGGCCAAAGGGGGCCATTGAAGAGCGGAAAGACCATCCTGGATATTGGTGGGAAGCGTTTAACTGGAGGAACTTCCGTCTCAGTTGCCACAGGGCGAATCGGCTCAAACGAAGCGGGGAGGCAGGAGAGACTCTCGGAAAGGGAAGTCATTTCCCCGTACTCGACGAGGGCATGCGCTGGATGAGTCCTTCAGCCCCATGCGTGGAGTCTCCGGCGCTGTTGGATCCCACGAACCCGAGTGATCCGCAACTGCTGACGTTTCTGTCAAATGGGCGGGTTGACCTTGCGCCAGCGTTTGATGAAGACGCCATTGCCCGGGAGCGGGTGGAGAACAGCCGTCGTTACCTCCATCTCGACTGGGAGGACTTCGTGGAAGAGCGCACGAGCCTCTTCGCCCGCGTGAGCTCATTGATCGAGGAGGGCAACGCTGCGGCAATGCATGCTGCAGACGATCCGGGTGCAGCGCAGAGACTAAAGAAGGTTGCCCAGGATCTCATCCGCTTGACTAAACCAGACCAGTACTACTCTGCTGCGGCGATCGCCTATATACGGATCCATCGCTCAAGAGGGTGGGTGGACAGAGCGGTCCTCCCAAACATTCCAGGGAGCCAAGAGGCATGACGAGCGAGACCGCTGGGACATTGGTTCGGAAACTCTGGCAATACTGCAACATTCTCAGAGATGATGGCCTTTCCTATCCCGATTATGTCGAGCAACTCACTTATCTTCTTTTCTTGAAAATGGCCGACGAGAGGTCGGAGAGCCTTCTCCCGGCCGGAGCGGGCTGGCAGTCGTTCAGCACGCTGGATGCTCCCGGGATGCACCCCGAATACGAACGCGTATTGCACGAGCTTTCCAAATGCGACGGCATACTTGGCCTGATTTTTCGCGATGCCCGCAACAAGATTAGTGACCCAGCCAAGCTGAGAGTGCTGGTGGTTGATCTAGTTGGACAGACCGAGTGGAGCCAGGTATCGGGCGACGTGAAGGGCGACGCCTACGAGGGTCTGCTCGACAAAAACGCCCGGGATACGAAGAGCGGGGCCGGGCAGTACTTCACCCCTCGTCCGCTCGTCGAAGCTATCGTCGAGTGCGTCGATCCAACACCAGGCGAGACCGTTGTTGATCCGGCCTGTGGGACCGGAGGTTTCCTTCTCGCAGCGCACGCACATATTCTTGGACGACACAAGGATTTAAATCCGAAACAGCTTGAGGAGCTGCGAACCAAGAGCATGCGCGGCGTCGAGTTGGTGCAGGAGGTCGCACGGCTAGCTGCCATGAATCTCTTTCTTCACGGGATCGGAAGTCAGCCGGGAGACCCCGTACCTATCGCAGTGGGAGACAGCCTCCGGACCCAGCCGACTGGTGCTGCCGATGTGGTGTTAACCAATCCTCCCTTTGGAATAAAAGGGAGCGTTGGCTATTCAGGAGAAAGAAGGTCGCCCTCTGGCGCGGAGCGCGAACTTGAGAATGTCCGAGCAGACCTCCAAGTCAAAACGAACAATAAGCAGCTGAACTTTCTACAGCACATCATGTCGCTGCTGTCACCCATGGGCCGTGCAGCAGTGGTTATCCCCGACAACGTTTTGTTTGAGGGGGGCGCCGCTGCCTCGATACGTCGTCGCTTACTGAGCGAATTCCACACGCACACCTTGCTCCGACTGCCGGCGGGACTGTTCTACGCTGCGGGCGTACTTTCGAACGTCTTGTTCTTCGACGGCCCAAAGGCCCGCCGAGGAGACGGGAGGTTATGGGTCTATGACTTCCGAACTGCAAATCGATTTTCAGTGAAGACCAAGCCAGTCCAGCTAGAGGACCTAACGGGGTTCATTAGTGCCTACGGGAAGCCGACCGGTAAGCGCAGATCTGATGAGCCTGAAGGTGCGCGGTGGAAATCATTTAACCGCGAGATGCTGCTCAGCACTCCAGATTGCGCGATGGACTTGACGTGGAGCGGTGGACCGGAGGATCAGCAGGAGATTGGTGTCGAGCGCATGGATGAAATCGCGGTTGAAATCGGCCGGGATCTTGAGCAGGCGCTTTCCTTGCTCAGGAGGGCAGGAAGCGGCAGCTAGTCGACCGCCGCGCTGAACTCTCGCGGACGATCCGTGCGGCCAATTCGCTGCCCTCTATGCGGAGGCCTTCCAAGCTGGCGCTCTCAGGATGCTTCTGCGCCGACGGCGCTAGCCACGAGCCGTAAGGATGGCCTGCCCGCGTCTAGCCGCCCAATGAAGGGCTGCATAAGGGCGAGGTGGTAGCAGGGTCCTCCCCTTCCCCCATGCGTGACCCAATATTTGCTGGAGTTTTGACGATGCGCCCGACGGGAGTCGAACCCGCGACCTTCGGCTTGAAAGACCGACGCTCTTTGGGCCCCCGAAAGGACCCGTTGACCACTGAGCTACGGGCGCTCACGGCGAACCTTACCCGCGCAACGGGTTCTGAGCATTGCTCGCACGCGTTAGGGTCGGACGATGGATCTAGGGCTGGAGGCACGGGTGGCGCTGGTGATGGGCGCCAGCCGTGGGCTCGGGCGCGGAATCGCCGCCGCGCTGGCGCGTGAGGGCGCTCGGGTCGCGATCGCCAGCCGCTCGCTCGACCGGCTCGAGGAAGCGGCCGCGGACATCGGCCCGGCGGCAGCGCCGTTCGTCGCCGACGCCTCCGACCTCGAGCGCATGGCCGCCCTCCCGGCCGAGGTCGGCGCCGCCCTCGGCCCGGTCGAGATCCTCGTCGCCAACACCGGCGGCCCGCCGCTGGGCGGCGCGCTCGACCACGGCCACGACGAGTGGGAGCTGGCCTATCGCTCGCTCGTCCTCTCCCCCCGCGCCCTCGCCGAGGCGGTCATCCCCGGAATGCGCGCGCGCGGCTGGGGGCGGATCGTCAACGTCGGCTCGCTCTCCACGCGCGAGCCGATCCCCGGGCTCAACCTCTCCAACGCCCACCGCATGGCCGCGGTCGGCTTCCTCAAGACCCTCGCCACCGAGGTCGCCGCCGACGGGATCACCGTCAACACGGTCGCCACCGGGCGCTTCGCCACCGACCGGCTAGCCGGGCACGCGGGCTCGCTCGACGCCGCCGAAGAGGCGGCCCGCAGCCAGGTGCCGGCCGGCCGGCTCGGCACCCCCGAGGAGTACGGCGACCTCGTCGCCTTCCTCTGCTCCGAGCGGGCCGCCTACGTCACCGGGACCGTGATCCCGATCGACGGCGGCGTCCTGCGCTCGGCCTTCTAGCCCGGTCGGGCCTCCCCTGGCTAGGAGGAGACGACGACCGTCACCGTGCGGGTCACCGTCGTGCCGCCCACCTTCAGCTGCACCTTGACGGCGTGCTTGCCCGGCTCGGCCTGGCGACCGAGCGTCAGCTGCAGCCGCACGGTGCGGCTCCTACCGGCCTTGAGCGCCGCGACCTTGAGCGACGGCGAGCCCACCACGTGCAGCGACACGGGCGCCACTGCCGTCAAGGTCAACTTGCCCACCTTGCCGGCGGACTCGTTGGCGAGCAGGAAGGACAGGCTCGCCGTGCCGCCGGAGCGCGCGGAGACGCTCGCCGCTTTGGCGGAGAAGCGGAAGACGCCGTCTTTGCCGGCGGCTCCCGCCGGGCCCTGGGCGCCCGCGGCTCCCTGCGAACCGGTATCGCCCTTCGCTCCCGTCGCGCCTTTCTCACCGGCGGGTCCCTGTGGCCCGGTCGGGCCAGCTGGGCCAGTCGTTCCCCCCGGCCCCGTCGGCCCAATCGGCCCCTGGGGCAGTCCGCTGCTGGTCCCCGCGAGGGCGACCAGCGTCGGGCTGCCCAGCACGTTCGAGTCGATGACCAGGTTGGCGCTGGAGCTTGCTTTTTCGCGCCCGGGCGCGAAGCGGATCTGCACTTTGCAGGTTCCCCCCGGGACGATCGTCGTGCCGGAACAGGGATCGGCGCTGAGCAGGAAGTCGCCGGTGGAGGCTTCGTCCGCCGCGACGATCCCGATGTCGGTGATGTTGACGTCGGCGTCGCCGGTGTTGGTCAGCGTCACCAGCTGGCCGGGCCCGATCGTGCCCACGGCCTGGGTCGGGAAGGTCGGGCTGCTGGCGGACAGTTTCGGCCCGACAGCCGCCCCCTGCACGATCGTCCCCGGTGAGCCGGTCTCGCCTTTGGCGGTGAAGGCGCCGTTGACGCCGGCGCTGCTGAGCGTGGAGATCACCGGCAGGGGCGTCGTGAAGCCGCCCTGCCCGACGGCGTTGTCGAGCGAGACGCCCGTCGTCACCGAACCGAAGCTGACGCCGGTGAGGTGGGCGCCGGCGCCGTTGAAGATGTTGATCGAGTCACCGCTGGACCCCAGCCCGATGCCGGAGCCGCTGTAGCTGCCGATCAGGAAGCCGGCCGGCACGTTGGCGCCGAACCAGGCGGCCTCGAATTCCGCGGCTTTCGTGGCGTCGCCCTCGATGAAGACCGCCGACTGGCCCGGGGCGAGCGTGCTTACCCCGTTGAGCGCAACCGCGCTGGCGAACGCGTTCGATTCGTCGTCGAATTTCCAGCCGGTCAGGTCGACCGTGCTGGCGCCGAGGTTGGTCAGCTCCCACCAGTCGGCCCCGTAGGTGGCGTTGGTGCTGCCCCAGGAAGCCACCTCGGTGACGGCCACGGGCGTCGGCGGCGTCGCCGTCCCTGGCGAGCCGGTCTCCGCGCCGACCGTGAAGGCGCCGTTGATGCCGGCGTTGCTCAGGGTGGAGATCGTCGGCGGCGGCACGCTGGCGCTCCCGAGCGCGGCCGAGTTGTCGAAGGTCTGGCCGCTGGTCGAGGCGCCGAAGGCGACCCCGGTCCGGTGCGTTTCGGTCGGGTCGAAGAGATTGACCTGGTCGCCGCTGCCGCCGAGCCCGATGCCGGAGCCGCTGTAGGTGCCGATCAGGAAGCCGGCTGGGGTGCCGCCGGCGAACCAGAACGCTTCGAATTCGGCGGCTTTCGTGGCGTCGCCTTCGATGAAGACGGCCGACTGCCCGGGCGCGAGCGTCGAGACGCCGTTCAGCGCCACCGCCGTGCCGAACGCGTTCGATTCGTCGTCGAATTTCCAGCCGGTCAGGTCGATCGGGGCCGCGCTGACGTTGGTCACCTCCCACCAGTCGGCCGCGTAGGTGCTGTCGCTGCCGCTCCAGGGCGAGACCTCGGTGACAGCAAGGTCGACGTTGGTCTGCGCCTCGGCCCGCGCCGCGAGCATGCTCAGGGCAGCGAGCGCCGCGGCGACGGCCACGAGGCCGAGCAGAAGAGCGCGGAAAAAGCCCGCGCGGGCAGGAAGATGGGCAGAGGCGGGTGCGGCGTTCACGTCATTGACCTCCCAGTCGTCGAATCGCTCGCCCCTGTGCGCCACGGCGGCCGGATGCCGCCGGTTTCCCAGCGTCGGAGCAGATCTGGCCGAATGTACCAGCGTGTTTCTAAGAGGCAACCATTTCAGTGACGAACGGCACTAATCCGAACCGGCGCTCCAGTGGCTGACTACTCGCTGGAAAGCTCGCGCATCGCCGGGTAGATGATCACGTCTCGCAGAGTCTTCGACCCGGTCATGATCATCAGCAGGCGGTCGATCCCGAGGCCGCAGCCGCTCGCCGGCGGCATCCCGTATTCGAGCGCTTTGACGAACTCTTCGTCGTGCGGATGCGGATCCTCCTCCGCCCCCGACTCCTGGCGTTCGCGCTGTTCGATAAAGCGCTTGCGCTGCTCGACCGGGTCGTTGAGGTCGGTGCCGCCGCCGACGATCTCCATCCCGGCGACGATGCCGTCGAAGGCCTCGCAGACCTTGGGGTCGTCGGGGTGGACCTTGACCAGCGGCCAGATGTCGATCGGCAGCACCGTGATGTAGGTGGGCTGGATCAGCTTCGGCTCGATCAGCTTGCCCTGCAGGGTGTCGACGAGGCCGGCCCAGTCGTCGTTCTCCTCGGCGTCGTCGCCGGCGATCTCGGCCAGCTCGTCACGGCTCGCCTTGTAGATGTCGACGCCGGTCTCCTCCAGCAGCTCGTCGCGCAGGACGACCCGCGGCCAGGGCGCCGCGAAGTCGATCTCGACCCCGTCGCGCATCACCTTGGTCGTCCCCATCACCGCCTCGACCACGCTCGAGACGAGAACCTCGATGAACTCCATGACGCCGTTGTAGTCGGCGCTGCCGACGAACATCTCCAGCATCGTGAACTCGGGGTTGTGCTGGGGCGACATGCCCTCGTTGCGGAAGAACTTGCCGAACTCGTAGACGTCCTCGAAGCCGCCGACGATCGCCCGCTTGAGGTAAAGCTCGGTCGCGGTGCGCAGGAAGAGGTCGCGGTCGAGCGCGTTGTGGTGGGTGACGAAGGGCCGCGCCGCGGCGCCGCCGGTCAGCCGCTGCAGGACCGGCGTTTCCAGCTCGACCCAGCCACGCTCGTTCATGTGCTGACGGATCGCGAAGGTCAGCTTGGCCCGCTTCTTGAAGACCTCGCGCGAGTCCTCGTTCGCCATCAGGTCGAGTTCGCGCTGGCGGTAGCGCAGCTCCGGGTCGGAGATGCCGTGGAAGAGGTCGGGCGGGTCGAGCAGCGCCTTCGCCAGCAGCGTGCACTCGCGCACGCCGATCGCGACCTGGCCGCGCTTGGTCACGTGGACCGGGCCCTCGATGCCGACCAGGTCGCCGATGTCGAGCTCCTCGATCCGCTCGAAGGCCTCCTCGCCGAGCGAGTCGCGGCGGGCGTAGGCCTGGATCGTGCCGGTGATGTCGCGCACGTCGAGGAAGGCGGTCTTGCCGTGGCCGCGCTTGCCGGTGATCCGGCCCATCACCCGGTAGCTGAACTGGTCGTGCTCCCCCTCCCCCAGCTGCTCGGCGTCATGGGCGGCGAGGATCTCCTCGGCGTGGGTGCGGCCTTCGAACGAGTGGGGATAGGGATCGATCCCGGCCGCGCGCAGGCGCTCGACCTTGGCCCGGCGCTGGGCCTCGCTGGCGGCTCCGGAGCGGTCGCCCGCGTCGGGAACTACCGCATCGGCCCCCGTTGGAGCCTCACTCATCGCTTGCGGTCAGCTTCACGGTGCGAAGCCGACGGTGACGCGCTCGTCCCCTTCATAGTCCTGAAGGGTAGTGGCGTCGCGCAGCATCTCGCGCATCGTCGGACCGTGATGGGTGTCGTGCTCCATCGCCAGCTTCCAGCCCGACGGCGTTTCTGCGATTAGGCCGCGGATGACACCGAGGCCGTCCTCGCCACAGTCCCCGGTGACCGCGATCCGCGGCTCCTTCTGGATCTCCGGCGAGCGCTCGAAGATGGTCGAGTCGGTGACGTAGGGAAGGTTGGCGATCACCAGGTCGACGCCCTCGATGCCGTCGGGGATGCCGGTGGCGACGCTGACCTCGAGCGGGATTCCCAGCCGCTCGGCGTTCTCGCGCGCCGCTTCAACCGCTTCCGGCGAGAGGTCGGAGGCGGTGACCCGCAGGTCGGGGCGCTCGTGCAACAGGGCGAGGGCAATCGCCCCAGAGCCGGTGCCGACCTCGTGGACGCGGGCGCCGTCGGGAAGCCCGACGCCGACCTCGACCAGCAGCTCGGTCTCGCGGCGCGGCCAAAGCACGCGCTCGTCGACCTCGACTTCGAGTTTGCGGAAGGGGGCGCGGCCGAGGATGTAGGCCATCGGCTCGCGGTCGACGCGGCGGGCGACCCGCTCCTCGATCGCCGCGGCGACGTCGGCCGGCACCTCGCCGGCGCTGTCGACCGACAGCTGCTCCGGCTTCACGCCGATCGCGTCGGCAACCAGCGTTTCCGCATCGGCGCGCGCGTTCTCCACCCCGGCCGCCGCGATCCGCTCGGCTGCCGCGTCAAGCACGGCGCTCACGGTGCGGGCCGAGGGGCCCTCCTGACTCTGGACGTCGATAGCCGCCATTTACCCGCCAAGCCTCCCTAGATTGACCGCTCCAAACTTCTTGCGCAAGATTAACATCGTTCGCTCCAATTCGCTCATGCAGCGGGCTGCGCAGCGGCAGCCGCAGAAGGTCGGGAAATGCCGCCGTAGCGGCGAATGACGACGAAGATCCAGATGGCGCCCGCCAACATCATGCCAAGGCTCTCGAACTGAGCGGTGGTGAGGCCCAGCGTGGCAGCGTCGTTGCGGCGCAGGAACTCGACCAGGAAGCGCTCGGCGCCGGCGTAGACGAGGTAGAGCGCGAAGAGGATGCCGGCGCGGACCCGGTCGCGCAGCTGCCAGAGGATCCAGGCCCCCAGGCCCATCGCCAGCGTCTCGTAGATCGGCGTCGGGTGGACGGTCTGCTCGGTCGGCACGGTGCCGTCGGGGTAGGACATCGCCCAGGGGCCGTCCCAGGCCTTGCCGTAGTCGCCGTCGCCGGAGAGCTGGCAGCCGCAGCGGCCGATCGCATAGCCCAGGGCCAGCGCCGGCGCCGCCAGGTCGAGCAGGGCGAGGCCGAGGAAATCCCGGTACCGGGCCCAGAGCAGGACGGCGACAGCGCCGCCGATCGCGCCGCCGTACCAAACCAGGCCGGCACCGGAGAAGAGGTTGCCGAGCAGGTCGTCCTTGACGTCGCTGTAGTTCTGGACGAGGAAGTAGACGCGGGAGCCGACGATGCCGCCGACCAGCGCCGAAAAGCCCATCTCATAGGCCCAGTCCGGCGGCCTGTCGATCTCCCCCAGCCGCCGCCAGATCAAGGCCCCGGCGGCGAGGAAGGCGAGGGCGAACATCAGCCCGAAGGTCTGCAGCGTCACCGGTCCGATCTCGAGATGCGGGTACATGCGGCCTGCGCAGCGCCGGCCCTAGCCGGCGAGCAGCGTCTCCAGCAGCGCCTTCTGGGCGTGCAGGCGGTTCTCGGCCTGGTCCCAGACCGCGGAGGCCTCGCCGTAGAGGAGGTCGGCGGTTATCTCCTCGCCGGGGTGGGCCGGCAAGCAGTGGAGGACGATGGCGCTGTCCTTGGCCGCGGCCAGCAGGTCGCCGTCGAGCCGGAAGGGAGCGAGGTCGGCGCGCCGGCGCTCGGCCTCCTCCTCATCGCCCATGCTGATCCAGACGTCGGTGTAGAGGGCGTCGGCGCTGGAGGCGGCGGCACGGGGGTCGTCGGTCAGCTTCACCCCGTGTCCCTCCTCCAGCTGGTAGCCGGCGGGCGCCGCGACGACGACCTCGACCCCGGCCAGCTCGCCGACGACCGCCAGCGAGCGGGCGACGTTGTTGCCGTCGCCGACGTAGGCGAGGCGCTGCCCCTCGAGGTCGCCGAACCGCTCGCGCAGGGTGAGCATGTCGGCCAGCGCCTGGCAGGGGTGGTGCAGCGGCGTCAGCGCGTTGACGACCGGCACGTCGGCTGCCGCCGCCAGCTCGGCCACGTCCTCGTGCGAGCCCGAGCGGATCACGATCGCGTCGACGTAACGCGACAGCACCCGCGCCGTGTCGGCGATCGACTCGCCGCGGGAGAACTGCATCTCGTCGGCGCGGAGGACGATCGGCGTCGCTCCCAGCTCGGCGACCCCGACCTCGAATGAGATCCGGGTCCGCGTCGAGGGCTTCTGGAAGATCAGGGCGATGCTGCGGCCGGCCAGCGAATCGGCGCCGAGCCGCTCGCCGCGACCGGCTTTCAACTCGAGCGCACGGTCGAGCAGTCGGCCTTGCTCAAAGGCCCCAAGCTCTTCGCCGCTGAGGAAATCCCGCTTCAAGCAGCGGATACTACGTACCGTGGAACTGACGGCGCTCGCCTGGAACCTCTTCCACGGGCGGGACTTCCCGCCCGACCCGGAGCTGCGCACTTGGCGCTCGCGGCTGCTGCGCTTCGACGAACGCAACCAGACCCACGTCCAGGTCAACCGCGACCTCACCACCGAGTTCGCGACCCTGCTCGCCGGCAGCCCCTGGGAGGTCGCGCTGCTACAGGAGTGCCCACCCCGTTTCGCCGTGCCGCTGGCCCGGGCCTGCGGCGCCGAGGCGCACCGGGTGCTGACCTCGCGCAACTGGCTGGGATCGGTGCGCGGCCTGCTGGCGCGCCAGAACCCAGACCTGATGGCCTCCGGCGAGGGCGGCTCCAACCTGACCCTGGTCCGCGTCCCCGGCCGGCTCGGCGGCATCGTCGAGCGCCGCGAGCTGGCGATCCACGAAGGGGCGCCGGAGCGCCGGGCGATGGCCCTGACCCGGACCGCCGCCGGCCTCTGCATCGCCAACCTGCACGCGACCAACCGCGCCGACCTGGCGCCAGCCGACGTGCTGCGGGCCGCCCGCGCCGCCGACCGGTTCGCCGGCGAGGCGCCGCTGATCTTCGGCGGCGACCTCAACCTGCGCCCGGCCCAGAGCCCCGAGGTATTCGAGCGGCTGCGCGAGGACTTCGGCCTGGCGCCGCCGACCGCGCCGAAGGCGATCGACCACCTGCTCGTGCGCGGCCTCGAGGTTCTGGAGGCCCCGACCGCGTGGCCGCCGGAGCGGCGCGAGCTGCCGCTCGAGGGACGGGCGCTGCGGCTCTCCGATCATGCTCCTGTGCAGGCTCGATTCGCGCTGGCAGAGCCACCAGAGCTGCGGAACTGAGATAGTCGGATCAACCCGCGCACAAACTTTCCCCTGGAGGCACGCCGAGATGGCCGAGAAAAAAGCAGCTGCTAAATCAGGCAAAAAATCCAAAGCAGCGAAACCGAAAGCCAAAGCGAAAAAAGCAACGGCGAAAAGGGCCAGCGCCAAAGCCGCGAAACCGGCAGCTCGCAAAGCCACCAAAAAAGCCGCGCCGAGAAAAGCGGCAGCTAGAAAACCGGCAGCGAAAAAAGCCGCGCCGAAACGCGCCAGCAGCGGCAAACGCGCGAGCAGCAAAGCGACCAGCGGCCTCGACAAGAGCGTGGCCCAGTTCCGCGAGAGCCTTGAGCACAGCGTCACCCTCAGCCGCGACCGCCTGCAGGAGGTCGTCGACGACGCCGTCCAGCGCGGCCGCATGACCCGCGGCGACGCCGAGAAGATGCTGAGCGAACTGCTCAAACGCGGCCGCAAGCAGACCGACTCGCTGCTCGGCGAGCTGGAGCGCCTGGTCAAACAGGCGCGCAAAGAGGTCGGCGGACGAGCGGAGCCGGTGCGCAAACAGGCGACCCAGGCAGCTCGGCGCGCGGCAAAGAAACTCGGTTAGGGATGGAGCAGGCCCCCGGCGAGACGCCGGCGGCCCGCGGCCCGCGTCGCGGCGAGCTGATCGAGGTCGAGGTCGACTCGCTCGCCTACGGCGGGCGCGGCATCGCTCGGGCTGACGGCCTCGTCGTCTTCGTCGCCGGCGCCCTGCCGGGCGACCGCGTCCGGGCCGAGGTCACGAAAGCGAAGAAGCGCTTCGCCGAGGCGCGCACGGTCGAGCTGCTGCGGGCGGGCGCCGACCGCCTTCCCGACGTCTGCGTCCACGGCGGCGAGCCCTGCCCCGGCGCCCCCTGGCAGGGACTCCCCTACGAGGCCCAGCTGCGGATCAAGGGCGAACAGGTCGACGAGGCGCTGCGCCGGATCGGCAGCCTCGACGGCTTCGAGCTGGAGCCGATCGTCGCCGCCGAGGAGCAGTGGCGCTACCGCAACAAGCTCGAATACTCCTTCGGCGAAGACGGCGACCAGCCGATCCTCGGCTTCCACGCCCGCGGGCGCTGGGACCTGGTCGTCGACGTCGACGACTGCCACCTCGCCTCCGCGGCCGGCAACGCCGCCCGCAACAAGGTCCGCGACTGGGCGCAGCTGGAGTCGATCCCGGCCTTCGACAGCGGCACCAAACGCGGCGTCCTGCGCAACCTGATCGTGCGCGAGGGCCGGCGCAGCGGCCAGATCCAGACCCGCCTCGTCACCGCCCAGCGGAGCTTCCCGAAACCGCCCGTCGACCTGCACACGGTCGTCGCCGACGACTCCGGCGGCAATGAGGGCCCGACAGGCGTGCTCGGCGAGGAGTACCTGCGCGAGGAGCTATGCGGCCTCAAATGGGAGATCTCCCCCGGCGCCTTCTTCCAGACCAACACCGAGATGGCCGAGCGCCTCTACGCGGTCGCCGCCGAGTACGCCGGGCTGAGCGGCAGCGAGCGCGTCTTCGACCTCTTCTGCGGGATCGGCACGATCGGGCTTTCGATGGCGGGCCAGGCGGGCGAGGTCTGGGGCTTGGAGATCGTCCCCGAGGCGATCGTCGACGCCGAACGCAACGCCGAGCTGAATGGGATCGGCAACGCCCGCTTCGTCGCCGGCAACGCCCGTACCGGGGTGCGGCCGCTGGTCGAGGAGGCGGGCAAGCCCGACGTCGTCGTCCTCGACCCGCCCCGCGCCGGCCTCTCGCAGAAAATGGTCCGCCGCGTGATCGAGTGCGAGGCGGCGAAGATCGTCTACGTCTCCTGCAACCCGACCACGCTCGCCCCCAACGCCGCCCAGCTGGTCGAGGCCGGTTATAGGCTGACGCGGGTGAGGCCGGTCGACATGTTCCCCCAGACCCCGCACATCGAGTGCGTGGCGCTGTTCGAGCGCGACCAAGCCGCCGTTGCGGCAAGCGAAGCCGCCGCCAGTGAAGATGCCGCGGTCAGCGCCGGCGAGGAGAGCGACTGATGCCCCGCGGTTTCGGCGTCGCCGCCGGGCTCGACCCCGAGGTCGCGCGGCCGCTGGCCGCCCGCTGCGCCGAGCTGGGCTACGACTCGATCTGGTCCAACGACCATCCCGGCGCCAAAGGCCTGGAGACGCTGGCCGAGTTCGCCGCCGCGGCGCCGCAGATCGACCTCGGCGTCGCCGTGATCGCGCTCGACCGCCAACCGCCGGAGCAGATCGCCGGCGACATCGAGCGGGTCGGAATCGACCCCGCCCGCCTCTGGCTCGGGGTCGGCGCCGGCTTCTCGAAGAAGCCGCTGACGAAAATGCGCGAGTCGCTGCCGGAGCTGCGCGAGAAGCTGCCCGGCGTCCGCCTCGTCCTCGCCGCGATGGGCCCGAAGATGTGCCACTTCGCCGGGGCCGAGTTCGACGGCGTCTTCTTCAACTGGATGACCCCCGGCTTCGCCGCCGGCGCCCGCGAGAAGGTTGCGGCCGGGGCCAGCGAGGCCGGCCGCGAGACGCCGCCGGTCTTCGGCTACGTCCGCACCGCCGTCGGGCCCGACGCGGCCGAGCGCCTGGCCAAGGAGGAGTCCTTCTACCGCGACCTGCACAAGGGCTACCGCGACCACTTCGACCGCCTCGGCGAGCCCGAGGGCACCGTCGGCGTCGCCGCCGCCGACCGCGACGACGCCCAGGCCCAGCTCGCCTCCTACGAAGCCCTCGACACGATCGTCGTCAGAGGCCTCGCCAGCGCCAAGGTCGAGCCGATGACCGCCGTCGCCGAGTCCGCCGCGCCGTAGCCGCTAGTACGGCGGCAGGTCGTCGTACCAGACGCCGAGCGTCTTGAAGGAGCGCCAGAAGCGCTGCTTGGAGCCCTCCTCGTCGAGCGAGGCGTCGATGTCCGGCACGTAGAGCGCGTCGATCGTCGGGGTGAAGGCCTGGATCTCGCCCTCGCGCTGCTCGACTGGCCGCGAGAGCGGTACTTGGAGGCTGTTGAGGATGCGCAGGGCCGGCTCGCCCATGACGACGAGGATCTTCGGCTGCACGATCGCCATCTCCTCGACCAGGCGGGCGACGCACTCGCCGGCGGCGAGGTCGGGCTCGGCGATCGGGCACTTGACGCAGAGGGTGCCGTAGACCACCAGCGGGTCGATCCCGAGCCGCTTGAAGCTTTTCATCAGCGCGTTGCCGGAGCGACCGTAGAAGGCGACGCCCTCCTCGATCTCGGAGGTCATCGGCGCCTGCTTGAGCATGAAGATGTCGGCCTGCGGGTGGCCGGAGCCGAGGACCGGCATCAGCTTGCCGCGCGGGCAGTGCGGGCAGTCCTGGATCTCGCGGCTCATCTGGTTGAGCTCGCGAATCGCGCGCTCCAGGTACTTCTCGCGGATCTCGTCGTCGGTGCCTCGCATCTGCCCAGCCTTCTTTGACGGCTCCGGCACGGCTCCTTTCGCCGCGCCCCGCTGCATCAGCTCTTGCTCCCCGATCGTCTTTTGCGTGGCCGCCCCCCACGCACCGGCTTGGCGTCGGGAACCCGCCGTTTCGGCGCCTTCGGCCGCCCGGTCGTCTGCAGCAGCTTCAGCGCCTGCACGTAGAGCAGGTTCTTGTGCTTGCGGGTGATGTCGGCGTCCCGCATCGCCTCGAGGAACTCGGCCGGGCCGTCGAAGTCGTGGATCCGCGTGCGCACGCTGCCGAGCCCCTGGGCGACGTGGCTGTCGGAGCCGGCGCCGGCGACGATCCGGTACTTGCGGGCGAAGCGCTCGGCCTCTTCGTTGAAGGCGGTGACCGCGACCCGCGGGTTGAAGACCTCGAGGATGTCGACCTCCTCGACGATGTCGATCAGATGCTCGTAGTCGGGCACCGAGTGGAAGCGGTCGAACGGGTGCGGCACGTAGACCAGCCCTCCCTGGGCGCGGATCTCGGCGATCGTCGCCGCCATCGTCAGCCCCTTGGGGATCTTCTCCTCGAGGAAGAGGCCGATCACCTCGCCCTGCTCGGCGGTCTTCACCTCCTCGGCGACGATCACCTTGATGTCGTCCATCTGCTCGGCGATCCGGCGCGCCTCCAGCGCTCCCGAGACCTCGTTGTGGTCGGTGATCGCGATCGCCCCGAGGCCGCGGTCGCGGGCGGTCTGCAGCAGCACCTCAACCGGCGTCGCGCAATCGCCCGAGTGGTCGGTGTGCATGTGCAGGTCGACCTCGATCAGCGGCCGCGAGGAGATCCACCGGCGCAGCTCGGGGTCGCCGGCCGGGTCGTGGCGCCGCGCGACCAGGCGTCGGTAGACCGCTTCCAGCTCGTCCGTGACCCGGCCCCAGTCCTCCGCCGTGGACCTCGGCTCGACCAGCTCGTAGCTGCCCGGGAAGTAGCGCTCCAGCAGCGCCCCGGTCTCGCGGCTGGTCACCGTGCGGGCGTCGATGCGGCCGAAGAAGACCTCGACCAGGGGGCGCGCCACCTGGGTCGAGAGGACGCGCTCCTGCGGCGCGTGGAAGGTGGCGACGTTGAGCGAGTAGGAGTGGCGCAGCGCCGCCGAGGAGACGCTCGGGGCGAAGGGCTCGTGGACGTGGACGACGTCCAGCGCCGCCGAGGATTTCAGCAGGCCCTTGACGCGGTCGCCGGTGTGGGCGCGCACGACCTCGTGGCCACGCCGCTCCAGCTCGGCCGAGACGCGGTCGACGAACTCGGTGACGGGGTTCTCGACGCCGCGCCGGAAAGGCGAGACCTGGGCGATCGAGAGGCGCTCGGCCGGGGGCACGGGTGCAGCATAAGAGCCCGCGCTCGGCGGGCTCTTATGAGTAGACGGATCGGCCGGCAGCTAGGCCTGGGTGGCGCTGGGGGCGTCGCTGGCGGCGGGCGCCTTCGACTTGCCGCGAGCGTTGGCCGCGATGAACTCATCGGTCTGCTCGCGCGCTTCGTCATCGGGGCGCTGCGAATGCGGCGACTTCATCAGGTAGCTGGACGGCCCGTCGAGCTGGCCGGCGATGCCGTTGTTGAGCGCCAGCTTGATCAGCCGCACGGCGTCGATCACGACGCCGGCCGAGTTTGGCGAGTCCCAGACCTCGAGCTTCAGCTCGGCGGTCAGCGGCACGTCGCCGAAGGCTTTGCCCTCGAGCCGGATGTGCGCCCACTTGCGGTCGGTCAGCCACGGCACGTAGTCCGAGGGGCCGACGTGGACGTTCTCGGGCTCGAGCTCGTGGCCCATGATCGAGGTGACCGCGTTGGTCTTCGAGATCTTCTTCGAGTCGAGGCGCTCGCGCTCGAGCATGTTGAAGAAGTCCATGTTGCCGCCGACGTTGAGCTGGCTGGTCCGCTCCAGCCGCACGCCGCGG
>DASYKN010000084.1:0-30635 GCA_035995325.1 Solirubrobacterales bacterium
TGATGTAGCCGGCGAGCGTGCCGTCGCCCAGCATCGTCCGGGTGATGTTGTCGAGCCAGAGGCTCTGCCCCCGCTCGTGCAGTCGTGCGGTGGCCTTCACGAGCGACCTCCTCAGGTCGTTGGGTTCGCGGTCGCGCTCGCGGCGACCTCGCGTGCCACCTCGGCGACCTTCTCGGCGGTGAAGCCGAACTCCGCCTCGACGTCGGCGAAGGGCGCTGACTGGCCGAAGGTGGTCATGCCGATGATCCTGCCGGCGCTGCCGACGTAGCGCTCCCAGCCCAGGGTCGAAGCCTCCTCGATCGCGACCCGGGCGGTGACCGCCGGCGGCAGCACCTGGTCGCGGTAGGCCTGGTCCTGGCGTTCGAAGATCTCCCAGCAGGGCAGGCTGACGACCCGGGAGCCGATGCCCTCGCCGCTTAGCGTCTCGTGCGCGCCCAGCGCCAGCTGCACCTCGCTGCCGGTCGCGATCAGGATCAGCTCCGGCTCGCCCTCGCAGTCGGCCAGCACGTAGCCGCCCTTGCGGACCCCGCCCGCCGCGGCGTAGCGCGAGCGGTCGAAGACCGGCACCGTCTGGCGGGTGAGGATCAGCGCGACCGGGTTATGGGTGCGCTCGACGGCGATCCGCCAGGCCTCGGCGGTCTCGTTGGCGTCGGCGGGACGGATCACGTCGAGGTGCGGCATCGCCCGCAGCGAGGCCAGCTGCTCGATCGGCTGGTGGGTCGGGCCGTCCTCGCCGAGCCCGATCGAGTCGTGGGTGAAGAGGTGGATCACCGGCAGCTCCATCTGGGCCGAGAGCCGGATCGCGCCGCGGCCGTAGTCCGAGAAGGTGAGGTAGGTGGACCAGAGCGGTCGCAGCTTCGAGAGCGAGAGGCCGCTGCAGGCCGCGGCGGCGGCGTGTTCGCGGATTCCGAAGTGGATCTGGCGGCCGCCGAAGCTGCCGGGCTCGAAGTTCTCGACCCCGTCGAAGTTGAGCCGGACGGAGGTGCTGTCGGTGAGGTCGGCGGAGCCGGAGATCAGCCACGGCACCCGTTCGGCGATCGCGTTCTCGACCTTGTTCGAGGCCTTGCGGGTGGCGAGGCCCTTCTCTTCGTCGGCCTCGAAGGAGGGGATCGAGCCGTCCCAGTCCTCGGGCAGGCGGCGATGCTGCATCGCCTCGATCTCGGCCGCCCGCATCTGGTCGCCGTTCTCGAGCCTCTGCTGCCAGGCGGCGCGCAGCTCGCCGCCACGCTTGCCGACGCCCGCGGCGAAGTGCTCCATGACCCCGTCGGGGACGAGGAACTTGGCGTCCTCGGGCCAGCCGTAGAACTTCTTGGTCAGCCGGATCTCCTCCTCGCCGAGCGGTTCGCCGTGGGCGGACTCGGTGTCCTGCTTGTTCGGCGAGCCCCAGCCGATGTGGCTGTCGACGACGATCAGAGTGGGACGGCCGCTCTCGGCCTTGAACTCCTCGAAGGCGCGGGCCAGCAGGCCGCGGTCGTTGGCGTCGCCGACCCGCAGCACGTTCCAGCCGTAGCCCTCGAAGCGGCTCAGCACGTCGTCGCCGTAGGCGAGGCTGGTGGCGCCGTCGATCGTGATGTGGTTGTTGTCGTAGAGCCAGCAGAGGTTGTCGAGCTTGAGGTGGCCGGCGAGCGAGGCGGACTCGTGCGAGACGCCCTCCATCAGGCAGCCGTCGCCGGCCAGCGCGTAGACGTCGAAGTCGAAGAGGTCGGCGCCGAAGCGCTCGCCCTGCCACTTCGAGGCCATCGCCATCCCGACCGAGGTCGCGATCCCCTGGCCGAGCGGGCCGGTGGTGGTCTCGATCCCCGAGGTCCAGCGGTACTCGGGGTGGCCGGGGGTGCGCGAGTGCAGCTGGCGGAACTCTTCGATCTCGTGCAGGCTGACGGCGGGCTCGTCGGTGACGTTGTAGTCGGCGTCGACCCGCTTCACCCCGGCCAGGTGCAGGACCGAGTAGATCAGCATCGAGGCGTGCCCGGCCGAGAGGACGAAGCGGTCGCGGTTGGGCCAGACCGGGTCGGCCGGGTCGTAGCGCAGGTGGTTCTGCCACAGCTCGTAGGCGACCGGGGCCATCGACATCGGCGTCCCCGGATGGCCCGAGTTCGCCTTCTCGACCGCATCCATCGAGAGGGTGCGGATCGTGTCGACGCAGAGGGTGTCGATGTCCTGGTTCATGCCTCGTCAGCGATCCTAGTCATTCCGACCTCAGGGCTCGATGCGGGTGATCGCGCCTTCGCCGTTGTCGGCCACCCAGACGGCTTCGCCGCCAACCGCGACGGCCCCCGGTTCGGCCCCGACCTCGATCGGGGCGCCGGTCCGCTCGCCGCTCTCGAGGTCGATCCGGATGACCGCGTCCTCGCTCGCGCTGGCGACCCAGACGGTGCTGGTGCCGGCGTCGATCCCGCCCGGGCGGCCGCCGACTTCGATCGGGTCGCCCAGGACCGAGTGGATCGAGGGGTCGACCTTGCTGACGGTGTTGCCGCGGCTGTTGGCGACCCAGACCAGGCCGCTGGCGACGGTGACCCCGGCGGGGCCGCGGCCGACCGGGATCGCGGGGTCGACCGCGAGCGTGCCGAGGTCGATCCGGCGCACGTTGCCGGCGCTGGCGCTGCTGACCCAGAGCCCGCCGGCGCCGACCCCGAGCCGCAGCGGCGCCGAGTGCGGGACGAGGCCACGGCGCACGACCCGGCCGCCTTCGGCGTTGACGGCGGTGACGCCGCGGCCACCGTCGTCGGCGACCCAGACGCGGCCGCCGCCGAGCGCGATCGGGCCGGGGGCGCCGCCGACCTCGATCCGCTCCAGGAGCCGGCCGTCCTGCGGGTCGAGGCGCAGCAGCTCGCCGCGGCTGGGGACGGTGGCCCAGAGCCAGCGGCCGCCGACCGCCACGCCCGAGACGCCGACTCCGAGCCGGACCGGCTTGCCCTGCGGCTCGCCGCTGTCGGGATCGAGCCGGGTCAGGGTGCGGTCGCGTTCACTGCTCACCCAGACCTTGCCGCCGCCGGCGGTGACCCGCAGCGGCGCCGTCCCGACCGGGATCGGCTTCGAGACGTCGATCCCGCCGCCGCCGACCAGGGCAAGGACGAGGAAGACCATCGCCGCGACCAGGGCCAGAGCGGCGGCGCCGAAGGCCAGCAGCCGACCGCGTGGCTGGCCGCTGCCAAGCCAGTTGCCGGCCGCGGACGAGCCAGTGCCGCCCAGCGGCGCGGTCGGCCGCTCGGCCCCAGCCGCCGACCGCGACAGCACCCGCGTCGTCGCCATCCCCGCCCCCTCGCGCTCGCGGGCGGCGGCGATCAGGGCGCCGGCGCTGGGGTAGCGGTCGGCCGGGCCCTTGGCCACCGCCCGCTCGATCACCGCGTCGAGCCCGGCCGGCATCTCCGGCTCGCTCTCGGCTTCCTTGCGGGCGAAGGGCGCGATCCCGGTCAGCGCCTCGAAGAGGACGCAGCCGAGCGAGTAGACGTCGGTGGCGGGACCGACCGCGCCGCCGCCCCACTGCTCCGGCGACATGTACTCGGCGGTGCCGACAACCGAGGCGCCGCTCTGGGCGCCGCTCTCGCCCAGCGCCTTGGCGAGGCCGAAGTCGGAGAGGAAGGCGCGGTCGCCCTCGATCAGGACGTTGTGCGGCTTGACGTCGCGATGGACGATGCCGGCTGCGTGGGCGGCGTCGAGCGCTTCCGCGACCTGGCCGAGCAGGGCGATCGCCCGCGCCGGCGGCAGCGGCCCCTCGCGCTCGATCGCCTGGCGCAGGTCGCCGCCGGCGACCAGGCGCATCGCCACGATCAGCTCGCCGTCGACCTCGCGCGAGTCGAAGACCGGCACCACCGCCGGGTGGTCGAGGCTGGCGGCGAGGCGGGACTCGCGCAGGAAGCGCTCGCGAAAGCCCTCGCGCCCGGCCAGCTCGCGGGAGATCACCTTCAGCGCCACCTGCCGTTCGAGGCCGAGGTGGGTGGCGCGGTAGACGACGCCCATCCCGCCCCGGGCGATCAGCGCGTCGATCCGGTAGCCGGCGGCGTCGGAGCCGATGTCGAGGTCTGCCACCCAGCGGTTATATCGCCGCCCATCGGATCACGATGGGCGGCGCGCGGGGCGAACTATCGGACCCCGGCGGCCATAGGGACCGCCGGGGTCCACCTGGCAAGCGCTACCGCGTTGGCTGCCAGGAGATGACCGGGCCGATCGCGGTGCCTTCGGCCTCGGTGAAATCGGTGCCTTCGGCCAGCTCGCTCTGACGCCGGCTGGCGACGTCGATCGCGACCAGCTGCTGGCGGTCTTCGTCGGCGACGAAGGCGGCGACGCGGCGGCCGTCGGAGGAGAAGACGCCGTTGGTCTGCGAGTTGTCGGGCAGCTGGCAGAGCTTGCGCGCCTTGCCCGGGCCGATCCGCTTCGACCACAGCCCCTGGTCGCGGCGGAACAGCAGCGTGTGGCCGTCGGCGGAGACGTCTTCGACGTAGGCGGAGCCGACGCCGGCGACCTGCGGCTTGATCTTGCTGCCGTTGGTGAGGATGGTGTAGACGTCGGCGTAGGCGGCCGGGCCGGGAGTGCTCTCGCCGCGGCTGTAGACGACGCCGCCGGCGAAGTAGCTGGGGGCGAACTCGTCGACCCCACGGGTAAAGGTCAACCGCGACAGGCCAGCGCCGTTGGGACGGACCGTGGCGAGGTCGTCGTTGCCGCCTTCGGGCCCCGCCGAGCCGCGGACGAAGACGATCGCGCGGCCGTCGGGAGAGAAGTCGGCGTCGTGGTCATCTCCGAAACCACTGGTCAGCAGGTGCAGCCCGCCGCCGGTGGAGCCGACCCGGTAGAGGTCGCCAGGCCCGTTCGCGCCGGTCCGCCGCTCGAAGACGACAGTGCGGCCGTCGGGCGAGACGACCGGAGCCGAGTCCAGCTCCGAGCCGCTGGTCAGGCGCCGCTGGCCGGAGCCGTCGGGCCGGACCGAGTAGACGTCGCCGCCGCGAACGAAGGCGATCGTGCGGCCGTCGGGAGAGAAGGCCGGTTCGGTGTCGGTCGGGTCCTCGGTCAGCTGGTTGAGGTGGCCGTCCTTGATCGCGAACAGGCCGCCTTTGCTGACGCCGGCGACCGTCGAGGTCTTGGAGAAGACGACGGCACCGGTCTTGGTCGCGGCCGAGGCCGCCGCCGGCAGGGCGAGGACGACGAGGGCGATCAGTGCGGTGATGAGGTTGCGGTAGCGCATGACTTCCTTTCGGTGGTTTGGAGTTGCCCACCGATCCTGCGCCCCGCGCCCGCACCCGCCAACGCCACCCGCGCCCCCACCGAGCCACCTTTGTCCCGCACCGAGCCAACCACGCGGTCGATGGGCCGATTTCCCACGTCATGCGTGGGATTTCGGCCCGTGGGCGGGGTCAGCGATCGAGGCCGAGTTCGATCACCCGCGCGGCGATCTGCCGCGGGCGGTCGCGGCCGGCGTCGGCGCCGACCTCGAGCTTGGCGGCGAGCGCGTCGAGCCGCCGCTGCGCGGTGCGCTCGCTTACATGCAGCGCCGCCGCGATCTCGGCCCGCGTCGCCGGCCGGCCGGCGAAGGCGCCCTCGCTGCGGTAGGGCGCGGCCAGCGCCCGCGCCGTCGCCCGCTCCTCCTCGTTCAAAGCCACCGCGGGGGCGCCGGCGGCGACCGTCGCCCCGACCGGCGTCGCCGGCCCGGTCGCGACTTCGAGCCGGTGGCCACCGACGATCAGGGTGTCGCCGTTGCGCAGCCGCCGCGGCCGCTGCAGCGGCTCGCCGTTGAGCGCGGTGCCGTTGCGGCTGTCGAGGTCGGTCGCCATCAGCACCTCGCCGCGCTTCTCGATCTCCAGGTGGTTCCAGGAGACCGCCTCGTCCTCGAGCTGGACCGCGGCCTCGGGCGAGCGCCCGACCACGGTCCGCTCCGCGCTCAAGCTCACCGAGCGCGGCGCCTCCCCCCCGCTCGAAACCCACAGCCGTGCGTCCATCCGGCGAGGATAAAGTCCCGGCGGTGAGCGCGGCGGAAACCGAGAAGCGAATCGCGGCGGAAGCCGCGGCGGAGCTGGTCGAGGACGGGATGACCGTCGGCCTCGGCACCGGCTCCACCGTCGCCTTTTTGCTGCCGGCGATCGCCGCCCGCGGCCTCAGCGGCATTCGCTGCGTCGCCACCTCGGTCGCGACCGCGGAGCAGGCACGCGGGCTCGGCATCCCGGTCGAGGAGTTCGACCGCCTGCAGCGGCTCGACCTCGCGATCGACGGCACCGACGAGGTCACCCCGGACGGCTGGCTGATCAAGGGCGGCGGCGGCGCCCACCTGCGCGAGAAGATCGTCGCCGCGGCGGCGGCCCGCTTCGTCGTCATCGCCGACTCCAGCAAGCCGGTCGCGGCTTTGCGCGGGCCGGTGCCGCTGGAGCTGTTCGGCTTCGGCATCGCCTCGACCCTGGCCCGGCTCGGCCCCGAGGTCGAGCTGCGCGACGTCCCCCCCAGCCCCGACGAGGGCACGATCGCCGACTACCGCGGGCCGATCGGCGACCCCGCCGAGCTGGCCGCCCGGCTCGAGGCCGACCCTGGCGTCGCCGCCCACGGCCTCTTCCCGCCGGCGCTCGTCCATGACCTCTTCGTCGCCCGCGGCGACGCGGTCAGCCACACCAAGCCCGGGAGCTGAGCCCAACGAATGAGGAGTTAACGGTGTCATCGCCCCGTTAACTCATCATTCGCTTGCGCCCCATGAAAAGGTTGCGGGCATGAGCGACCTCAGCGGACTCCAGATCGACGGGCGGATCGCCCGCCCCAGCGACCCCGACTGGGACCAGGCGCGGCTCGCCTGGAACCTCGCGGTCGACCAGAACCCGGCGGCGGTTGTCTTCGCCGAGAACGCCGGCGACGTCGCCAAGGCCGTCGCCTTCGCCGTCGCCAACGGGCTCAAGCTGGCCGCCCAGGGCACCGGCCACGGCGCCGCGCCGCTGCCGCCCCTGGAGGGGACGATCCTGCTGAAGACGGAGCGGATGCGCGGCATCTCAGTCGACCCCGAGGAGCGGACTGCCCGGGTCGAGGCAGGGGTCCTCTCGCTGGAGCTGGCCGAGGCGGCGGGGAAGCACGGGCTCAGCTCGCTGCCCGGCTCCTCGCCCGACGTCGGCGTAGTCGGCTACACCCTCGGTGGCGGCCTCAGCTGGTTCGGCCGCCAGCACGGCTTCGCCTGCAACAGCGTCACCGGGATCGACCTGGTCACCGCCGCCGGCGAGGAGCGGAGCGTCACCGCGAACGACGATCCCGACCTCTTCTGGGCGCTGCGCGGGGGTGGCGGCGGCTACGCGGTCGTCACCGCCCTGCACCTGGCGCTGCTGCCGATCGCCGAGGTCTACGGCGGCATCCTGATCTTCCCGGCCGAGCATGGGGCCGAGGCCTTCCGCGCCTACCGCGACTGGGCGGCGACGGCGCCGGAGGAGGTCACCTCGATCGCCCGCCTGCTGCGGCCGCCGCCGATCCCCGACGTGCCGGAGCCGCTGCGCGGCAAGCCGCTGATCACGATCGACGCCGCCTTCACCGGCGGCCGTGAGGCCGGTGAGCAGCTGATCGCGCCGCTGCGGGCGATCGGCGAGCCGATCATCGACAGCTTCGACCTGATGCCAGCCGCCGGCCTGCCGCGGATCCACATGGACCCCGAGCAGCCGGTCCCCGGCCTCGGCCAGCACGTCCCGATCGCGGAGCTGAGCGACGAGGCGATCGAGGCCTTCGTCGCCAACGGCCCCGGGCCGGAGACCGGCTCGACGCTGCTGCTGGCCGAGCTGCGCCAGCTCGGCGGCGCCCTCGCCCGGAGGACGGAGAGTGCCGGCGCCCTCGACAAGCTCGACTTCCCCTTCGTGCTGTCGGCGATCGGCGCGCTGATGGCGCCCGACGCGGCCGAGACCGTGCCCCGCGACCTCGACCGGATCAGCGCGGCGATGGCGCCCTTCGCCGCCGCCGGCGGCTACTTCAACTTCGCCGACAGCCCCTGCGACGTCGACTCGATCCTCCCCGCCGAGACCTGCTCGCGCCTGGCCGCGGTCAAGCGCGAGTGGGACCCCGAGGGCACGATCGTCGCCAACCACGCCGTCGCGCTCGACCCCGCGACCTAGCCCTCCGCCCAGCGGCCCGGCCGACTTGGGCTGGCAGTGCTAAGCGCCCGACTCGCGCGCCGCGTCGACCGCGGCGGCGAACGCCTCGGCCTCCGCCTGCTGCGCCAGCGGCAGCCAGATGTTGGTGATCAGGGCGCCGAAACCGAGCCGGACCCGCTCCTCGCCGGACCCGAACAGCTTGCGCTTGTCGTCGCGCTCGATCTTGCTCGGACTGAGCTTCGCCAGCGGCACCCGCTCCTGCTCGGACCCCCAGCGCAGGATCTGCAGGTTGCTGCCGTCGAGCGCCAGCGCCCGGTCATCGAGTCCCTCGAGCATCTGCATTGGCGCAGCCTATCCCGCGGTCAGGCCGGGGTTTGCGTCGCGGATCGAGGCGAGCCGCTTGTAGGACTCGTCCTCCTCGCCGACCAGCTCGCCCAGCTTGCGCGCCGCGGCCTCGATGTCCTCGGGCGCGGCCATCGCCACCGCCTCGATGTCACCCCAGTCTTTGGTCCGCGCGAAGAACGACTTGAAGAGAACCAGCGAGGCGCAATCGAGGACCGGCGCCTCGCGCCCCTCGAGCGTGACCCAGACGATCGCCGCGGAAACCTCCTGGTGCAGAGGGAGGTTGTTGAGGAAGACGTCGATCGGCACGCCGTCCCAGAAGAGCCGGGCCTGACCATCCCGCTTCACCCGCTCGATGTCATCCGCCTCGACCCGGACTCCAGGGGGCAGCGCGTCCAGCACCCGCTTCGCGTCGGCCGCGTCGCAGAAGATGTTGACGTCGAGGTCGCGGGTGCCCCGTGGCTCTTCGACGCAATAGGCGAGGGCGATCGCGCCGCCGAAAGCGTGCGGCAGGGACTCCGCTTTGAGCGCGTCGTGGACGGCGAAAAGCTTGTCGACCAGCTCGCTCATGCGGCCACGGTCTCCTTGGACAACCTCTGCGCCAAGGGCGGGAACTGCGTCTCCGCGCGCGGCCTGAACGGAAGCGCCTCCGCCAGCTCGAGGACCTGCACGAGGATTTCGCTCGCACGGTTGGCGTCGACGGGTGGCTGGCGCCGGTTGACCTGCAGGCTCATCCCCCCCGCCGCCGCGATACGCAGCAGTGCGTCGGCTCCCGGCTCCCGCGTGCCCTTCAGGTAGGCGTTCAGAACCGAACGAGGAATGCCTGCTCGTCGCGCCAGCTCCGCCTGGCTGAGTTCGCTGCCACCGAGGATCTCGTAGATCAGGGAGACGGCGGATGCAGGCGCGAGTGGCGAACCAACCATTCCAGAATGTTAGCGTATCCGCTAACGACTACTCTCCCGCCGCGGCCGCGTCGGCGACCACGAGCATGTTCTCGTTCCGCACCCGCCCGGCGGGAATCGATGGGTCGGCGGCGAGCAGCTGCGCCAGCGGCTCGCGCTTCTCGGCGCCGGTAACCAGCCAGAGGACCTGGCGGGCGTCGTCGATCGCCGGGTAGGTGAGGGTCATGCGGCGGTGGCCCTGGTATTCGCCGCCGGTCAGGGCGACGCGGCGGTCGTCGACCTCCAGGACCGGGTCGCCGGGGACCAGCGAGGCGGTGTGGCCGTCGGGGCCGAGGCCGAGGTGGACGAGGTCGAGACGCTCCGGCAGCGAGGATTCATAGTCACACGCGGCGGAATCTAGGTCGCGCTGGGTGACCGGCATCGGCCGCAGCGCCGCCTGGTGGTCCATCGAGAGGCCCAGCACCATGTGGGTGAGGTTGCGGTCCTCGCTGCCCGGCGAGGCGATCCGCTCGTCGACCTGGAACAGCTCGGTCGCGTCCCAGGGCATCCGCTCGAGTTCGCCGAGGATCGCCAGCATCGCCCAGGGCGAACGGCCGCCGCTCATCGCCAACCCGAACGGGCCGCGCGCCGCCGCCGCGGCCGCGCCGGCCTCGGCGATCAGCTCGGCCGCGCGCCGCGCCGCCGCCTTCTCGTCGGCGACGACCTCGAGCCGGGGAGCCATCCTCGCTCCCTAGCTCGGCTTCTCGTCGTGGCCGCCGAACTGTTTGCGCATCGCCGAGAGGACTTTGTCGGCGAAGTCGTCGTTGCCGCGCGAGGCGAAGCGCTCGTACAGGGCCGAGGTCAGGACCGGCGCCGGCACGCCCTCGTCGATCGCCGCGATCGAGGTCCAGCGCCCCTCGCCGGAGTCGGAGACGCGGCCGGCGAAGTCGGCCAGGTCGGGTGATTCCTGCATCGAGGCGGCGGTCAGGTCGAGCAGCCAGGAGCCGATCACGCTGCCGCGGCGCCAGACCTCGGTCACCTCCGGCAGGTCGAGGTCGTACTGGTAGTACTCGGGATGGTCGAGTGGCGCGGTCTCGGCGTCGGCCTCGCGCTGGACCTTGCCGGCGTTGGCGTTTTTGAGGATGTTGAGGCCCTCGGCATAGGCCGCCATCACCCCGTACTCGATCCCATTGTGGACCATCTTCACGAAGTGCCCGGCACCGTTGGGGCCGCAGTGCAGGTAGCCGTTCTCGGAGGCGGAGACGTCGCCGCTGCGCCCGGGGGTGCGCTCGGCCGAGGCGACGCCGGGCGCCAACGAGGCGAAGACCGGGTCCAGCCGCTCGACCGCCCGGTCGGGGCCGCCGATCATCAGGCAGTAGCCGCGCTCGAGCCCGAAGACACCGCCGCTGGTGCCGCAGTCAACGTAGTCGATCCCCCGCTCGCCGACCTTGGCGGCGCGGCGGATGTCGTCGCGGTAATAGGAGTTGCCGCCGTCGACGATCGCGTCGCCGCTCTCCAGCACGGCGGCGACGGCGTCGACCGTCGACTCGGTGATCTCGCCGGCCGGCACCATCACCCAGACCGAGCGCGGGGCGCTGAGCTTCGCGGCCAGGTCCTCCAGCGAAGAGGCGCCCTCCGCCCCCTCCCCGGCCAGGGTCGCGACCGCGTCGGGGTTGACGTCGTAGGCGACGATCTTGTGGCCGTCCCGCATCAGGCGGCGAGCCATGTTGGCGCCCATGCGGCCGAGGCCGACGATTCCGAGTTCCATCACAACCTCCGCTGGTAGACGCTGCAAAGACGGGCTGGCCAGAGGGCCAGGCGCCATCCTAGGCGCTTTCCCCGCGGCGTTTTTCGCGAGACCGCGGTTGTGTTCGCTATGCGGACACTCAGGCAGACTCGGCCTCGGCGATCGATAGCCTGCGAGGCCGATGGGCAAGGATCCGCTCCAGCACACCGACGCCGCCGCCGACGTGATGGCGATCTTCGGGATCAGCGGCGACCTGGCGAAGAAAATGACCTTCCGGGCGCTCTACCGGCTCGAGGCCGCCGGCAAGCTCGAGTGCCCGATCGTCGGCGTCGCGATCGACGAGTGGGACGACGAGCGGCTGCGCCAGCACGCCCGCGAGGCGATCCTCGCCACCGTCTCCAGCCCCGACGAGGAGGTCCTCGCCCGCCTCTGCCAGCGCCTCGCCTATGTACAGGGCGACTACGCCGATGCCGCGACCTTCGCCAACGTCGGCAGGGCGCTCGGCGAGGCCAAGCGGCCGCTCTTCTACCTCGAGATCCCGCCCTCGCTGTTCGCCACCGTGGTCAACGGCCTCGGCGCCGCCGGCCTGACCGAGAACGCCCACGTCGTGATCGAGAAGCCCTTCGGCCACGACCTCGCCTCGGCCCGGGCGCTGAACGCCGAACTCTGCGCGGTCCTGGGCGAGGACCAGATCCTGCGGATCGACCATTACCTCGGCAAGGAGCCGGTGATGGACATCACCTACCTGCGCTTCGCCAACTCGATCCTCGAGCCGGTCTGGAACCGCTCCCACGTCTCGCACGTGCAGATGACGATCGCCGAGAACTTCGGCGTCGACGACCGCGGGCGCTTCTACGACGCGGTCGGGGCGATGCGCGACGTGATCCAGAACCACGCGTTGCAGGTGCTGGCGCTGGTCGGGATGGGGCCGCCGACCCCCAACCACCACGACTCGATCCGCGACAAGAAGCTCGAATTCTTCAAGGCCGTCCGCACCGCGGACCCGAAGCGCTACGTGCGCGGCCAGTACGACGGCTTCCTCGAGGTCAAGGACGTCGCCCCGGACTCGACCACCGAGACCTTCGCCGCGGTCGAGCTCGAGGTCGACAACTGGCGCTGGAGCGGCGTCCCCTTCTTCATCCGCGCCGGCAAGTGCCTGCCGGCCAAGGCGAGCGAGGTGACGATCGTCTTCAAGCGCCCTCCGGGCCTCGGGATCGGCCACGGCAAGACGCCGGAACCGAACCAGATGACGATCAGGATCGAGCCGACGCCGGGCTCGCGGATGCGGCTCTTCGCGAAGAAGGCGGGCGAGGAGGCCTTCGAGCCGGCCGACCTCGAGGTCCTGTTCGAGAAGACGCCGGGCGAGGACCCCGAGCCCTACGAGCGCCTGCTCGGCGACGCCATCGCCGGCCGCCACACCCTCTTCACCCGCCAGGACGCGATCGAAGAGACCTGGCGCGTGGTCCAGCCCCTGCTCGACGACCCCGGCCCGGTCCACCCCTACGCGCCCGGCACCTGGGGCCCGTCCGAGGCCAAGGACCTGACCCGCGGCATCGCCCAGTGGTCGGAGCCCTGGCTGCCCGGGACCTAATACCTAGCGGCATGCTAGGTTTTGGGCGCCCTTATTAGGGACGCCTAAGCATGATTCCCACCTTCGTAATCACTCTGCGAGAGGGCGTTGAGGCCTCTCTCATCGTCGGCATCATCGCGACCTTCCTGGTCAAGGAGGGGCGCCAGGACGCGATGCGCCAGATGTGGATCGGGGTCGGGATCGCGATCGTCCTCTGCACCGCGGTCGGCGTCGGCCTCGACGTGGTCGGCCAGCAGCTGCCCCAGAAGGAGCAGGAGGGGCTGGAGACGATCATCGGCGTCGTCGCCGTCGCCGCGGTCAGCTACATGATCATCTGGATGCGCCGCCACGCGCGCAGCATCAAGGGCACGCTCGAGGGCGAGGCCGCCTCGGCACTGGCGGCGGGCTCGACCATGGCCCTGGTCGGGATGGCCTTCCTCGCCGTCCTGCGCGAGGGCTTCGAGACCTCGGTCTTCCTCCTCGCCGCCTTCCAGGACGCGACCGACACCACCGCCGCCGGCGCCGGCGCTGTGCTGGGACTGGTCGCGGCGGTCGCGATCGGGCTCGGCCTCTACCGCGGCGGCGTCCGCATCAACCTCACCCGCTTCTTCCGCGTCACCGGCCTCGTCCTCGTCTTCGTCGCCGCCGGCCTGCTCGCCTCCGCCGCCCATACCGCCCACGAGGCGGGCTGGATCAACAGCTTCCAAGGCCAGGCCCTGGACCTCACCTGGCTGGTCCAGCCGGGCACGATCACCGGCTCGCTGCTGACCGGGATGCTGGGTCTGCAGCCGACCCCGACCCAGATCGAGGTCGCCGTCTACCTGCTCTACGCGGTGCCGATGGCGCTCTACGTCCTCTGGCCCGACCGCCTGCGCCGCAAGAGCGCCAGCGCGGGCAGCCGCCAGGGCCAGGGCGCGCCGGCCCAGAACCCGGCCTGAGCGTCAGCTCGCGCCCTCCCCTGCGATGAGCCCATTCACCCGCCGTCGCCTGCTCAGGTCCGCCGGCGTCGGCGCGGCCGGGATCGGCCTCGGCGCCGGCGGCTACCTGGTCGGCCAGGAGTCGGCCGAGGCCGACAGCGGCGGCACCGGCAGCGTCCCCTTCTTCGGCGCCCACCAGGCGGGCATCGACACCCCCGCCCAGGACCGGCTCCATTTCGCCGCCTTCGACCTGCTCAGCGAAGACCCGGCGGAGCTGCGCGAGCTGCTGCGCGAGTGGTCGCGGGCGGCAGCGGAAATGACCGCCGGCGAGATGATCGGCGACGTCAACGACATGGAGCTGGCGCCGCCCGACGACACCGGCGAGACGGTCGGCCTGCTGCCCTCCAGCCTGACCGTGACGATCGGCTTCGGCCCGGGCCTGTTCGAGAAGCCGGGCCTCGGCCTGGCGGCGAAGCGGCCGGCGGCGCTGCAGCCGATCCCGCCGCTCCCCGCCGACGAGCTGAACCCGGGCGAAAGCGGCGGCGACATCTGCGTCCAGGCCTGCTCCGACGACCCCCAGGTCGCCTTCCACGCCGTCCGCAACCTGGCCCGGATCGGTCGCGGCACGGTGGGGATGCGCTGGTCCCAGCTCGGCTTCGGCCGCACCGCGACGACCAGCCGCGGCCAGGACACCCCGCGCAACCTGATGGGCTTCAAGGACGGCACCGCCAACATCAAGGCCGAGGACACCGAGGCGATGGACCGCCACGTCTGGGCCGGCGGCGACGGCCCGGCCTGGATGCGCGGCGGCAGCTTCATGGTCACCCGCCGGATCCGCATGCTGCTGGAGATCTGGGACCGCTCCTCGCTCGAAGACCAGGAGCAGACGATCGGCCGCGCCAAGTACAGCGGCGCCCCGCTCGGCGGCCACGACGAGTTCGAACCGCTGCCGCTCGAGGCGAGCCAGAGCAGCGGCCTGCCGCGGATCCCGGTCGACGCCCACGTCCGCCTCGCCTCCGCCTCCGCCAACGGCGGCGAGCGGATCCTGCGCCGCGGCTACTCCTTCACCGACGGCGTCGACGAGAGCCTCGGGGAGCTCGAAGCCGGCCTCTTCTTCATCTGCTTCCAGCGCGACCCGGGCAAGCAGTTCGTCCCGATCCAGCGCCGACTCGGCTCCAACGACGCGCTCAACGAGTACATCAAGCACGTCGGCAGCGCCGTCTTCGCTGTCCCCCCCGGGGCGCGCAGGGGCGGCTACATCGGCGAAACGCTGCTCGGCTGAGTCATGTTAGGGTGCCCTAAATAGGGTCGCCTAACTTCTACCCCAGCCTTTCCAAAGGAGCTTCACACCGATGAACCGACTTCCCGTCCGCGCCGCGCTGATCGCGCTCGCCGCCGGCCTCCTGGCCGTCTTCGCCGCCGCCTGCGGCTCCAGCGACGAGGCCCCGGCCGGCGCCAAGAACATGGTCTTCAAACTGACCGACGCCGGCTGCACGCCGCACGACGCCAAGGCCCCCGCCGGCCCGATCAACTTCGAAATCGAGAATGACGGCACTTCGAAGGTGACCGAGATGGAGATCATGGACGGGGAAACGATCCTCGGCGAGAAGGAGAACCTCTCCGACGGCCTCTCCGGCAGCTTCGCGCTGACCCTGGAGAAAGGCGAATACGTCATCTACTGCCCGGGTGGCGACGACGAGCGCGGCACCCTGACCGTGAGCGGCGAGCTGAAGTCCTCGAACAGCCCCGAGGTCGAAGCGGCGGTCGAGCAGTACCGCGAATACATCGAGAAGAACAGCGATGAGCTGGTCGCCGAAACCAAGCCGTTCGTGGCCGCGGTCCTCGCCGGCGACGTCGCCAAGGCGAAATCGCTCTACCCCGCCGCCCGCATACCCTACGAGCGGATCGAGCCGGTGGCCGAGTCCTTCGGCGACCTCGACCCCCGCATCGACGCGCGTGAGAACGACGTGCCGAAGAGCGAATGGAGCGGCTTCCACGTGATCGAGCAGGCGCTCTGGGAAGAGGGCACCGCCAAGGGCATGGCCGCGGTCGCCGAACAGCTCGAAGCCGACGTCGCCGAACTGGCGCGGAAAGTCGAAACCGTCGACCTACAGGCGGTCCAGATCGCCAACGGCGCCAACGAGCTCCTGGGCGAGGTCTCAGCCTCGAAGATCACCGGCGAGGAGGAGCGCTACTCGCACATCGACCTGGTCGACTTCAAGGCCAACGTCGAAGGCTCCGAGGCTGCCTTCGAAGCAGTCGAGCCGCTGCTCAGCGCCAAGGACCCGAAGCAGGCCAAGGAAATCGAAGCCGACTTCAAGCAGGTCTACGCGGCGCTGGTGCCCTACGAAACCGCCGACGGCTTCGTCAGCTACGAAGACCTGACCAAGGCCGACACGCGCAAGCTGGCGCAGTCGATCGACACGCTGGCGGAGAAGCTTTCGCAGGTTCCAGCGGTCATCGTTCACGGGGAACAGAGCTAGGGACGAAGGCTGGCAGGCCGGGCGGGGCCTGCCAGCGGAGGAGAGGCCTGCGGGCGGGGCAAACTGGCTCCGTTCTCGGCCTCTCCTCCGCTGCCACCCACCCGGTCGGCGCCTTCGGCCAGCGCCGCGCCCGACGACCCGCCGGTCCTCATAAGAGAGGCGGCTCTCGTAAAGAGGTGGTTCTGCGTGGACGCCCATCCGTGGGGGTCCGTAGCCTGGGTGGCGTGACTGTCGAGACTGGAGATCGGGCTGACGAGCTGCTGGGGAAGCTGGGGTTCCAGCACTGGCGGCCGGGGCAGAAGGAGGCGGTGGAAGCGGCCCTGGAAGGGCGCGATTCGCTGATCGTGATGCCGACCGGCGGCGGCAAGAGCCTCTGCTACCAGCTGCCGGGGCTGGCGACCGAAGACCTGACGATCGTGGTCTCGCCGTTGATTGCGCTGATGCGGGACCAGTGGACGCGGCTGACGGCGGCGGGGCACCCGGTGACGATGATCTCCTCGGGGATGAGCGACGAGATGGCGCGCCGGGCGCTGGGCGAAGTTCGCGGCGGCGAGGCGCGGATCGTCTACTGCTCGCCGGAGCGCTTCGGCTCCAACCTCTTCCTCGAGGCGCTGGCGCAGCGCCGGATCGACCTGATCGCGGTCGACGAGGCGCACTGCGTCTCCGAGTGGGGCCACGACTTCCGGCCCGACTACCTGCGGCTGCCGCAGATCGCCGACCGGCTCGGGCGGCCGACGGTGATGGCCTGCACGGCGACGGCGACGAAGCCGGTGGCGGCGGAGATCGCCTCGCGCTTCGGCATGCGCGAGCCGCTGCAGGTGCGCTCCGGCTTCGACCGGCCCAACCTCTCCTTCGACGTCGTCCCGCTCGAGGGCACGGGCTCCAAGGCGCGCCGCCAGGCGCTGCTCGAGGCCGGCCTCGCCGACCCCGCCAACCGGCCGGCGATCGTCTACTGCGGCACCCGCAAAGACACCGACGAGGTCGCGGCGACGCTGCGCGAAGCGGGCCAGCCCGCGCTCCCCTACCACGCCGGCATGGAAGCGGAAGAGCGGACCTCGGTCCAGCGCCGCTTCATGAGCGGTGAGGTCGAGGTGATCGTCGCCACCAACGCCTTCGGCATGGGCGTCGACAAGGCCGACGTGCGCTCGGTCTGGCACATGGCGATCCCAACCAGCGTCGAGGCCTACTCCCAGGAGGCCGGCCGCGCCGGCCGCGACGGCCTGCCCGCGCGGGCGGTGCTGCTGGCGATGAAAATGGACCTCGGGCGCCTCGTCCGCTTCAACGAACAGCGGGCCGGCGACCCCGAGCTGGCGATCGCCCACGAGCGCGGCTGGCGCGCCTACCACGCGATCAAAGCCTTCATCTATTCCGGCAAATGCCGCCGCCGCTCGCTGCTCGACCACTTCGGCGACCGTCTCGCCGGGGCGCCGCTGGAGCGCTGCTGCGACGTCTGCGACGAACGCAGCTGGCTGCCCGACCCGGAGACGATCGCGATCCGCCGCGGCAAGCGCGCCAGCGGCTCCTCCGCGCCGCCGCCCGACCTCTCCCCCGCCGACGGCCCCCTGTTCGAGGCGCTGAAAGCGTGGCGGCTCAGCGCCGCCGCCGGCAAGCCCGCCTACACCGTCGCCAACAACCGCACCCTGGCCGCGATCGCCGCGGTCCGGCCCGCCGGCGAGGCGGCGTTGATCGAGATCAGCGGCATCGGTCCCGCCTTCATCTCAAAGTTCGCGCCGGAAGTGCTGGCGATCGTCGCCGAGCACCCCGCCGCGCTCGCCGCCTAGGCGCCTGAGCCGAAACGCGCGCCCTCCCGCACGCGCGCCCCGGTGCGCGTCAGCCCCGCGGACCGCGGGACGTCAAGCCCTGCAGCACGACCTCGATCGGCGAACGGTGCCTGCCGTTGCCGTTCGTCGTCTCCCGGGCGCGCCGCACCTCGAGCGCGATTTCACCGACTTGGGCGCCGACGTCGCCGGCCTTCCTCGCCGCCTTGGCGAGGTCCTTCGAGCTGACGCCGAGGCCGCTCTTGCGGTGCGCCTGCCGGGCCCCGAGCGCGATGCCTCCAGCCGCGCCGGCCAGCGCCGCGCCTCCCGCCATCAGCGGCACCTTTACCTTGTTGGCGGCGTGGCCGAGCTTGCCGGCCGCGTTGCCCACGGCCCCGCTGGCGTCCTTGGCCGTCGACTCGACCGCCTCGCGGACGGCCTCGGGCTTGCTCGGCGCCGGTTTGCGCGCCGGCCTCGATTTGCTCGCCGCCGGTTTGGACGCCGGCCTCGATTTGCTCGCCGCGCGTTTCTTCGGTTTGGCGGTCGCGCTCGCTTTTTTCGGTTTCGCAGCACGCGGTTTCGATTTGCCCGACCCCCGCGCTTTCGCTTTGGCCCTTTTAGCTCCCGTTTTGGCTTCAGCCATCTCTCTCTCCTCCTCCTGTAATTCCCTGCCTAGTCGCTCAGCTCGCGCTCACGCGCGTCGGCCCGCTCCTCGTCCAGCTCGGCCTCCACTTTCGCCCGCTTCGCCCGCTCCTCGGCGATCGCGGCCTCGGTCCGGCTCTCGTCGGCCCGCTCCCTGTGGTGGCGAACGTCCTCGTGCTGAGCCTGTGACTGGGCCGTGCCCAGCTCCCGTCGCTGCTTCGAGCGCCGCGCGGCGGATACAAGCAGCGCGATGACGATCAGGGCGACGACAACGATGGCGATAACTGCAAGCGTCGACATCTCTCCTCCTAGGTCGCTTACACAGCCTTTCTGCCCTAATCGCCCCTTTCGAAACGAAATGAGCCGAACCAGGCACGCTTTCCCGTGTTGTGAAGGGCATGGACGCACCCGGTCGAAGAGGTCTGCGATGACCCTCGGGCACAAGGTTCAGGCGGCAGCCTGCGCGCTCGCCGCCCTGGCCGCCTTCGCGCTCGGCGGTGCGGCGACGGCCAGCGCCGGCCTGCTCGAACCGCCCGGCAACAAGGTCTGGTTCGGCATCTCCGACACCGGCGACCCGGCCCAGTTCGGCGAATTCAGCCAGGTCACCGACAAGCACCCGGCGGTGATCGAGTCCTTCCGCAACTGGGGCAGCGACTTCCCCGACTCGATCCAGCGCTGGCAGACGGCGCAGGCGCGGCCGATGATCCACGTCACCACCGCCGACAACAATGACGGCCACGAGATCCTCACCCCGCGGGCGATCGCCCAGGGCGGCGGCGACGACTACCTGATCCGGCTCAACCGGCTCTTCGCCGAAAAGGACATGCGCGGCTACCTGCGCCCGCTCGGCGAGCCCAACCGCTGCCTCAACGTCTACGCCGCCTTCGACTGCGGCGGCAACCCGCGCGGCGGCCCCCACGCGCCGCGCTGGTACAAGCTCGCCTTCCGCCGCTTCTACGTGATCGTCCACGGCGGCGGCAAGGCGAAGACGATCAACCGCCGCCTCGCCGAAGCCGGACTGCCGCCGCTCAACGCCACTCTCGGCGGCCTGCCGAAGGCGCCGGTGGCGATCATCTGGAGCCCGCTGCCGTCCGGCTCGCCGACCGTGCCGCAGAACCGGCCGCGCTACTACTGGCCCGGCTCGCGCTGGGTCGACTGGTCCGGCACCGACTTCTACGCCTCCTATCCGGAATGGAAGTCGCTCACCGGCCTCTACAACCGCTACCCCAACAAGCCCTTCGCGCTGACCGAGTGGGGAGTCGAAAATGGCGACGACCCGGCCTTCGTCAGCAAGCTCTTCGCCTGGGTGGACAAGCACCCGCGCTGCAAGATGCTCGTCTACTACCAGGACTTCGGCAGCTCCAGCAGCTACCGGATCCAGAACTACTCGGCCAGCCTCGCCGTCCTCAAGGACCGCCTGCACTCGGGGCGGTTCCCGGCTTACGCGCCGGGCGCGCCGCAGCCACCGCCGCCGCCGCAGGGCGGGGTCGGCGCGCCTCGCCCTTAGCCGCCTGCGGCTTCTCGTCGCCCTTCGCCTTCGCTCCCTTCGGCCGCGGCTTGAACGGCTGCAGCGCGGTGATGCTCGAGTAGCCGGTGAGGTAGAGGCGGCGGCCGTCGGAGATCACCGGCGAATAGGTGCCGTAGCCGTAGTGGAAGACACGGCGGCCGCTGCGCATCATGAAGCCGCTGGTGGTCTTGCCGCTGAACTCGGCGACGTAGACGATGTCGCCGACGGCGGAGAGCGAGCCGATCACCTGCCCCCCGGCCGAGCGGCTCCAGCGCACGCTCCCATCCTTGGCGTCGAGCGCGTAGAGGTTGCCGTCGAAGGAGCCGATGAAGACGGTCGGTGGGCTGTGCCTGGTGTTGGCGACGGTCGGGCCGGAGTAGACGTAGCCACCGGTCGAGTAGCTCCAGGCGAGGGTGCCGTCGCTGATGTCGAAGCTGTAGACGCGGCCGTCGTTGTTGCCGGAGTAGACGCGCCCGTAGGCGACTGCCGGCGTCGAGTAGAACTGGCCCGAGGCGCCGAAGCCGGGGCCGAGCGAGCCGCTCTGCCAGACCAGCTTGCCGCTCTTGGCGTCGACCGCGTTCATGTAGCCGCCGTAGTCGCCGACGTAGAGCCGGCCGCCGTAGTAGGCCGGCGCCGACTTGATCGAGCCGCCGAGCGCGGTCGCCCAGCGCACGCCGCCGCTGACCGTGCTGAGCGCGTAGAGGTTGCCGTCCTCGCAGCCGAAGTAGACGGTGCGGTCGATTACCACCGGCGAGGACTCGGCCCGCCCCGGCAGGCTCTTTTTCCAGATGACCTTGCCGGTCTTGGCGTCGAGCTTGACGATGTGGCCGGGGACGAGGTTGACGATGTAGAGGCGGTGCCGGTAGTAGGTCGGCGAGGAGGCGTTGAGTTCCCCCACCCGGCGTTTCCAGATCACCTTGCCGCTGTCGGTGTCGAGCGCGTAGGCGAAGCCGCTGTTGTTGACGAAGTAGAGCTTGCCGCCGACGTAGATCGGCGGGAACTCGAGCAGCGGCCGGTCGGTGAAGCGCCAGAGTTTGCGGAACGGCGGCTTCACCCCGCGCACCGGCAGGTAGCGGGTGCGGGCCGGGTTGAGCCCGAACATCGGCCAGTTGACCGTCTTCGCCGCCTTCGGCTGCGGCGGCTTCTGGGGAACGAAGATCGCGTCCGGGTTGTGGACGTCGGCGGGCCGCTTCAGCAGCTCGTAGCCGACGATCGCGGCGCTGAAGGCGAGCGCCGCGACCAGCAATGCGATCGCGGCGCCGCGGTTGCGGTGGAGCAGGCGATCGGCGTCGCGCAACAGCGGGTGGTCGCTCCAGCGGCGGGCCTCCGGCCCGCCCTCAGCCATTCGCCGCGCGCCGCTCGGCCTCTTTGGCGACCCCGCCCAGCAGCTGTTTGATCCCGAGCTTGATGCCGGCGACGACGGCGCCGCCGACCAGCGGCACGGTCGGCGTGGTGCGCACCGCGTAGACGACGCTGGTGCCGTCCCCGCTCGGGGTCAGCTCGACCGTGCCGACGTGATCGCGCACCGGCAGCCCCGAGAGCAGCGTGTAGGAGAAGCGTTTGCCCGGCACGTAGGCCAGCACTTCCTCGCGCAAGGGCGGCCCGACCGCGCTGAGCTTGCGGATCGCGCCGACCCCGTTCGGCGCCGGCTCCCCCTCGCGCTCCAGCTCCGCCTTGCGCAGCGGCGTGATCTCCGGGTAGCGGCGGTGATCGGTGAGGACGTCGAAGACGGTCTGCGGCGGAGCCGCGACCTCGCGCTTGTAAGTGAAGCTGGCCATCGGGGCAGGCTACGCCAACGCCCAGCGCTGCGGGTCGGTCCCCGCCACCGTCTCCACCTCGCCGGCCAGGGCCAGGTGGTCGAGGCAGGAGAGGACGATCTGCAGGACCCAGGCGCTGGCCGGGGTGTTGAGGTTCTCGGCGCCGACGATCTCGGCGACGATTTCGAAGGCGGTCCGTTCCTGCTCTGCCAGGGCCTCGCGGACCTTGGACAGCAGCTCCTCGACCTGGCGCCGGGCCTCGGCGATCTTCGCCTCGGGGTCGCGGAAGGGGCGGCCGTGGCCGGGCAGGCAGAGTTCGGTCTCCAGCGGCTCGACCTCGGTCAGGCTGCCGAGGAACTCGCCGACCGGGTCGGGGGTGTGGCCGTAGTCGAAGAAGAGGACGGTGCGGCCGAGCAGGTGGTCGCCGGAGATCATCAGCTTGCGATCGGGCTGGTGGAGAACGACGTGCGAGGGCGCGTGGCCGGGGGTCTCGTAGACCTGCCAGGCGCCGAGCCCGGTCCCCACCTCCACCCCGGGCACGAGGTCGCGGTCGGGGACCTGGATCGCGTCGATCCCGGTCTCTTCCTCGCCGCTGCGGGACTCGCGGTAGCGCTCCAGCGCCGCCACCGGGACGCCGCTCTGGCGCGCCACCTCGAGCCGGTGTTCGAGCGCCGCCGCGGGGTCGTCGGCGAGCAGGCGGACGTGCTCCCAGGCCGGGTGCATCCACAGCTCGCAGCCCGCCGCCTCGACGATCGCGGCCGCCAGGCCGTAGTGGTCGACGTGGGAGTGGGTGCAGACCAGGAGGCCGATGTCCTCGACCCCGAAGCCGGCCTGCGCGAGCGCGAGGTCGAGCTGGCGCAGTCGCCCCTTCCCCCCCATGCCGGTGTCGAAGAGGACGATCCCGTCGTCGGACTCGATCGCCCAGGCGTTGCCGTGCGGCACTCCGGGCCAGGGCAGCGGCAGCCGCAGCCGCCAGATCCCCGGCAGCACTTTCTCGGTGCGCGGCGCGTTGGCTCGTGAGGCAGTGGCCATCCCCGGCATCCTCTCAGGCGCTGCCGATGAGGCTCACGCGGCGAACTCGGCGGGCGAGCAAATCGGGGCCATGTCAGCAAGGTCGAGCAGATGGGCATCGCCAGAAACCAGCTGGGCGCGCTCGTGGTGCGCCAGCGCGATCAAGTAGTCGTCGTCGGGGTCGGCCGAGCTGAGCGGCGGCGTCCCCTCTGGGTCGGCGGCCACGGTCGCATCGCGACGGAGAAGATCGACGAAGGCCCTTGCCGCGTCGAGCGCGACATGGCGACGGAACTTCTCGCGTTCGAGCACGCCTTCCAGCTCGGCGAGCAACAGCGGCGAGACGATCAGCTCCAGCTCCCCCTTTCGCGCCTGCTCCAACAGCCTCGCCGGTGCGCCTTTGGGGGAGACCAGAGCGGAGACGAGGACGCCAGGGTCAAGGACCGCTCGGCGCACGCCTCTCCTTGCGCATCGCGTGGACTTCCGAGGTGGCCAGCTCCAGCCCCTCGCCCTCCGGGGCAGGTTGCACCGAAGCCCAGAGATCGTCGAGCGCGTCGATGCCGAGATCGCGCCGCAACGACTCTTCGATCACCTGCGAATCCCGCTTTCCGGTTCGCGCCGCCTTGATCCGCACGGCCCGGAGAACCCCGGGATCGACGCTGAGAGTAGTGCGCGTTTTTGGCATAACGACATTAAATCATCGTTTAATACAGATGTAAACGCATCACTATGCGCTTTTACGGTCTAAGCGGGCCGCTCGAACTCCTGGATCGCGCCGGCGACCGCGAAACAGAGGGCTCCGGTCAGCGTCCCCCAGTTGGCGATGCCGACGGCGATCATGTCCCCGTCGGCGCGCACCAAGGAGGCGACGGCGGAGACCATGAAGAGGATCGAGCCGAGCTGGTTGACGGCGACGATCTGCCAGCCACGGTCACCGGGACGCCAGCAGGGCAGCCAGCTGCCGGAAATCTCGACCATCGCCAGGTGGCCGGAGACGAGGAAGAGGGCGCAGCCGACCATGTCCGGCGACCAGACGAGGCGGTCGTACTGGGCAGCGCTGAGGTCGCCCAGCAACGAGTCCAGCAGGTTGATCGCAAAGACGAGGGTGCCGACGAAGAGGACGAGGGCGGCGAGCTGCGCCAGCGGCGATTCGGTCCGGGACAACCGCACCCCCGCGGCGCCACCGGTGCTGAAGAAGACGCCCCCGGCCAAGTAGACGCCCGCCACCAGCCTCGGGCTGCCGAGGTCGGCCTGCGCCATCGCCGCCCCGATCGCGAACAGCGAGCCGCCGATGACGAAGGCGGTCGCCGCGACCGCGTTGACCCACCGCCAGTGCATCGGCGGCAGGCTATGGCCTGCGCGGGCCTGGCGAGTTTGGCTGGCCTCTCTTAGGGGGCGACGAAGGTGGCGGGGTCCGGCCCGATGCGCTCGCCGCTCTCGAGCCGGGCGATCGTCGCCATGTCGTCCTCGCTCAGCTCGAACTCGAAGACGTCGATGTTCTCGCGGATCCGTGCCGGCGTGACCGACTTCGGGATCACCACGTTGCCGAGCTGCAGATGCCAGCGGAGGATCACCTGGGCCACCGTCTTCTCGTGATGGGCGGCGATCGTGACCAGCGTCTCCTCGTTCAGCAGCTCGCCTTGGGCCAGCGGGCTCCAGGCCTCGGTGGCGATGTCGTGGTCGGCGTGCCAGGCACGCAGCTCCGTCTGCTGCAGGCGCGGGTGCAACTCGATCTGGTTGACCGTCGGCAGGTACTCCGCCTCCTGCTTGAGCCGCTCCAGGTCCGCCACCCGGAAGTTGGAGACGCCGATCGAGCGGGCGCCGCCGTCTTCCTGAATCCGTTCGAAGGCGCGCCAGGTGTCGACGTAGTGGTCCTCGGTTGGCATCGGCCAGTGGATCAGGTAGAGGTCGACGCGGTCCATGCCGAGCCGCTGCAGGCTTTTCTCGAAGGCGCGAAGGGTCGAGTTGTAGCCCTGCTCGGAGTTCCAGAGCTTGGTCGTGACGAAGACCTCCTCGCGGCCCAGCCCGCTGGCGGCGATCGCCGCTCCGACCCCCTCCTCGTTGCGGTAGGCGCCGGCGGTGTCGACGTGGCGGTAGCCGCTGGCGAGCGCCTCCTCAACCGTCTCCTGGGTGTCCTCCGGGGGAACCTGGAAGACGCCGAAGCCGAGTTGGGGGATCTCGCGGCCGTCGTGCAGGGCGACAGCGGGAATCGAGGTCGCGTTGGTCATCCATCTCTCCGTTCTCGTGGGTTCGCCAAGCGAGTACCCGCGAGCGGGGCTGAATATTCCGTCGCGGTGGAGCGGAGCTAGCTGGTGGCGAGGCCGATGGCCAACAGCGGGAAGGCCAGCATCACCCCGAGGTAGAGCCCCATCAGGGCGCCACTGCGGAGGCTGCTCGTACGCGAGCGGGCACCGGCGATGACGCCGACGAGAAAGATGAAGGCCGCGATGCCGAGGCCGAGCCAGAAGACGGGGGGCATGACGGCGCGAGACTATCGAAACCGGGGCAGGAATCGGCCGCTTCGCATCAAACGCAGCGGCATGAGCGAAACGAGCGGTAAAAACAGCAAGCTGATCCTCGCGGCGATGATCTTCGCGGTCTCGATGACCTTCATCGACCAGACGATCGTCGCGATCGCGATCCCCAGCATCCAGGACGACCTCTCGCTGTCGGCGACCGGCGTGCAGTGGATCGTCAACGGCTACCTGCTCGCGCTCTCGGCCCTGTTCGCCTTCGGCGGCCGTGTCGCCGACATCGCCGGCCACCGCCGCATGGTCACGATCGGCGTCGTCGTCTTCGCCACCGCCTCGGCGCTCTGCGGCGCCACCCCGACCGGCTCGCTCGACGAGGCGTGGCTGATCTTCTTCCGCATCATCCAGGGCGCCGGCGCCGCCCTGATGTTCCCGGCCGCCCTGGCGATCGTCCTCAACGCCTTCCCGGTCCGCGAGCGCGGCCGCGCGATGGCGATCTTCTTCGCGATCGCCGGCGGCCTCACCTCGGTCGGCCCGATCGCCGGCGGCTACCTGACCGAGTGGACCTGGCGGGCGATCTTCTGGGTCAACATCCCGGTCGCGATCATCGCCCTGGTCCTGACCGCGATCGCCAAGCCCGACAACGAGAAGCACCCGGCGCCGCTCGACTACCGCGGCGCGGTGCTGATCACCGGTGGCATGGGCCTCGCCGTCCTCGGCCTGCAGCAATCGAGCGTCTGGGGCTGGGACAGCGCCACGACCTGGGTCTGCATCGGCGCCGGCCTCGCCCTGATCGCCGCCTTCGTCCTCTACGAGCTGCGCGCCAGCCATCCGCTGATGCAGGTCCGGACCTTCACCAACCGCGCCTTCGCGGTCGACAACATCGTCCTCTTCCTGCTGATGATCCCCTTCGTCCCGCTCTTCTTCTTCGCCAGCATGTACGCGCAGATCTCACTCGGCGAAAGCGCCTCGGAAACCGGCCTCTACCTGTTGATCTTCTTCGCCGGCTTCGCCGTCGCCTCTCAGTACGGCGGCAAAATCCTCGACAAAGTCGGCGCCCGTCCCTCGGTCGTCCTCGGCTGCGCCGTCGCCGCCGTCGGCTTCTACCTCTGGGCGAAGAAGCTGACCGACCTCTCGGTCAGCGAGCAGTGGCCCTACATCGTCGTCGCCGGCGCCGGCGTCGGCCTGGTCCTCAGCCCGGCCAACACCGACGCCCTCAACCGGGTGCCGAAAAGCCGCTACGGCGAGGCCACCGGGATCACCCAGACGGTGCGCAACTTCGGCTCCAGTCTCGGGCTCGCGATCCTCGGCTCGATCCTGATCCTGCAGAACAAGTCGAACCTCGAGGCGACCGCCGCTCAGCACGGCGTGCCGAAGGCCGCCGCCGACGAAATCGCCGACACGATCAGCCAGGGCGCCGGTGGCGAAGCGCCAGCCCACGTCAGCGGCGCGATCGGCAAGGTCGTCGCCAACATCCCCCACGACTTCGCGCTCGCAACCCAGACCGTCTTCTACGGCTTCGCCGCGGTGATGGTGGTTGCTTTCGTCGTCGCCCTGGCGGCGATGCCCGGCGGCAAAGTCGAGGAGCAGGTGGAGGAGCCGGGCGCGGCCGATCCCAGCGTCGGCGCCGCCTGACGCTGGTACGTTGGCCGGGCTGATGGCCCACGCCTGGCGCCGCTTGATCCTGGGACTCGCGACGATCGCGCTGCTCTGCCTGCCCGCGGCGAGCGCGGCGGCTGCCAACACTGCGGACAGCAAGCTGGTCGCCAGCCCGAGCGAAGCGGCCGCCCAGAAGCTGGCCGAGACCTACGCGCCGATCACGATGCTGCGCGAACAGCAGGACCCGCCCTGCGAAACCACGGCCGAGCAGTACCAGCCGACCAGCGCCGGCAGCGTCCTCGGCAACCCGACCGTCACTCTCACCCACGAGGACCCCGCGACCGGGAAGCTGGAGAAGGTCAAGCAGGCGCCGACCGCGAGCGACATCGCCGGCCTCCCGGACGGCTACTACCTCGACCTCGAAGGCGAGGCGCTGGGCGAGACCTGCGTCTACGCCAAAGGCTTCGAGAAGCTGGTCGAGGAAGGCAGGGCGCCGGCGACCGTCTACGCCCACATCGCCCGCGAACCGAACCACGCCGGCTTCGTCCTCCAGTACTGGTTCTTCTGGTACTTCAACCAGTTCAACGACCTCCACGAGGGCGACTGGGAGGGGATGCAGCTCAGCTTCGAAGCCGAAACGACGAGGGGGGCGCTGCAGGAAGAACCGCACGAAATCATCGTCTTCCAGCACGCCGGCGGCGAGCGCGCCAGCTGGAGCGACTCGAAGGTGCAGAAGGAAGGCACGCACCCGGTCGTCTACCCCGCCGCCGGCTCGCACGCGACCTTCTACGACTCCGCCGTCTACATCCAGAACGGCCAGCGCGGCTCCGGCGTCGGCTGCGACAACACGGCCGAGCCGCTGCGCGAACTGCGGCCCCGTCCGCTGCTGATGCCGGAAACGGCCTCCGAACAGGGCCCATTCAAGTGGCTCAGCTATGACGGCCGCTGGGGCGAAAAGGAAAAGGGCTTCAACAACGGGCCGACCGGGCCGACGACGAAGACGGTCTGGCGCGAACCGTTCGCCTGGATGGCGAAGCAGCGGACGACCAGCCCGCGCCTGCCCGGCGGCTCGATCGCCGGCCCGCAGATAACCGGCGCCTTCTGCGGCGCCGTCGCCCAGGTCTCGGACTTCATCAACCTCGAGGCCAAGTCGCGGACCCTGGCGATCGCCACCCTGGTCGGGCTGGGGCTGCTGATCGCGCTCTTCGTCGGCCTCACCCGCTGGGGCCCGGTCGACCTCACCGAGCTGCGCGTGAAGCGCGCCTTCGGCCAGCTGATCCGCACCGCCCGCCAGCTCTACGGCCGCCACTGGACGCTGCTGGTCACGATCGCCCTGGCCGGGCTGGTGATCGTCGCCGGGACCAACCTGCTCGCCAGCCTGCTCGCGGGCGGCCACTCGGCCAACGAGGCCGCCGGGCGCTCGGGCGTCAACCTGGCGCTCGCCGACCTGGTCGAATCGATCGCGCGGCCGATCGCCCTGGCCGTGGTCGCGGCGATCGTCGTCATCTTCATGCGGCTGCTGGTCGAATCCCGGCCGGCCGGCTTCCGCGCCTGCTGGAACGGGATGCGCGAGCGCTTCTGGCGGATCGTCGCCGCCCTGCTGCTCGCCACCGCGGGAATCCTGCTGATGGCGATCACGGTGATCGGCCTCCCCTTCGCGATCTGGAAGCTGGTCGGCTGGTCCTTCGTCGGCCAGGAAGTTCTGTTCACCGAGAAGACGCTGCGCGAGTCCTTTCGCGGCAGCTCCGACCTGGTCCGCGGGCGCTGGTGGCACGCGGTCCGGGTCGTCGTCTTCATCGTCGCGCTGCTCTTCATCGCCGGGCCGGTGCTGACCCTGGGGCTGATCTTCACGCCGTTGCCGTTCCTCGCGATCAACCTGCTCGGGGCGCTGATCTTCTCGCTGCTGATCCCCTACGCGGTGATCGCCCAGACGCTGCTCTACTTCGACCTGCAGGCGCGGGCCGCGGGCGAGCCGGCAAAGCCGCGCCGCTCCTGGCGGCCCTGGCGCCCGCGTCAGTTCGGCCGGCGGGCCGCCGATCCCGCCCCGCAGCCCGCCACGAGCGGATAGGTTCCCCGCTGTGAAACTGCTCGCCTTCAGCGACCTCCACCGCGACCTCGGGCAGGGTGCGGAGCTGGTCGAGATGTCGAGCGAGGCCGACGTCGTGATCGGGGCCGGCGACTTCGCCTCCGTCCACGAGGGGCTGGAGGAGACGATCGCGGCGCTGGCGGCGATCGCGACCCCGACCGTCCTCGTCCCCGGCAACAACGAGACCGTCGACGCCCTGCGCGACGCCACCCGCACCTGGGAGGCCGCGACCGTGCTGCACGGCGAAGGGCTCTCGATCGCCGGCACCGAGTTCTTCGGGCTCGGCGGCGGCATCCCGGTCACCCCCTGGGACTGGAGCTTCGACCTCGACGACGAGGAAGCGAGCGGGATGCTCGCGCCCTGCCCCGAGGGCGCCGTGCTCGTCCTGCACTCACCTCCCAAGGGCCACTGCGACAGCGCCGGCGACGACACCCACTTCGGCAGCCCGGCGCTGCTGCGGGCGATCGAAGAGAAGCGCCCCCGCGTCGCGGTCTGCGGCCACATTCACGAGTCGTGGGGCTGCGAGGGCGAAATCGGCACGACGCCGATCCGCAACCTCGGCCCGCGCGGCACCTGGATCGAGATCTAGCCACGGTGGAATCGAGCGGCCCCAAGCGCGCCGGGCTCGTCCTCGGGACGCTGATCCTGGTCGCCGGCGTCGCCAACCTCAACCTGGCGGTCGCCAACGTCGCCCTGCCGGACATCGGCAAGGCCTTCGACGCGGGCCAGACGATGGTCGACCTGATCGCCGTCGGCTACTCGCTCGGGCTCGCCGCCTCGGTCCTCTACCTCGGCGCGGTCGGCGACCGCTACGGGCGCAAGGCGCTGCTGCTGCTCGGCATGGCGCTGACGATCCCGTTCGCGGTTCTCGCCGCCCTCGCCCCGAGCGCCGAAGTGCTCTTCCTCGCCCGCGTCCTCGGCGGCGTCGCCGCCGGCATGGCCTACCCGACCACGCTGGCGCTGATCACGGCGCTGTGGGCCGGGCAGGAACGAACCAAGGCGATCGCGCTCTGGTCCGCGCTCGGCGGCGGCGTCTCGGCGCTCGGACCGCTGGTCGCCGGCGCCCTGCTGGAAGGCTTCGAGTGGGGCTCGGTCTTCATCGTCAGCGCGCCGCTGGCGGCGATCGCCCTCTTCTTCGCCTGGAAACTGATCCCCGCCCACGTCAACGAGACGACCGAGCCGGTCGACCACCTCGGCGGCATCCTCTCGATCGCGATGGTGGCGACGCTGGTGCTGGCGATCAACCTGGCGCCCGAACCCGGCAAGGGCACCACCGCGATCATCCTCGGGATCCTCGCGCTGGCGGCGGCGGGCGCCTTCGTGCTGCGCCAGCGGCGCGTCAGGGTCCCGCTCTTCGACCTCGCGATCGCCGGCCGGGCGACCTTCTGGGTCGCCGCCCTGGCCGGGATCATCGTCTTCGGCTCGCTGATGGGGGCGATGTTCATCGGCCAGCAGTTCGTCCAGAACGTCCTCGACTACTCGACCCTGCAGGCCGGCCTGGCGATCCTGCCGGGAGCGCTCGGAATGATCGTCGTCGCACCGCGCTCGGCCAAACTGGTCGCCTCGCACGGCTCGCGCTTCACCCTGCTGGTCGGCTTCGTCTTCTGCCTGCTCGCCTTTCTCGAGATGCTGCTGTTCTGGGACCAGGGCGTCGCCTACTGGGTGGTCGGGTTCGGTTACCTGCTGATGGGAATCGGGGTCGGCTTCGCCGGCACCCCGGCCTCGCGCTCGCTGACCGGCTCGGTGCCGGTCAAGCGCGCCGGCATGGCCTCCGGCACCGCCGACCTCCAGCGCGACCTCGGCGGCGCGATCATGCAGTCGATCTTCGGCGCCCT
>DASYKN010000085.1:0-7865 GCA_035995325.1 Solirubrobacterales bacterium
CCGCGACATCAGGAAGACCTCGTAGTCCATCGAGAGGCCGAAGACGACGGCGAAGATCAGCGGCACGTTGATCGTGTCCAGCGCCCCCTGGCTTTCGAAGCCGAGGAAGCCGTCGAGCCAGCCCCACTGGAAGACCGCGACGAGGACGCCGAAAGCGGCCCCGATCGAAAGCAGGTTCATCAGCACCGCCTTCAGCGGCAGGATCAGCGAGCGCAGCATCACCATCAGAACGAGGAAGCTGAGGGCGAGGACGAAGAGGACGATTTTCCACATCGAGCCGCTGATCTGGAGGCGGACGTCGTGGCTGCGAGCGGTCTCGCCGCCGATGTCGACCGTGGCGACGTGGCTCAGAGCGGTGGCCGGGACGACGCTGTCGCGCAGGCGGGCGACCAGCGCCGCGGCGGCGTCGGACTCGCTGCCCGCGCTGGGGGTCGCCTGGATCAGAACGGCGTCGCCGGCGTAGGCGGGCGGCGAGACGGCGCGGACGCCGGGCGTCTTCGCCAGCTGCTGGGCGAAGCCGGCGACGGCGGCGCGGTCGGCGGCCGTCGGGGCCGCCGGGAAGGCAGCGACGATCTGCATCGGGTCGGTGCCGCCGCCGAGCTGCTCGGCGGCGAGTTCGTTGCCGACCCGGACGTCGCTGCCCTTGGGGAACTGCCCGAGGGCCTCGGTGCCGGTCTCAAGTGAGAGGACGGGGATCGCCAGGGTCAGCAGCACTGCCGAGACGCCGAGGACCGCGGTCCAGGGGCGAGCCATGACCCGGCGCGTCCAGCCTTCCCAGAAGCGGCTCGTAGCTCCACCTGTGTCGGCGCTCGCGGCCACGACCGGGCGGCGCAGGACCTTGTGCTTGAGGAATCGCTCGACCCGGCCGACGATGCCGCCGGGCAGGACGCGGTCGCCGAGCATCGCGATCAGCGCCGGCAGCAGCGTCGTCGCGGTCAGGATCGAGACGGCGACCACGGTCATCGCCCCCAGCGCCATCGAGCGCAGCGCCTGGTTGTCGACCATCCAGAGGCCGGCGAGGGAGATGACCACGGCCAGGCCCGAGAAGGTCACAGCCAGGCCGGAGGTGGAGAGCGCCTGTGCCCGCGCCTCGCGCTTGTCGCGGCCGGCTTCGCGCTCCTCGCGATAGCGGGCGAGGATGAACAGCGAGTAGTCGACGGCGACGCCGATCCCGATCATCGAGGCCATGTTGGTGACGAAGACCGAGGTCGTCATCTGCAAGGAGATGAAGTAGATGAGGGCGCCGGTGACGAGGACGCTGACGAAGCCGAGCGTCAGCGGCAGCGCCGCGGCGGCGAGCGAGCCGAAGACGACGAGCAGGATCAGGGCGACGATCGGGAAGCCGGTGAACTCCGCCTTCGAGAGGTCGCGCTTGGAGATCTCCTGCATGCCCGCCCAGATCGTCGGCTGGCCGATCAGATACGGCGTCACTCCCGCCTCGGCGGCGCCGGGCTCGAGGTCTTCGCGCAGCGTCGTCGCCGAGTCGATCAGCTCGTCGGAAGACTGGTCGCTGCGCAGCGGCAGCAGCGTGAAGCCGGTGCGCTGCAGCTGGCGCCGGCCCTGCGCGGCGGCGGCCGGCGGCAGGGTGACTTCGTCGATCGTCGCGACTTCGCGCCGCACCCGGGCGACCGCGGCGGCCCGCTCGGCCCGGCTCGAGTCCGGCGCGGCCTTCAGCGCCACCATGATCCCGTCGGCCTGGGAGCCGAAGTCCTGCTGCAGCGCTTCGCTGACCGCGAGCGACTGGCTGCCGGGGACATCGAAGCCGCCGCCGGTGAGGTGGTCGGTCTGCTGCATGGAGAAGGGCAGCGCGAGGGCAACGATCGCGATCCAGATGCCGAGGACCCAGCGCCGGCGGCGCCCGAGAACTGCGGCAAGTCGATTCATTCCGTCGCGCATTGGCTGGTTGGCCAGCTTGTCGCAACGGCGAGGCCCGGTCTGTGAGCCGCGTCACTCCCGACGCAATTTGGCTACTCGGCGACGAGCAGGTACCGGGCCGAAGCGGCGCCGGCAGCAAGGGCGGTGCTGTTGTCGCGCTCGGGATCGGAGAGAGCCTGCAGAGCGAAGCCGTCGCCGACCGCGAAGAGGTAGGAGACGATCGCCTCGGCCTCGAAGCGGAGCTTAAGCACGCCCTCGTTGTGCTTTGCCTCCAGCACCTCGGCAACGTGCGAACGGGTCCGCTCGAACAGCTGGCCGACCTCGCGCTGGATGTCGGGGTTGCGGCGGCCGGCGCTGAACAGCTCGTAGAGCAGGAGGAAGAAGCCGGGTTCGTTCTCGATCATGTCGGTGAGGCTGGCGACGAGGACGTCGAGGACGTCGTCGACGGATTTGGCCTTGGCCAGGCGCTCGTCGAGGCGGGCGATGCGGATCTCGGCGTCGCGGCGGACGACCTCGACCAGCAGCCGCTCCTTGGTCCCGAAGTAATAGTGGAGGAGCCCGCGGCTGACGCCCGCCTCGCGGGCGACGTGCTCGAAGGTCGAGCCGGCGGCGCCACGGCGCGCGACGCTGTCGCGCATCGCATCGACTATGCGTTGCGCCTTGTCGCCGCTCAGCTCACGCTCTTTGGCCGCAGCCTCCATCTAAAGATCAGTCTAGTGCCGGACCTGACAGTCCCTGGCCTCGCCAGGCAAGGACGCAGGGAGCGCGGCGTGCTCGGCACGCGAGCGACCGAGGACGCCGCATGGCGAGGCCAGGGACTGTCAGGAGCCGTTGATGCTCGTGGTGCTGGTGTACTCGAACTCCTCTTCGGCCCCGAAGAGGGTGTCGAGCACTGCCTTGCGGGCGCCCTCGCTGACCGCCAGGGCGATCACCGCGCCGACGATCCCGATCACGAGGAAGCGGGCGATGCCGCTCTTGCGCTTCGGCGGCTTGCGCAGCCGCTCGGAGGCCTCGCGCAGGCTCTCGGCCGCCTCGCGCAGGTCCTTCTGCACCTTCTTGTCGCTGGTCACGGCCTTGACCGCGCCCTTGCCGTTGCCGGTCGCGCGTCCGTAGGCGCCCTTGGCGGCCTCGAAAGCGTCGCGCAGGCTGTCGCGCAGCTCGTCGTCCTCGATCAGGCGCTGCACATAGGGGTTCTCGCGCGCGGTCTCGTAAATGTCGTTGGCGCGGGCCGTCGTCGTCTTGGTCATGCCGTCTCCTCGCTGTTCTGCAGATCCGTGAGGAGCTTATACCCGAACATCGAGCGAGCTATCCCGGGCCGATCCCGTCCAGGAGAACGCCCGTGCTGCGGAAATTCAGCCGCGCGCCCTTCAACTCGCGCAGCCGCAGCGGCGCCAGGCCCGGCCCCGGCAGCTCGTAGTGGCGGATGAAGAGGCGCCCCGCCCCTTCGCTCGAGGTTTCGCGGAAGCCCGGGCCGAGCTGCCGTTGCGGCGGGGGCGGCACCTTGCCGTCGGAGACGAAGTCGACTTCGTGGACGAGCCACTCGTAGCCGTCGGCGGGGACCACCTGGATCGCGCCGGTCGAGAGGTAGTAGCGCAGCGAGGCCTCGCCGAGGACCCAGGTGACGGTCGCCCGCGGCGCCGCCGGTTCGCCAATCGCCGCCGCGACCGTGTCCCAGTCGGGGCGCTGCAGGTCCGGCGAGGCGCTGGCCCAGACGCAGAACCCGAGCGAGTACGCGACCAGGGCGACGGCGATCGCGTTGCCGAGGCGCCGCGCGGCAGGCAGGGTGAGCCCGACGGCGACCGCGAGCAGCAGCGGCACCAGCGCCGGCAGCACGTTGCGGGCCAGCACGAAGTCCTTGCCCCCCGGCGCCAGCGCCAGCAGCAGCGGGATCCCGATCGCCGCGAGCGCGAGGCTGAGCGGGAGCGCCGCCGAACGACGCTCCTCCCGAGCGCCGCGGAGCGCGAGCAGGCCCAGGGCGGCGAGCATCAGCGCCAGCGGGACCAGCGCCAGGACCGGCTGCTCGGGGCGGGCGATGATGTCGGTGGTCTCGCCGACGACGAAGGTCGCGGCCGTTTCCCAGAGCCGGTGGCCGAGCGAGAAGTTGCCGATCCATTCGGCGTGGGCGAGCGAGGTCTGGTGCGCCGCCAGCGGCGCCAGCGCCAGGCCGAAAAGGGCGAGGATCCCGAGCCCGCTCCAACTCGCGCGGCTGCGGCGGCGCAGCAGCCAAAGCGCCTCGGCGACGATCGGGAAGATCGCGAAGTAGTGGGTGGCGAGGGCGAGCCCGGAAGCGACCCCCCAGAGCACGAAGTCGCGCCGCTCCCCGGTTCGCAGCGCTCGCAGGCAGTAGAGCAGCGAGACCGAGCAGAGCAGGGCGAGCAGGGCGTAGGCCCGCGCCTCTTGCGAGTACCAGAGCAGCATCGGGTTGACCGCGACCAGGGCCGCGGCCAGCAGGCCGGCGCGGCGCCCGCGCAGCTCGATCCCGGCGAGGTAGGCGACCGGGACCGTCGCCACCCCGGCCAGGGCCGAGAGCGAGCGCAGGCCGAACTCCCCCGTCCCGGTCAGCTGCGTCCAGACCCAGGCCAGCGCGTAGTAGAGCGGCGGCGCCGACTCGCTGAACCCGACCGCGTCCATCGCGTGCCAGAAACTGCCACGCAGGACGCGGCTGGCGGTGACGATCTCGTCGTGGTGATAGGCCTGGACGCCGAGCGTGGCGAAGCGCAGGACGGCCGCGAGGGCGGTCAGCCCGGCGACGATCCAGAAGGCGCGCGAACGCGCTTTTGCCGCCTCCCGCAGCGATTGCGCGAGGCCGCCAGGGCCGCCCCGGTCGAAAGTTGCCGCCTCCATCGCGCTAGGAGAGGGCTACGTCGAGCGCCTTGGAGACCTCGTCGACGAAGGCGAACTCGAGGCCACCCAGCTCCTGCGCCGGGATCTCGGCGACGTCGCCTTCGTTGCGCGCCGGCACGATCACCCGCTTGATCCCGGCCCGCTGCGCGGCCAGCGACTTCTCCTTGAGGCCGCCGATCGGCAGCACCTGCCCCGTCAAGGTGACCTCTCCGGTCATTGCCACATCGTTGCGAACGGGCCGGCCGCTGATCAGCGAGGAGAGGGCGACGGTCATCGCCACCCCGGCCGAGGGCCCGTCCTTCGGCACCGCGCCGGCCGGGACGTGGATATGGATGTCGTGGTTGGCGAACCAGTCCTCGCCCAGGTCCGGGTCGACCTCGGCCCAGTGCCCGCGGACCCAGGAGAGCGCCGCCTGCGCCGACTCCTTCATCACGTCGCCGAGCTGGCCGGTGATCGTCAGCTTGCCGCTGCCTGGCATCGCCGTCGCCTCGATGAAGAGGACGTCGCCGCCGGTCGGGGTCCAGGCGAGGCCGGTGGCGACGCCGGGGTATTTGGTCCGGCGGCGCTGCTCGGCGAAGACGCGGCGGCGGCCGAGCAGCTCGCGCGCTTTCTTGCCGGAGACCTTGACCTTGCCCTTGGCCTTGCCCTCGGCCACTTTGCGCGCGACTTTGCGGCAGATCGCGCCGAGCTGGCGCTCGAGGTTGCGGACGCCGGCCTCGCGGGTGTACTCCTCGATGATCGCGGTCAGGGCTGCGTCGGCGAACCCGATCTGCGAGGGCTTGAGGCCGTTGGCCGCGATCTGGCGCGGAACCAGGTAGCGGCGGGCGATGTGGCGCTTCTCCTCGACCGTGTAGCCGGACAGCTCGATCGTCTCCATCCGGTCCAGCAGCGGCCCCGGGATCGTGTCGAGGACGTTGGCGGTGGCGATGAAGACGACGTCGGAGAGGTCGAACTCGAGGTCGAGGTAGTGGTCGCGGAAGGAGTCGTTCTGCGCCGGGTCCAGCACCTCCAGCATCGCCGAGGCCGGGTCGCCGCGGAAGTCGGCGCCCATCTTGTCGATCTCGTCGATCATGAAGACGGGGTTGCGCGAGCCGGCATCGCGCAGGGCGCGCACGATCGTCCCCGGCAGCGCCCCTATATAGGTGCGGCGGTGGCCGCGGATCTCGGCCTCGTCGCGAACGCCGCCGACCGAGATGCGCTCGAACTCGCGCCCCAGGGCCTTCGCGATCGAACGGCCGAGACTGGTCTTGCCGACGCCGGGTGGGCCGACGAAGCAGAGGATCGGCCCGGGCGAGTCCGGGTTCAGTTTGCGCACCGCCAGGTACTCGAGGATCCGGTCCTTGACCTTTTCGAGGTCGTAATGGTCGGCGTCGAGGACCTTGCGCGCGTGCTTGATGTCGAGGTTGTCGGTGGTCTGCTGCGACCACGGCAGCTCCACCAGCCACTCCAGGTAGGTGCGGATGACGCCGTGCTCGGCGGCGGCGGGCGGCAGTTTCTCCAGCCGCGACAGCTCCCGCTCGGCCGCTTTCAGCGCATGCTCCGGCAGGCCGGCGGCCTCGATCCGCTCGCGCAGTTCGTTCGCTTCGGCCAGCTGCTCGTCTTCCTCGCCGAGCTCGTCCTGGATCGCTTTCAGCTGCTGGCGCAGGAAGAACTCGCGCTGGCCTTTGTCGATCTCCGACTGGACCTGGGTCTGGATCTGGGTGCCGAGCTGAACCACCTCGAGCTCACGGGCGAGGATCCGCGAAAGGTGGCGCAGTCGCTTGGCGACCTCGACCTCTTCCAGCAGAACCTGCTTCTCCTCGGTACCGATCCGCAGGGCGCCGACGATCAGGTGGCCGAGCGCGGCCGGGTCGTCGATGTTGGCGACCGCCATCTGCAGCTCCTCCGGCAGGTAGGGAATCTGCTCGACAATCTGCGAGAAGGTGCGCTGGACGTTGCGGGTCAGCGCCTCCAGCTCGGCGCTGGGCTTGCTGATGTCGGGAAGCTCGGCGATCTTCGCCACCAGATAGGGCTTCTCGGCGACGTAGGGGCCGAGCCGGACCCGCTGCGTGCCCTGGACGAGGATGCGGAGCGAGCCGTCGGGCACCTTGATCATCCGCGCGACGATGCCGACGACGCCGACCTCGTAGAGGTCCTCGGGCCCGGGCGTCTCGTTCTCGGGGTCGCGCGAGGCGACCATGGCCAGCATCCGGTTGGCGCCGAGGACGTCGTTGACGAGCTGGATCGAGCGCTCCTGCCCGACCGCCAGCGGCGTCAGGGTTTCCGGGAAGGTGACGGTGTCGCGCAGCGGCAGCACCGGCAGCGCCTCGGGCAGCGGCTGGTTGGTGAGGATCTCGTCCTCGGCGTCGAGCGGCGAGTCGACGACTTCGAGGACCGGCGCGCCCTCCATCACTTGCGCCCGATCGGGACCCGGCGAGTGGTCTCGGAAGGGTCGCGCAGCGGCAGCTCGATCTTCAGCATCCCGTCTTCATAAGTTGCCTTCGCCCGTTCGGCGTCGACCTCTACCTGCAGCTCGACGATGCGGCGGAAGGGGCCGGAGGGAATCTCGACCTGCTGGTACACCCGCCCCTCGGTCTCCTGCACCGGCCGTTCGCCGACGATCGCCAGGTGGCGGCCGCTGACCTCGATCCCGACCTCGCTCAGCTCGACCCCGGCGAGGTCGACCTTGACCACCGCCTGCTGGGGGTCGCCGCAGTAGTAGACGTCGACGTTGGGCGAGAAGCCACTGGAGCGCCGCGCCACATAGCGGCCGCGTCCCCAGGCGTCGCCCATCATCTGGTCCATCTCCCGGCGCATCCTGGCGAAGTCGGCGAAGAGGTCGCGTTGGGGCACGCGCAAAACATAGCTGCGGCCTGCGTTGGGGGGTATCAGCGAGGAGGAGTTGGGGCATCCCTCCGCTTGCTGGGATTTTCGCCGGGAGCCTGCCGGCTCTCGCTGACTCGCACGGGCGAAAATCAGGACGCCGCGCGCTGCGGGATACCCCAACTCCTCCTCACGAAGCGCCGCGACCATCTGCCGAGGACAAGGGCGCGGAAACCATCTACTGAGGACAATGGTGCGGGCGCCCGGCGCTCGTTCGAGAGCCCGTGACCCGAAGCCGCTCCCGGGTCCGCTCGGGAGAGGTGGGGGTGCCCCTGCAGCGCGCG
>DASYKN010000086.1:0-6824 GCA_035995325.1 Solirubrobacterales bacterium
CTCGTGGTCGAAGTGCTCGGCGTTGGGGATGATCTTCTCGTCGGCGAACTGACGGACCATTTCGGTGATGTCGCGCTGAAGGTCGGTCTGCTCGCTGTAGGCGGCGGTGTCTACGGCCATGGCTCCTAGCTCGTCAAGTCGGGGGCTGATGCCGGCAGCGGCTCTACGGCCGCGCGGCGCGGGTCGTCCAAGGATATAGACGCGGGGTCGGCACCGGGGTCGATCGCCCGCAGCGGCGCCCGCGCCTTCAGCAGCATCTCCTCCCACTCCCGCTCGGGCTCGGAGTCGAGGACGATCGCGCCGCCGGCCCCGATCGTCGCCTCACCGCGGTCGACGACGACGGTGCGAATGGTGACGCTGAGGTCGGCGCCGCCACCGAGGCCGAAGTAGCCGATCGCGCCCGAGTAGGGGCCGCGGGCCCGCCCCTCGAGGCGGTCGAGGATCTCCATCGTCCGCAGCTTCGGCGCCCCGGTCATCGAGCCGGGCGGGAAGCAGGCGCGGACGCAGTCGAGCGTCGAGGCGCCGGGGCGCAGGCAGCCGCGCACGGTGGAGACGAGCTGGTGGACGGTGGCGAAGCTCTCGACCTCCATCAGGCCAGGCACCTCGACGCTGCCGACCGCGCAGACCGAGCCGAGGTCGTTGCGCAGCAGGTCGACGATCATCAGGTTCTCGGCCCGGTTCTTCTCGTCCTCGCGCAAGGCGGCGGCGAGGGCGGCGTCCTCCTCCGGGCTGGCGCCGCGGGCGCTGGTCCCCTTGATCGGCTTCGCCTCCACCCCACCGTCGGCGTCGAGGCTGAGGAAGCGCTCCGGCGAGGAGCTGAGCAGGGCGAGGTCGCCGAAGCGCAGGTAGGCGGCGAACGGCGCCGGGTTGATCCGGCGCAGCTCCATATAGAGGGCGAGCGGGTCGGTGTCGACCGCGGCGGCGATCGAGTCGGTCAGGCAGATCTCATAGCTCTCGCCCTCGCGCAGGAGGGCGATGCTGGCGCGGATGTCGTCGAGGTATTGCTGGCGGGAGCGGGCTAGGCGGAAGGCCTGCGTGGGGGCCGAGGGGGAGGGCTCGCCGGAGCGGGCGCTGGGCGGGGAGGCGGGGGAGGACTCGTCGGAGCAACAGCGGGGAGGCTCCGTCGAGTCCTCCCCCGCCTCCCCGCTCGCAGGGCCAGCTTCCAGGGCCGTGAGAGCGGCCAGGCTGTCCGAGGTGGCGTCGAGCCACTCCTCAGCTTGAGCTTCTCCTCCCGGCTCGTGCAGGCAGAGGAGGTACACGTGACCTTGTTCGTGGTCGAAGGCGAGGAGGCGGTCGGCGAAGATGAAGGCGGCGTCGGGATGGGGGGAGCGGTGCGCGTTCGGAGCGCCGCAGTCGGCCTTCAGCTCGTAGCCGAGGTAGCCGGCGAAGCCGCAGTCGAAGTCGAAGGGCAGGTCGGCGGCCAGGGGGCGCAGTAGCTCCAGCTCGCGTTCCAGGTAGTCGAAGATCGACTCGCTGCGGATCTCGGTCTCCCGTCCGCGCCTGACCGTGACCTCGCCCACGTCAACGTCGTAGACGATCGTCGCCGCCAGCGGGCCGGAGGCGGCGCTCATGAAGGAGAAGCGCGCGCCGGGGCCGGGCCGACTGCTGTCAAGCCAGAACGCGCTCTCGCTCTCGCCATAGAGCGCTTTGAAGACCTGGCCCGCGTCTATCGCCTGGTCCAACCTCCGCGTCGCCAGCCGCAGCTCCCGCTGCTGTGTCGACTTTTTCGCGCTATCCGGGAAGAAAGCGACACAGCGGCCGACGGGCGCGGCCGTTGTCAGGTCGCGGAAGTTGGCGAGCAGGCGCTGGCCATGCTCGGTCGCGATCGACTCGGGGTGGAACTGGACGCCCCACTGGGGTCGGCTGCGGTGGGCGAGCGCCATCGCGGCGCCGTCCTCAGCCCAGGCGATTGCCTCCAGCTCGCTGGGCAGCGGCGATTCGAGGCAGAGCGAGTGGTAGCGGGTCGCCTCGAAGCGGCGTGGGATGCCGGCAAAGAGGCCGGCGCCGGCGTGCTCGACCGCGCGGACCCGCCCGTGCAGCGGCTCCGAGGCCGGCACCACGCGACCGCCGTGGACCCAGCCAATGCCCTGGTGGCCGAGGCAGACTCCGAGCAGCGGCGCCTCGCAGTGGCGGATCGCCTCGACGCAGACCCCGAAGTCGCGCGCCACGTCCGGCCGCCCCGGCCCGGGCGAGAGGACGACGTTGTCGAACCGCAGGCGCGCCAGCTCCTCCCAGCTCGCCTCGTCGTTGCGAACGACGACCGGCTCGACCCCGTTGACCTCGGCCAGGAGCTGGAAGAGGTTGTATGTAAAGGAGTCGTAGTTGTCGATCAGCAGCGTTCGCATGTCCCAGGCACCAGCCACGCAAAATACCCCCGTCGCTCCCGCCGTCCCCGCGCCCGACCTGGCGCAGGGGCTGTTCGAGACCCTGCTGATCCTCGATGGCAGGCCGGTTGCGCTCGTCGCCCACCTCGAGCGGCTCGCCGCCAGCCTCGACGAGCTTTACGCCGCGAAGCTGCCGGCGCGCGTCGCCGCCGAAGCCGGTGACCTGGCTCGTGGCCTCGCTTTGGGGCGGATGCGGATCGACGTCGACCCCACCGGCGCCGGCGCCGCCTTTCGGGTCGAGCCAGTCGACCCGCTCGACTTCTTCCCCGACCGGGGACGCGGCGCGGCACTGCGCTCAGCCCTGCGGGAAGGGGGCCTCGGCCGCCACAAGTGGGCCGACCGCCGGCCGCTGGGCGAAGCCCCAGGCCGCCCGGTGGCGCTGCTGCTCGACCGCGACGGCGAGGTGCTGGAGGCCGGTCGCGCCAACGTCTTCGCCGTCGTCGACCAGGTGCTGCTGACCCCCCGGGCCGACGGCCGGATCCTCCCCGGCACCGCCCGCGCCGCCGCGATCGAGGTCGCTCGGGCGCAGGGAATCGAGCTGCGCGAACAACGGCTCGACCGGAGCCAGCTCTTCGAGGCCGAAGAGGTCTTCCTCACCGGCTCCGTGCGCGGCGTCGAGCCTGCCGCCTCGCTTGATGGCAACGAGCTACCGACGGCAGCGGAGCTGAGCGGCGTGATCGGCGAAGGCCTGCGGCGGCGCTGGCAACAGGGACTCGAGGCGCCGGTCTCCAGCTAGAGAACGCAGACAGCAAACCGGCCGCACAATGGCGGCCGGCTTGCTGCTTGATGAGCGTCGCGACCCGCCCTCGTCGCCGAGGGCGGACGTGCGACACCGCGTTGGGGTGGCTATGGGGTAAGTGCTTGCCTTTCTCAGCCGAGCGGGATGACCGTGATCGTCCGGTTCAGGAACGATGCGGTGCTGGCGCTCGAGGAGCTCTTGTACTGGAGCGTGAACGTGTTCGAACCGGCGGTGAGGTTGGTGATCACCGAGGTGGTGCTCGCCTGAACCGCACCCGTGTCGGTGCTGGTGCCGTGTTCGCGGATGACGGCGCGGTCGTCGGTAGCCGCCTGGGTGGTGGCGCCGGAGACCGAGTAGCTGAGGTAGCCGGTGGCCGCCGGGTCAAGGAAGCCGGTGACGATCACCATCGCCTTGGTCCCGGTCGTGAGGGTGACCGACGGGTTGGTGCCGCCGCCGGTGGGGGCGCCATAGCTGGTCGATTTCGTGGTCGCCTGGGTGGCGTTGGAGACGACTACCGGAGCGCCGAGGCCAGCCGGCCCGGTGGCGCCGGTGGCGCCGTCTTTACCGTCTTTCCCAGCCGGACCCTGGACGCCAGTGGCGCCGTCTTTGCCGGCGGGACCCTGGGGGCCCGTGGCTCCGTCTTTACCGTCTTTTCCGGCCGGGCCCTGGGGACCGGTCGCTCCGTCTTTTCCGTCTTTGCCGGCGGGACCCTGCGCGCCTTCGGCACCGGTCTCGCCTTTCGGACCCTGATCGCCCTGGGGGCCAGCGGCGCCTTCGGGACCAATGTCACCGGTCTCGCCTTTGGGGCCAGCCGGGCCTTCGGGACCGACGTCGCCGGTCTCGCCCTTGTCGCCCTGGGGGCCCTGCGGTCCTTCGGGGCCAACTTCACCCGTCTCGCCCTTGGGGCCAGCGGGTCCTTCCGGGCCAATCTCACCCTGCGGGCCAACCGGACCGACATCGCCGGTCTCGCCCTTGGGGCCGATCAAGGAGATGCCGTCGCTCCAGTCGTCGGCCAGCTTCGGGCCGAAGATGTCGTGGGTGGCGGTGTCGATGTAGAAGTCGCCCGCGACGCCCGTGTCGGCACTCGGGGCACCTTCGCCGCTGAGGACGCTGAGGCCGTTGTTGCCATTGGCCCCGTCTTTACCGTCGATGCCGTCTTTGCCGTTGGCACCGTCCTGGCCAGCCGGGCCCTGCGGACCGACGTCGCCGGTCTCGCCCTTGTCGCCCTGGGGACCCTGGTCGCCGGTGTCGCCCTTGTCGCCTTGGGCACCCGTGTCGCCGGTGTCGCCCTTCTCGCCCTGGGGGCCAGCGGGACCAACATCGCCGGTCTCGCCTTTCGGGCCCTCAGGCCCGGCTACGCCCGGGTCGCCCTGGGGGCCCTGGGCGCCCGTGGCTCCGTCTTTCCCATCTTTGCCGTCTTTGCCAGCCGCGCCCTGCGGGCCGGTGGCTCCGTCTTTCCCGTCTTTGCCAGCCGGACCCTGCGGGCCGGCGAGGCCGTCTTTGCCGTCTTTACCGGCGGCACCCTGGGGGCCGGCGAGGCCGGCATCGCCCTTGTCGCCCTTCGCGCCCTGCGCGCCGGCGGCACCCTGAGCGCCGGCGGCACCGCTGTTTTCGCTGGCGCCGAGGACTCCCTGCTGGCCGGCGACGGTCATCACCTGGATGCCTTCCTCGCCCTTCTTGCACTTGGTCGTGGCCGAGAAGCGCACGAGGCCCTTTTCAGGGCCGGCCTTGACGACGCAGAGGTTGAGGGTTTTCGGGGCAGCCGCAGCAGTGCTCGCAAGAGCCATGAGCGCTACGAGGGCCATAAGGGCTGCCAGCACGGACATCGGGCCACGAAAGCCGGACGGGGTGCGGGACGGGACATTCATCAGAGGTTCTCCTAACTGGATCTGGGCAATTTGGAAATCAGGAGGCGCCTCCGAAAGCGAACCCCCGAGCTGGCGGCGAAGGTAGGACATTTGGACCAGTTCGGCGATAGAACATCTGGCTAAATTTGGTACTTGCCCTAAAGTTTGAGCAGTTGGCCACAGGCCCCTCGAAATGGCCTCAAACCCTTTCCTGAAGCCAAGAACGCGCCTAGCCGAACGATCTACTCGACCCTTCGTTGGGCCTCTCACTCACACGTTCGTCCAGAGAAGGGCCCTCAGGCGTGGTGAACGCGATCGCCCGGCGATACAGAGGCGATGACCCGCAGGCTCCAAACCGCGATCGGCGTCGCCCTGGCGCTGCTGGTCGGCGCCGTCGCGGCCAGTCCCGCCGGCGCCGCCGGTCTGGTCGCCCCCGCCGCCGCCTGCCCCAACCAGGAACGGCTGGACGCCCCCGCCGCGGCCCAGGAGCAGACGATGCTCTGCATGGTCAACTACGCCCGCCAGCAGGCCGGCGAGGGCGCGCTGGAGGAAACCGCGGCCCTGGTCGAATCGGCCGATGACAAGGCCCGCGACATCCTCGCCTGCGACAGCTTCAGCCACACCGCCTGTGGCCGCGAATTCAGCTTCTGGATGCGGGAGACCGGCTACATGTCGGTCGAGTGCTGGCGGGTCGGCGAGAACCTCGCCTGGGGCAACGCCGCCTACGGCAGCGTGCGGGCGATCTTCCGCGCCTGGATGCGCTCGCCCGAGCACCGCGAGAACATCCTCGGCGACTACGACCAGACCGGGATTGACCTGCGCACGGGAGAACTGACCGGCGCCGGCGTCACCCACGTCTGGGCGCAGCACTTCGGCTCGCGCTGCTGAGCAGGCGGGCTCTCCTAGCCCTGAGCCGGGAGCGAGAGGCGTTCGAGCGCCTGCAGGCGCGCCACGACCCGGTCGGCGCGCTCGCTGAAGCTGCGTAGGGCGGCGTCCTCCTCGGGCGGCCGCTGCGGGAGGGGTTCCGCTGCCGGCAGCGCCAGAGCCCCGCTCAACACCGCCGCGGTCGCGCGCTCGGCCAGGTCGGCGGCGCGGCGGGCCTGCTCGGCCGCGTCAAGCGCGGCGTCGCCCACCGCCATCACCGCCTTTTCGGAGGCCTTGGCGACGATCAGCGCCTCGTCGATCCGCTCTTCCAGCTCGCTCAATAGCGGCGGCACCGCCCCTTCGGGCAGCATCCAGTCCTGCGTGTTATCGCGCTCGGCGCCCTCCATTTCGCCCAATTTACGGACAAGAGAGGCGGCAAACTCGCCGCCGGGCGCGCGCGGCGGCGAAAGAGCCCGGGCCGATAGATTCCGCCTCGCCCAAACAGTGAACGACCCGAGGAGCGTTTTGAGAAACCCCCGAGACTTCTTTCAGCCGCAGGCGATCGGTGCCCCCGAGCCGCTGCGCGAGATCCCGGTCACCCCGTCGCGGATGATCCACTTCCTCGACTTCTCGAACGAGAAGATGGTCGCCAAGGCCGGCGCCATCGCCGAGAAGACCGACATCCTGCTCGGCAACCTCGAGGACGCGATCCCGGTCGACCGCAAGGAGGCGGCGCGCCAGGGGCTGATCAAGGCCGCGAACGAGTCCGACTTCGGCAACACGGCGCTCTGGACCCGGATCAACTCGCTCGAGAGCCCCTGGGTGCTGGACGACCTCACCACCCTCGTCACCGAGATCGGCGACAAGCTCGAGGTCGTGATGGTGCCGAAGGTCGAGGGCGCCTGGGACATCCACTACGTCGACCGCCTGCTGGCCCAGCTCGAGGCCAAGGCCGGGCTCGAGCGCCCGATCCTGATCCACGCGATCCTC
>DASYKN010000087.1:0-37403 GCA_035995325.1 Solirubrobacterales bacterium
GGCGATCATCCCGACCGCGATCCCGAGCGCGAAGTCGCTCCAGGTCGGCGCGACGCCGAGGTGGATGTTGTCGACCAGGACCTGCGGGCTGAAGACCAGGACGAGGCCGATCCCGACCAGGACGACCTGGGTCGCGAGGTCAGCGACGGCGAGGATCAGGTTCAGTTTCGCCGACTCCTCGGTGCCGCGGATGTTGATCAGGGCGAGGCCGACGATCAGCACCGCGCCGCCGATGATGTCGCCGGGGCTGCTGCCGAGCCAGGGCCAGAAGACAGCCAGGTAGTGGGGCACGAAGAAGGCCGAGATCGCGACCGTGATCGTGTAGTTGAGCATCTGCCCCCAGGCGGCGATGAAGCTGACCAGCTCGTTGAAGGCGTGGCGGGCGAAGCTCGAGGAGCCGCCCGCCTCCGGGTACATCACCGTCGCCTCGGCGTAGGTGGCGGCGGTGGCGGCGAAGATCAGGCCGGAGATGACGAAGGCGACCGGGGTCAGCCCGAGCGCGAAGGCGGCGGTGACGCCGAGGGCGTAATAGATCGAGGAGCCGACGTTGCCGTAGGCGGCGGCGAACAGCGCCCCGACGCCGTGAACGCGGCTCAGCGATTCGTCTCTGGGGATGCGCTGGGCCATCTAGATGCTGCTGGGAGCAGTCACTCAGACCGAATATACGGACGTGGCCGGTGCCCGCCGCAGGTGGGTGCGGCTGAGCTGCGCCGGCGAGGCGCAGCCGCAGAGGGCGAGGACCAGCTCCAACTCGTCGCGCAGCAGCGCCAGGACCTGCCCGGCGCCCTCCGCTCCAGCCGCCGCCAGGCCCCAGAGGGCGGGCCTGCCGACCAGGACCGCGTCGGCGCCGAGGGCGAGGGCGACAGCCACGTCGACGCCGCGGCGGATGCCGCCGTCGACCAGCACCGCGGCGCGGCCGTCGACCGCGTCGACGACCTCCGGCAGGGCGTCGCCACTGGCCAGCGCCCGGTCGAGCTGGCGCCCGCCGTGGTTGGAGACGATCACCCCGGCGGCGCCGTGTTGGACTGCCAGCTCGGCGTCCTCGGCGGTCAGCAGGCCCTTGACCAGCACCGGCAGGCTGGATTCCGCCGCCAGCTCCTCGAGGTCCTTCCAGCTCAACGCCGGGTTCATCAGCGCGAAGGTCTCGGCGATCGTCACCGCGCGTTCGACCCCCATCGCCGCGGCGACGCTGGGCACGCCGAGGCTGGCTGGGATCGCGAAGCCGGTGCGGCGGTCGCGCTCGCGGTTGCCGCCACGCGGGGCGTCGACGGTGACGACGATCGCCTCGAAGCCCGACTCGACCGCCTCCTCCATCAGCGCCCGGGTCACTGCCTCGTCGCGGAAGCAGTAGAGCTGGAACCAGCGGCGCCCGGCCGGAACCGCCGCCGCCAGCTCGCTGGGCCGGGTAGTCGCCAGGGTCGAGAGGCAGATCGCCGTGCCGGCCGCGGCCGCCGCCCGTGCCATCCCGATCTCACCCTCCGGGTCGACCAGGCGCTGGTAGGCGACCGGCGCCACCAGCAGCGGCATCGAAAGCGGCCCGCCCAGCAGCTCGACCTCGGTGCTGACCTCGTCGAGGCCGGCCAGCACCCGCGGCCGCAGCCGCCAGCGCTGCCAGGCCTCGACGTTCTCCCGCAAGGTCAGCTCGTCGCCGGCGCCGCCGGCGAAGTACCCGAGCGCGCCCGCCTCGAGCTTGCCGGCGGCAAGCCGCTCGAAGTCGGCGACGTTGATCGGCCCGTCGTTCACGGGCGCGAGCCTAGTCGCAGCGGGCTGCCGACGCCGCCGCTGTCAGTGGGCCGGAGCGCCCGCGGGGGGCGTGCCGGAAGGCGGAGGCGGGCCCCAGCTCTCGCGGCCGTCGGCGCTCGCGATCGGGATCCGCGGGCCGGCCATCGCCGGGGTGTCGAGGGTGACGTCGGCGATCGCCTTGACCCGCGACAGCACCTCGCGCACTTCGCTCTTGCGCCCCTGGTAGCCCCACTGATGCTGGTCCGCGGTGAGGCCGGTCGCCTCGATCCCGGCGGCGTCGGCCAGGAACAGCGCCCGCGACATATGGAAGCCCTGGGTGACGACGACCGCGTCGCGTACCCCGAAGATGCTCTTGGCGCGGACCATCGTCGCCCAGGTGTCGAAGCCGGCGTGGTCCTCGAAGACGTCGCGCGGCGGCACCCCTTCGTTGACCAGCGCCCGGCGCATCGTGTCCGGCTCGTCGTAGGCCCAGCTGCCGTGGTCGCCGGAGACGAGGACCTTCTCCACCTTGCCGGCGTGCCAGAGGTCCGCGGCCCGCCGCACCCGTTCGGCAAGCATCCCGCTCATCCGCCCGTTCGGCTGAACCAGGGCGCCCGGCACGATCGCGACTTCGGCCGCGGGCACCTCGGCCACCCTGTCGGTCGACTCGCCCTCGGTGCTGAGCAGGATGTAGGCATTGGCGCCCCCGACAGCCAACACCAGCAACAGCGCTCCGGCCAGGGCCGCCTTGGACAGCCGCGGCCAGCGCCGCCACGGATAGCCAGCCCCGCGCCGAATCGCTTTTAGCACAGGATTACCTATGGGTCGGCTTTGGCTTTGGGATCGAGAAGCGGGCGAGCGCCGGAGTCGGATCGACATAGCCGCTGGCGTCGACAGCGGCTATGAGGAGAGTGTGCCGGCCTGAAGCCAGGCCCACATAGGTGCTGGGCGACCCGCACCGCGCCGGCCTGCGGCTGTCGAGCTTGCAGGTGAAGGAGCTGGCCGCCACGCTGGAGCTGAAGGAGAAGCTGGCCTGGCGCTTGCCCGGCTTGATCTTGCGCTCGACGATGGTCGTGTCCGGCGGCGTCCTCCTCTCGAAAGCGGGATACGAAAAGGAGGGCGAGTACTGAGTCGGGATCTGGACGTCGGGCGCCGGCACGCTCATGTAGATGAGGAAGGTGATCTGCCCCATCGCCGCCAATCCCGTGCCGGCGTCGAAGCGGCCGTCGACGGCGAGCTTGTAGGTGGTGCCGGCGGTTACGTCGACCTTGGCCTCCTGGGCCGACAGGCCGGGCGTCCCCACCGAAGTCAGGCCACCGAGCGCATTGCCGGTGTAGACGCCGAGCAGGCCCCGGTCGCGGGAGCCGAGCTGCGACGAGAAGGCGCCGGAGCTGACGACCACTTCCGCCTGCCCGCTGGCCGGCGCCGTCCACGAGTACCAAACCGAGGCCCCGCCCGGATCGCCCCCGTGCGCGGGCTCGCCAATCTCCTTCGTCGCGTTCCAGCTGAAGCCGGGGACGTCGACACGGAAGAAGGTCCCGTTTCCAAGCGATTCCGCCGTGACCGTCTGAGCAGCGGCGAAATCGTCGTTCGCCGGCGCCGGCGTGGTCGCGATCTGGAGTGCGAACGTGCCTTCGACCTCCGCCGGAGGCTGCGGCGAAAGGTTCCCGTCCACCCTGATCTCGTAAACCGTGCCCGCGATCGCCCTGAAGGTGACCTGCTGGCCGCCGGGCCCGCAGTCGGCGCGAGGGCCTTCTTTCCCGGGCACGACCTTCTCCAGCGAGGACAGCGAGGAGCCGGAGTAGACGCCGAGCAGAGTGTCGAAGCCGCTGCCACAGGTCGAGACCGTCACCCATTCCGTATCGCCGGCTTCCCAGCTGTACCAAACGGAATGCCCGGCTGGCTCGAAGTCGAACTCGTGCGGATGCTCATCCGCCTCTTCGCTCGCTTCGAGATTGGAGCCCGCCGTGCTGAGCGGCAACGTCCCACCGAGAGGAATACGGCCGGAGTAAGCATCGTTCGCCGCCACAGCCCCCGGCACCCCGAGCGCCAAGCACCCCGCCAGCGCCAAAAGCGCCCCAACAGCTTTAGGCCCCCGCCTCATGCCAAAAACACTACAGAGCATTCGGGCGGGAGGGGTCAGGTGCCCTCCAAGCGGCTTGTACTTTTTCGCGACCGAGAATCTCGGACGGTCCTCAGCTATTCACGAAAAAGTTGAGCGGGAGGGGCACCTGACCCCTCCCGCCCGCAAACCTAGAAGTGAACGATCGGGATGATCAGGATGGCAACGATGTTCGCCACCTTGATCATCGGGTTGATCGCCGGGCCGGCCGTGTCCTTGTAGGGATCGCCAACCGTGTCGCCGGTCACCGAGGCTTCGTGGGCAGGTGAGCCCTTGCCGCCATGGGCGCCGTCCTCGATCAGCTTCTTCGCGTTGTCCCAAGCGCCGCCGCCGGCGGTCATCGAGATCGCGGCGAAGAGGCCGACGACGATGACGCCGATCAGCAGGCCGCCGAGCGCGTCGACGCTGAGCAGGCCGACGATGACCGGGACGAAGATCGGGATCAGCGACGGCAGGATCATCTCCTTCTGAGCCGCCAGGGTGACGATGCTGACCGTTTTGCCGTACTCCGGTTTTTCGGTCCCGTCCATGATCCCGGGGTGTTCGCGGAACTGCTCGCGCACCTGTTCGACCACCTGGCCGCCGGCACGGCCGACAGCCTCGATCGCCAGGGCCGAGAACAGGTAGACCATCATGCCGCCGATGATCAGCCCGATCAGCACATCGGGGCTGGAGAGGTTGAAGAGCGCGTTGAGGTCGAAGCCTGGTGGGGCCTCGGCTTTGAGCTCGCTCTTGAACGCCGCGAACAGCACCAGCGCCGCCAGGGCGGCGGAGCCGATCGCGTAGCCCTTGGTGACCGCCTTGGTCGTGTTGCCGACCGCGTCGAGCGGGTCGGTGACGTTGCGGACCTCTTCCGGCAGCTCCGCCATCTCGGCGATGCCACCGGCGTTGTCGGTGATCGGCCCGAAGGCGTCGAGGGCGACGATCAGGCCGCAGAGCGAGAGCTGAGCCATCACGGCGATGCCGATGCCGTAGATGCCCGCCAGCTCGTTGGCGCCGAGGATCGCCAGCGCCAGGACCAGAGCCGGGGCCGCGGTGGCCTGGAAGCCCTGGGCGAGGCCCTGGATGATGTTCGTCGCGTGACCCGTCTCGGAGGCCTTGGCGATGGTCTTCACCGGCCGGAAGCGGGTCGAGGTGTAGTAGTCGGTGATCACGAACAGCAACGCGGTCACGGCGATGCCGATCACCGCGCAGAGCCAGAGGTCGGTGACGCTGATCGAGGGGGCACTGGCTTCGAGGCCGAGCCGCAGCGGCTCGCTCATCAGCCAGTCGGTGATCGGGTAGAAGGCCGCGATCGAGATCAGGCCGGAGACGATCATGCCGATGTACAGCGCGCCCTCGACTTTGTCGGATTTGGTCCGCACCGAGAGCGCCCCGATGATCGAGGCGATGATCGCGACGCCGCCGATGACCAGCGGGAAGATCGCGACCTCGCGGGCGTAGGCGCCATCGAAACCGGTGAAGGTGAGGACGCCGAGCAGCATCACGGCGACCGAGGTGACCGCGTAGGTCTCGAACAGGTCCGCGGCCATGCCGGCGCAGTCGCCGACGTTGTCGCCGACGTTGTCGGCGATCACGGCCGGGTTGCGAGGATCGTCCTCGGGGATCCCGGCCTCGACCTTGCCGACCAGGTCGGCGCCGACGTCGGCGGCCTTGGTGAAGATGCCGCCGCCGAGGCGGGCGAAGACGGAGATCAAGGAGCCACCGAAGCCGAGGCCGATCAACGCGTCGACGGCCTCCTTGTCGGTGCTGCCGGTGATGATCAGGGCGCCGTAATAGCCGGCGACGCCGAACAGCGCCAGGCCGACGACCAGGAGGCCGGTGACCGAGCCGCCCTTGAAGGCGACGTCAAGCGCCGGCGGCACGCCGCCGCGAGCTGCCTCGGCGACGCGCGAGTTGGCCCGCACCGAGACGTTCATCCCGATGAAGCCGGTGGCGCCGGAGAGAATGGCGCCGATCACGAAGCCGAGCGCGGTCTTCCAATCCTGCAGCAACAGCAGCACGATCGCGAGCGGCACTGCTACCGCGGCGATGATCGTGTACTGACGGTTCAGATAGGCCTGTGCGCCCTCCTGAACCGCGCCCGAAATTTCCTGCATTCGGTCGTTGCCAGGGGACTTGGCAAGTAGGCGCTGGGTGACGATAAGTCCGTATACAACGGCGGCGCCTGCGCATACGAGCGCAACGACTACCCCGTAATCGGTCAAGAAGCTGGTCAAGTTTCGTTCCTCCGGTGGATTTGCGGCGCGGGAGTCTATAGACGAAGGCGGCGTTGCCGCTTATAGACCCGGTTCAGACGGTTTTTGCGGTCTCGCCAGCCCCCGCGTAAGTGCGTTTGGTCTCGGCCACGGCGTCGCGGTAGACGTCCTCGATCGAGCCGCCGGCGGCAAGCGCGTCGCGGGCGCGCTGGGCGCCGTTTCGCTCCGGCGGCTGGACCGCGATCCCAAGCTGGGAGCGGGCCGGCTCGGTCCAGGCGACGATCGAGTCGAGGGCCTCGCGCGCCTCCACCTCGACCCCGCGCCGGAAGTCGATCTGCTTGCCGCTGAGGCCGTGGCGAATCGCCCGCCAGAGGTTCTCCTCGATCTCGCGGTCGGCAAGCGGGGCGCCCGCTCCTTCGTAGCCATGCTCGTCGTAGTCGAGCGCGGCCTGGGCGATGCAGGCGGCGATCAGGCCGGCCAGGCCGAAGGACTCCTCGCCGCGGGTCTGGGCGTCGCAGATCCGCACCTCGACCGTGCCGAAGTGGTGATGGGGGCGGACGCTCCACCAGAGCTGGGTCGACTCGACGATCGAGCCCGCCCGCTCCAGCATCGAGACGAAGTCCGCGTAGCTGTTCCAGTCGCGGAACGGCGAGGGCACGCCGCAGCGGGGGAAGGTGCGGGTGAAGATCTCGGTGCGGACAGTGTGCAACCCCGTGTCGCGGCGGTCGAGGAAGGGCGAGTTGGCCGAGGTCGCGAGCAGCAGCGGCAGCAGCTCCCGCAGCCGGTCGCAGACGGCGATCGCGCGGTCGGCGCCGCGCACGCCCATGTGGACGTGCAGGCTCCAGGTGTTGTTGCGTTGCGCCACCCAGCCCAGTTCCTCGCGCAGGCGGTTGTAGTGCGGGGTGTCGATGATCGTCTGGTCGAGGTAGCTGGCCCAGGGGTGGGTGCCGGTGGCGCCCAGCGCCAGGCCCATGCCGTCAACCAGCTCAAACAGGCGCCGCCGCCGCTCGCGCTGGCGGTCGGTCGCCTCGGCGAAGCTCTCGGAGCGGCCGGAGCGGATCTCGACCTCGGAGGCGATCAGCTCACCGGCCGCCGACTCGGCCAGGACCTCGTCGCGCCGGCAGGCGGCGTAGACGTCCTCGAAGCGGTCCTGAAGCTCCAGCGTCGCCGGATCGAGGATCGCGAACTCCTCCTCGAGCCCGACCGTGAAGTCGGTCGAGGACTCGAATCTCTCGCGGACGAGGTCGAGATCGAGGGACAAGACGCTCAGGCCAGGTAGAAGTAGAGCGCGTAGAGCAGGTCGACAGCGGGGCTGGACGTGTGGACCGTCACCTCCGGCGGCACCTGCAGCAGCTGCTCGGAGTAGTTGAAGATGATCTTGACGCCGGCTTTGACGAGGCGGTCGGCGACCTCCTGGGCCGCTCCGGCGGGAACGGCGAGAACGCCGACGACGATCTCCTCCGCGGTGACGACCGCCTGCAGCTCGGCCAGGTCCAGCACCCGCAGCTCGCCGATCTGGGTGCCGACGACGCTCGGGTCGGCGTCGAATACCGCCTTCACCTGGAAGCCGTGGTCGGCGAAGATCGCCGAGCTGGCAATCGCCTGGCCGAGGTTGCCGGCGCCGAAGAGGGCGATGCTGTGCTGGCCCGAGGTGCGGAGGATCTTGCGGATCTCCGCGACCAGCGAGTCGACGTTGTATCCCACCCCGCGCTTGCCGAACTTGCCGAAGCCGGAGAGATCGCGGCGGATCTGAGTTGGGTTGATGTGGGTGTACTCGGAAAGCTCCTGCGAGGAGATCGTCTCGCGGCCCATCTTGCGCGCCTGCGTCAGCACCTGCAGATAGCGCGAGAGGCGGGCGGCGACGCCCAGCGAGAGGCGGTCCCCTTCCACCGGGAAGCCCCCGGGCGCCTCGAACTCCTCAATCACCTCGACCATGCCCCCACAGTATCGAGCCTGGCCCGAAGCCCGGCTTCGTCCAGGACCAGCTCGGAAACGGCGATGCCGTCGACCTCGACCACCGGGATTTTCTCCAGGTGACGGCGCAGCAGCAGCTCGTCGCTCTCGATGTCGACCTCGTGCAGGGCGAAGCGGTAGCCCTCGCCGTGCAGGGCGACGATCGCCGCGATCGCCTGCTCGCAGAGGTGGCAGCCGGGGCGCGAGTAGACGACGACGTCGGTCACGCGGCCCTGGCGCGGGTCGCGAAGGCGTCGTAGGCGAGGTAGTCGGGATAGGCGAGCGGCTCGGCGAAGCGGGCAGCGGAGCCGATCATCGCGGCGTTGTCGGTGCAGAGCTTGCCCGGCACCAGTTTGAGGCGGACGCCGCGTTCCTCGCAGAGCGCGGCGACGGCTTCACGCAGGGGGCCGTTGGCGGCGACGCCGCCGCCGAGCGCGACCGCCTCCCAGTCGCCCTGCTTCAACGCCCGCTTCAGTTTCGCGATCAGCTGGCCGACCACCGCCGCCTGGAAGGAGGCGGCGAGGTCGGCGCGCCGCTCCGCGACCCCCTCCTCGCCGAGTTCGCGGCAGCGGTAGACCAGCGCCGTCTTGAGGCCGCTGAAGCTGAAGTTGAGGCTCGGGTCGCGGGCCATCGCGACCGGCATCTCGAAGGCCGTCGGGTCGCCCTCGGTGGCCAGCTTCTGCAGCGCCGGCCCGCCCGGGTAGCCGAGCCCGAGCAGGCGCGCCGACTTGTCGAAGGCCTCGCCGGCGGCGTCGTCGAGGGTCTGGCCCAGCACCTCGTGCCCGTGCTGGTCGCGGACCCCGGCCAGCAGCGTGTGGCCGCCGCTGGCGAGCAGGCAGAGGAAGGGCGGCTCCAGCGGCTCGGGCTCGAGGAAGTTGGCGGCGACGTGGCCCTGCAGATGGTCGACCGGGATCAGCGGCAGGCGCCGGGCGGCGGCGATCGCCTTGGCGGTGCTGACGCCGACCAGCAGGGCGCCGATCAGGCCGGGCCCGACCGTGACCGCGACCGCCTCGATCTCGTCCAGCCCCACCCCCGCCTCGTTGAGCGCGGCGCCGACCAGCGGCGCCGTCAGTTCGAGGTGGTGGCGGGAGGCGACCTCGGGGACGACGCCGCCGAAAGCGGCGTGCGCGTCCGCCTGCGAGGAGATCAGGTTGGAGAGGATCCGCGGGCCGTCGAGGACTGCCGCGCAGGTGTCGTCGCAAGAGGTCTCGAGCGCGAGGATCAAAGGGGGCTCAATCCAGCCACATGATCAGCGCGTCCTCGCCATTGTCGTGGTAGTAGCGAGGGCGGACGCCGGCTGAGCGGAAGCCGAAGCGCTCGTACATCCCGATCGCCTGCTGGTTGGAGACACGGACCTCGAGCGTGAACGGAAGCACTCCCCCAGCCTCCTCGAAAAGGCGGGTCAGCAGCCGCCCGGCGACGCCGCCGCGGCGCTGGTCCGGGGCCACGGCGATGTTCATCAGGTGCCAAACCTGGTCGTAGCGGGAGCAGATCACGTAGCCGAGCAGCTCCTCGTCGCGGCTCGCCGCGAGGCAGATGCCCGACGGCTTCGAGAGCTCGAGGACGAACATCGCCAGCGACCAGGGGGTCGGGAAGGAGCGGCGCTCGATCGCGATCACGGCGGGCAGGTCGCTGTAGGCGAGCCGGCGCACCTTCACTTCGTGGGTCAGGTCACTCGGGTCTCTGGAAAGTATTTCGCTCACGCCACCGCTCCGCGTCGGGAGGTCTGAGGTAGATCGGTGCGAGCGGACCCCCTGCCCCCGAGGCCGCCGCGAGGGCGCAAACGTGCCGCGCTGCGATCCGGTGGACGGGATCGGCGTCGTCCGCGATGCGGACACCATGCCGAGCCAGCTCTTGCCGGAATCGTACCGCGCCCGAGCCGGCAGCCTGCGGCGGCTCCGGCAGGGCGGCGACGCGTTCCTCCAGTTGCTCGGGCCGGCAGACCAGGGGGTCCCAGAGCCGCTCCCCACCTTCCCCGTAGAGAGCCGCGAAGGCCTCGCCGCGACGGGCGTCGAGGACGGCGAGGCGCTGGCCCCCCTCGCCTGCCTCCCCCAGCCCGCGCCCGATCGCGTCGAGCGTGCAGACGCCGGCGACCGGCGTGCCGAGGCTGGCGGCAAGGCCGCGCGCGGTGGCGATGCCGATCCGCAGCCCGGTGAAGGAGCCGGGGCCGAGGCCGACCGCGATCAGCTCGACCCGTTCCCAGCCGCCGGCCTCCCCGGCGCACAGCTCGACCTCCTCGAGCAGAGCCGAGGTGTGCTGGGGGCTGCCCTCGGCAGTGACCCCCAGCAGCGACTCGTGCAGGACCTCGCCGTCGCGCCAGGCGCAGGCGGCGGTGTCGGCGGTCGCGGTGTCGAAGCCGACGACGACCAGGGCGGAACCGCTCCTAGCTCTTGACCCTGAAGGCGAAGGAGCCGACTTTTTTGCCTTCGACGAACCAGGTGACCCGGTGCTTGCCAGGGATCGTCGACGTCACCTTGTTCACGTAGAGCGTCCCCTGGGTCGCCTCCTGTTTCTGCGCGCAGAGGTTTTTGCCGCTGGGGAACTTGACGCAGACGCTGTAGACGACGTCCCCTTTGAGGCTTTTGAAGAAGGCGCCCTTCTTGCTGCCCTTGGGGCAGACGTGCGAGGGATTGGCGTTACGGGAGATCCCGCAGCCGACGTAGTGCTTGAACGCCGCCGCGCCGGCGGTGGCGGGCACCGCGCTGGCCAGCAGTCCGGTCACGACCAACACTGCTGAAAGCGCCTTCAGTCCCTTCATTGGGTCCTTCCCTTCGTGGATCGAGTTTCCGCGCCGATGCTACAAGCTGTTCGCTGCCTCCTCGAACACGCCTGCAAGCCGGATGCTGCGGCGAAGCCTGGCTTCACCACTCGACTTCGATCGTGCGCTCGTCACCGCCGGCGTGAGCGAGGCGGATCTCCAGTGCCGGGCGCCCGAGCCGCTCGATGCCGACGGCCGGCCACTCAACGAAGGCGACCCCCTCCGGGCCGAGGTAGTCGTCGAGCAGGGCGGGGTCCTCGCCGTCGAGGCTCTCGAGCCGGTAGAGGTCGAGGTGGGAGATCGGAAGCCGGCCGTCGTCGTAGCGCTGGCCGATCGTGAAGGTCGGCGAGGTGACCGGGCCCTCGACGCCGAGCGCCCGGCAGGCGCCGCGGATCAGGGTCGTCTTGCCGGCGCCGACCTCGCCCGCGATCACGACCACGTCGCCCGGCCGCAGGCGCGCGGCGACCCGGGCGCCGAGCGCTTCGGTCACGGCGGCGGAATGGCTGTCGATCCGCTCCACCCGGCGCGGCTAGCCGAACATGTCGAGCTGGTCTTCGGACGGGGGCGGCGGAGTCGCCTGCTCGGGCAGCTCCGCCGCGATCTCCTCGGCGCTGGGCGTCGGCTGCGGGCCGGGGCCGGCGAGCAGGCCCGGGACGGTGGCAAGGTCGCCGCGCAGGGTCTCCTTCATCGCCGGCGTGCGCAGGGCGGCGGCCGGGTGCAACAAGGGCAGCAGGAAGACAGTGCGGCCGCCGAGCTGGTGGACCTGCGGCGTGCCGCGGACCTTGGTGATGCCGGCCGGGCTGCCGCTCAGCAGCTTGGTGGCGAAGTTGCCGAGCGTGCAGACGACCTTTGGCTCGATCAGCCGCACCTGCTCGAACAGGTACGGCTTGCAGGCTTCGATCTCGAGCGGCTGCGGGTCGCGGTTGCCAGGCGGGCGGGACTTGAGGACGTTGGCGATGAAGACCTGCTCCCGCGAAAAGCCAATTTCTTCCAGCAGCTGATTCAGCAGCTGGCCGGCGCGGCCGACGAAGGGCAGCCCCTGCCGGTCCTCGTCCGCACCCGGCGCCTCGCCGACGAACATCAACTCGGCATCGGCATTGCCAGCGCCGAAGACGGTCTTGGCGCGAGTCTCGTGCAGGGGGCATTTGGTGCAGGCGGAGACCTCCTTGAACAGCGCGACGAGCTGCTCGCGGCGCTCCTCCACGCTCAGCGTCATTTCGCCTTCTTCTTCGGCGGGTGCGGGTTTTCGCCCCGTGCCCGCTTCTGGCGCGACTCGACGATCCGGTCCTTGCGCGCCGCTTCGCGCTCGCGCCGCTGCGATTCGTTCGATAGCACTCCGGCGCCGCGCGGCTGGCGCCCGGGCGGGGAGACGCTCGACATCAGCCGCCGCGTCCGCGTCGAGCCGCACTCGGCGCAGGAGACGTCAACGGCGCCGGCGTTGACCAGCTCCTCGAAGCGCCCCCCGCACTGCTCGCACTCGAACTCATAGATCGGCACGCCCGCCATCGTACGACGACCACGAGCGCTGCATTTGTCAGCTGTGGGATGACAAACGCAGCGCTCGCCCGATCAGGCGGGCCGGCCGTAGCTCAGGGCAGCGGCTCCCAGTCCCAGGCCTTCTGCGAGGTCAGGCTCTCCTGGTCGAGGTAGCGGCGGAACTCGTCCAGCTCGGTCGGCTCGACGCTGTAGACGTGGTCGGGTTCGGGGAAGTGGCGGCTGCGGACCTCTTTGCCGTAGTCGGCGACCGCCGCGACCATCGTCTCGTGGACGTTGGCGTAGCGCTTGACGAATTTGGCCATGTGGCCGGTGGTGATGCCGAGCAGGTCGTGGAAGACCAGGACCTGGCCCGAGGTCGAGGGCCCGGCGCCGATGCCGATCGTCGGGATCTCCAGCTTGGCGACGATCGCTTCGGTGATCGCGGCCGGCACCGCCTCGAAGACGATCGCGAAGCAGCCGACCGACTGCAGGGCGAGGGCGTCCTCGCAGAGCTTGATCGCGTCCTTGGCGGTCTTGCCCTGGGCTTTGTAGCCGCCGAGGGCGGTCGCGGTTTGGGGGGTGAGGCCGATGTGGCCCATCACCGGGATGCCGGCGCGGATGATCGCCCGGGCGCGCTCGACGGCGGTGCCGCCGGCCTCGAGCTTGACCACCTGGCAGCCAGTCTCCTTGACCAGCCGCTGGGCGTTGAGGACGGCCAGCTCGTTGCTCGCCTCGTAGCTGCCCATCGGCATGTCGCCGACCATTAGCGGCGTCTTCAGGCCGCGGCGGACGGCTTTGCCGAGGACGATCATCTCCTCCATCGAGACCGGCTCGGTGCCGGAGTAGCCAAGCACGACCATCGCCGCCGAGTCGCCGACGAGGACGATGTCCACGCCGGCCTCCTCGGCCACGGTCGCCGAGGGGTAGTCGTAGGCGGTGACCATCACGATCGGCTCGCCGTTGGCCTTCATCTCGGACAGCCGCGGCAGGTTGACCGGCGCACGACCGGCGGGCGAAGCGGGCGCAGCGGTATGGGAGCGGCCGCCCGCGCTCATGAGAGCAGCACCTCGGGGTGGCTGTCGACCGCGACCGGGTTGTTGTCGTCGTCGACGTGGACGACGACCGGCGAGTAGCGCTCGAGGTCGCTCTCGTCGTAGGCGCCGAAGGAGGCGACGATGATCTTGTGGCCAGGCTCGACCAGGTGGGCGGCGGCGCCGTTCACCTGCATCGTCCGCGAGCCAGGCTCGCCGTCGATCACGTAGGTGACGAAGCGGGACCCGTTGTCGATGTCCCAGACGTGGACCTGCTCGTTGGTGATCAGGTCGGCCTGGGCCATCAGCTCGGTGTCGACCGTGATGCTGCCGATGTAGTCGACGTCGCAATCGGTGACCGTGGCGCGGTGGATCTTCGACTTCAGCATCTGTCTCTGCATGGCTCTCCCTTGCCTTTTCTAGGGGTGGGGTTGGATCAAGACGTTGTCGATCAGGCGGGCGCCGCCGACCTGGGCGGCGACGGCGACCAGGACCGGGCGGTCGCCCAACTCGGCAACCGGCTCCAGCAGCTCGGCGTCGCGCGCCTCGAGGTACTCGGGCTCGATGCCGGCGGCTGCAAGCTCGCGACGGGCGGCGGCGAGGCCGGCCGCCAGCGAGTCCTCGCGGGCGATCCGCTCGGCCGCCCGCAGCCCACGCGAGAGCGCGGTGGCGCGCTCGCGGGCATCCTCGTCGAGGTAGGCGTTGCGGGAGCTCATCGCCAGGCCGTCGTCCTCGCGCACGGTCGGCAGCACCTCGATTCGCACCGGAAAGTCGAGGTCGCGTGCCATCCGACGGATAACGGCGGCCTGCTGGGCGTCCTTCTGGCCGAAGTAGGCGACGTCGGGGCCGACGCTGTTGAAGAGCTTGGCGACGACGGTGGCGACGCCGCGGAAATGCTCGGGGCCACGCCGCTCTGGATCGCCGTCGAGGACCTCGGTGAGATTGCCGCCGACCGCGACCGCGGTCGTGAACCCCGCGGGGTAGACCTCCTCGATGGGCGGGACGTAGACGAAGTCGACGCCCTCCTCGCCGGCAAGCCGGAGGTCGCGCTCCTCGTCGCGCGGATAGCGGTCGAGGTCCTCGCCCGGCCCGAACTGGGCTGGGTTGACGAACAGGCTCATCACCACCACGTCGCACTCGGCCCGGGCGGCGCGCAGCAACGCGACGTGCCCATCGTGCAGATAGCCCATGGTCGGGACCAGGCCGATCGTGCTGCCGTCCCGCCGCATCGGAGCCAGGGCAGAGCGAAGCGCCGGCTTGGAGCGTACGGCTCGGGCGCCAGAAATCGCAACGGGGGAGTTGCCGATAGAGGAGCTCACGTCAAAGCGGTCCATGCCCTAGTGGGTCACGGCCGGAGGCGAATTGTACCCCTTTTTTCGCCAATTGAAACGGAACTTAAAAACAGGGCGCGCAAGTGATCCGTGGGGCCGCCGACGTCGCAGGGACGGGAAAGAAGAAGAACCAGTTCCCCCGATCGAAAGGCAAGGCCAATGAGTTCAGAGCTGAAACTCGAGCAGGTCGATGTAAACGGAGACATTCGCGAAACCGCCCACGACGCGGTCGAGGCGCTGGAGGGCGACACCAGGCTCTCCTTCCTCAAGAAGGCCGGTCTCGCCGGCGGCGCGGTCATGGGCGGCGGCGCCCTGTTGAGCGCTCTCGCCCCCGCGGCCTCGATGGCCGCCGGCAAGGGCCGTCCCCCGGCCAGCTTCGGCGCAGGCGACGTCGGCATCCTCAACTTCGCCCTCACCCTCGAGTACCTGGAGGCCGCCTTCTACAACGAGGCGACCGCCAACAACAAGAAAATGTCGTTTCTCAAGAACAAACAGGCGCAGGTCTTCCTCAAGACCGTCACCGCCGACGAGAACGCCCATGTCGCCTATCTCAAAAAGGCGCTTGGCAGCAAAGCCGTACCCGCTCCGAAAGTCGATTTCGGCAGCACCACCTCCTCGGAGGCGTCGTTCATCAAAACGGCGGTCGCTCTCGAGAACACCGGCGTCCACGCCTACTCGGGCCAGGCGACGAACTTCGCCGACCCGGCTACCGCGGCTGCCGCTGTCTCGATCCTCACGATTGAGGCCCGTCACGCCTCGGTTGCCGGCCTGCTGTTGAAGGCCACGCCCGGGAACATCACCCCGGACGGGCCGTTCGACACGCCGTTCACGGCGGCCGAAGTCCTGAAGGCGGTCGGAAAGACCGGCTTCCTCAAGTAAGCCGCTCCCGCTGGAGCCGGTCGACGCCGGCTCCAGCGGCCTTCACCCCCGCACCGCCCTCCCAACAAGAACGGAGACACCAATGCCCAACATAGGACCCATGGAGATAGGAATCGTCCTGATCATCGCGCTCGTCGTCTTCGGGCCGAAAAAGCTGCCGGAGCTGGGCCACTCGCTCGGTAAAGGCATTCGCGAGTTCAAAGGCACGATCAGCGGTGAGACCGGCAACGACGCCGAGGAGCCGCAGGCAATCGCCCAGCCGGTCACGGCCGCGACCGAGGCCCCCGTTGCCGTCCCCACGGCGGACGTCACCGTAAAGCAGGCCTGAGCAGACGATGCGGCGCGTAAAAGCAATCTCCCCCGAGGCGGAGCTGAGCCTCGTCGAGCACCTCGACGAGCTGCGCGCTCGCGTCATCGTCTCCGTCGCGGTCTTCGGGGTCGCGTTGGCCCTCTGCTTCTGGCAGAACCACCTGCTGCTGCAGCTGGCGAACGGGCCATTGCCGTCCGCCCACGACCGGCTGATCACCTTCGGCATCACCGAGCCGTTCACGACGACGATGACCGTCGCTGCCTACGGGGCGATCATCCTGGCGCTGCCGATAATCCTCTACGAGCTGTTCGCCTATCTGCTGCCGGCGTTCAGCAAGCAGCAGCAGCGGGCCGTGCTGCCGCTGGTACTGCTGATGCCGGCGCTGTTCATCGCCGGGGTCGTCTTCGGCTACTTCGTCGTCCTCCCGGCGGCAACCAAGTTCCTGCTCAACTTCAACGACGCCCAGTTCAACATCCAGGTGCGGGCCAAGGACTACTACGGCTTCTTCGCCCAGACGCTGCTCGCCTGCGGAGTCGTGTTCCAGGTCCCGGTGGCGATCCTCTCGGTCACCCGGCTGGGGATCGTCAAGGTCGAGCAGCTGACCAAGAACCGGCGCTACGCCTACCTCGCCTGCGCGGTCGTGGCCGCGGCGCTGCCCGGGATCGACCCGGTCTCGATGCTGCTGGAGACGGCGCCATTGGTCCTCCTCTACGAGCTCAGCATCGTCCTCGCGCGGGTCTTCGGCCAGCCGGCGCCGGCGCCCCTCGCCGACGCGCCCGCGGGCAGCAGCCCCTAAGCGGAGCTAGTCCTCGCCACCGGCGAAGTCGATCTGGCGGATCGGCTTCGCCGGCACCCCGGCGGCGATCGTTGCCGCCGCCAGGTCGCGGTTGACGACCGAGTTGGCGCCGACGACGCAGCGCTCGCCGACCGAGACCCCGGTGGTGACGGCGCAGTTGACGCCGAACCAGCAGTTAGCGCCGATCTCGACCGGGCCTTTCGAAGTGAAGCCCTGTCCGGTGATCGGCCTCTCGCGGTCGTTGAAGCGGTGGCTGGCGTCGCCGACGAAGCAGCCGTTGGCGAACATCGTGTGGTCGCCGATCGTCACCCGCTCGTGGGCGGCGATCATCGTGTTGCGGTTGAGGAAGCAGCCGGCGCCGATCTCGATCCGCGCCTGCGGCCCCAGCGTCAGCCAGCAACCGGGCTCGAGCAAGGTCCCTTCGCCGATCGTCAGACGGCCGTCGTCGAGCGCCTCCAGCACCTCGCCCTCGACCGGGTAGCGGATGAAGAAGCCGCCGCGGGCAGCGTGGCGGTCGATCCGCCGCCGCCGCAGCCAGCGCCGGTTGCGCTCATACCAGCGCCGCTTCGCCCACCAAATCCGCCAGCCCCGCTGACCGCCCGCGCTCACCCCGGGCACGTTAACCCACGCCGTTCGATGCATTGACCACGCCATAGGGGGGTCAATGCATCGAACGGCGCGTAAACTGCGCGCGTGGCCGATCTGCGCGGGGGCATCGATTTGGGCGGCACCAAGATCCAGACCGTGGTGGTCGACGCCGACGGAGACGTCAAGGGGCAGTCGCGGCGCCCGACGCCGACCGACGGCGGGCCCCAAGACGTCGCCGACGAGATGGCGGCAGCGCTGCGCGAGGCGGCCCAGCAGGCGGGGGTCGAGACCGGCTCCCTGGAAGGCATCGGGGTCGGCTCGCCCGGCGACGCCGACGAGAAGACCGGGGTCGTCTCCGCCGCGCGCAACCTCCCCGCCTGGGAGGGCAGCTTTCCCCTGGCCGACACGCTGAAGCAGGAGCTGGGCGCCGAGGTCCGGGTCGGCAACGACGTCCAGGTCGCGACCGAGGCCGAGTTCCACCTCGGCGCGGGGCGCGAGTTCCAGAGCCTGATCGGGGTCTTCTGGGGAACCGGCGTCGGCGGCGGCCTCGTCCTCGACGGCAAGCCCTGGCTCGGCCGCGGCGCCGCCGGTGAGATCGGCCACATGGTCGTCAAGCGCGGAGGCGCCAAGTGCCCCTGCGGGCGCAAGGGCTGCATGGAGGCCTACGCCGGCCGCTCGGCGATGGAAGCCGAGGCACGACGCCAGCACGAAGAGGGCCACAAGACCGACCTCTTCAAGCTGATGGAGAAACACGGCAAACCGCGCCTGACCAGCGGCATCTGGGAGCGGGCGCTGGACCACGGCGACCACCTGGCGGAGAAACTGATCGACCGCGCGATCGAGGCGCTCGGAACCGGTGTCGCCTCGGCGATCAACCTGATCGACCCGGAAGCGGTGATCATCGGCGGCGGCCTCGGCGTCCGCTTCGGCGAGCGCTACATGGAGCCGCTGATGGAGGAGATGACGAAGCACCTCTTCGTCGACGAGCGGCCGCCCGCGGTGCGGGTCGCCTCGCTCGGCGACCTCGGCGGCGCCGTCGGCGCCTCCCTCCTCTTCGCCCGCTAGATCTCCGCGCGCTAGAGCTTCAGACCCGGCCGGTCGCCGAGCGCTGGTTGCGGGCGATCGCGTCGACCAGGACTGCCAGCAGCAGGACGCCGCCGGTGACCATGAACTTGACCGCGGAGGAGAGCGCCAGCAGGTCCATGCCGTTGGAGATCGAGCCGATCACGAGGGCGCCGGTCAGCGCCGTCCAGACCGAGCCGCGGCCGCCGAAGAGGCTGGTGCCGGCGATGACCGGGCCGGCGATCGCCAGCAGCAGCAGTTCGTTGCCGCCGGAGTTCTGGTTGACCGCGAACAGGCGCGAGGCGGCCATGATGCCGCCGATCGCCGCCATCGTGCCGGCGATGCCGAAGACAGCGACGCGGATGCCGTTGACGCGGATGCCGGCGCGGCGGGCGGCCTCGGCGTTGCCACCGACCGCGAACACATGACGGCCGAAGCTGGTGCGCTTGACCACGTACTCCATTCCGACCACGAAGGCGAGCAGGATCAGCACCGCCAGCGGCACGCCTTCGTAGGAGTTGAAGACCAGCAAGGCGGCGATCGTCACCGCCGCGACCGCGCCGAATCGGAGTCCGAGCCGGGCCATGCTCTCACCGTCGAGCCCGGCGGCGACACGGCGGCGGTGCCCGATCAAGAGCAGGCCCCCGTAGGCCCCGACCACCGCGACGGCCATGATCCAGCCGACCGTATCGGAATAAAAGGTTTCGGTGAGGCCGGTGATCTTGGGATCGGTGAGGTTGATCGACCCGGTCGATCCCAGCACCTGTAACAAGGCCCCCTGCCAGGCCAGTAAGCCCGCAAGCGTGACGACGAAGGACGGCACGCCGAAGTGGCTGAAGAGGAACCCCTGCAGCAACCCGATCGCCAGTCCGACGGCGATCGCGGCGGCGATCGCCAGGTAGGGGTTCCAGCCGTGCTTGACGTTGAGGACGGCCATCACCGCGGCGGCGAGGCCGCTGACGGCGCCGACCGAGAGGTCGATCTCCCCCAGCAGCAACACGTAGACGACGCCGATCGAGATCAAACCGGTGGCGGCTATCTGCAGCATCAGGTTGGTCAGGTTCTGGGCCGAGAGGAAGCGGTCGTTCTCGAACTGGAAGATCGCCCAGATCAGGGCCAGGCCGATCAGGACCCGCAGCGAAGCGAGGTCGCCCTGGACGAGGCGGCGGAGCGTTTCCTTCGGACGGATCGCGCCTTCGGCGGAGTCGGCGGTGCTGGCGGTGGCATCGCTCATCGGCCCTCCTCCCCATCCTCGTCGGCGCTTTTCTCGTCGTCGCGGCCGTTGCGTTTCTCACCGTCGGTGCCGATGCCGGTGATCGCCGAGACGACGTGCTCCTCGGTCGTCGCTTCGGCGCTGAAGTCCCCCGCCGGGCGGCCGAGCCGGAGGACGAAGATGCGGTCGGCGACCTCGAAGACGTCGACCAGGTTGTGGCTGATCACGACGACGCCCAGCTCGCGCTCGCGCAGGCGGCGGATCAGGTTCAGCACCTGCGCCGTCTGGGCGACGCCGAGCGCCGCCGTCGGCTCGTCGAGCAGGACGACCTTGGGATCGCCGAGCAGCGAGCGGGCGACCGCGACCTGCTGGCGCTGGCCGCCGGAGAGGGTCCCGACCTCGCTGCGCAGGCTCGGAATCGTCACCGCGAGATTTGAGAGCAGCTCCCCGGTCTGATGCTCCATCCGCGCCTCGTCGAGTTGGCGCGAGGCGGTGCCGATGCCGGGCGAGACCTCCTCGCGGCCGAGGAAGAGGTTGGCGACGACATCGAGGTTGTCGCAGAGGGCGAGGTCCTGGTACACGGTCGCGATCCCGAGGGCAGTCGCGTCCTGGGGTTTGGAGATCGAGACCTCCTCGCCTTCGAAGCGGATGGTCCCCGTGTCGGCGGAGTGGATGCCGGCGATCGTCTTCACCATCGTCGACTTGCCGGCGCCATTGTCGCCGACGAGGCCGACGACCTCGCCGGCGCTGACGGCGAAGTCGACCCGGTCCAATGCCTGGACCGGGCCGAACGCCTTGCTGACTCCCTCCAGCTCGAGGAGCGGAGTTCCCGCGGCCATCTTCAGCCCGAGATTCCTGCTTCTTTGCACGCCGCCGCGTAGGCGCCGGTGCAGAGTTCTGAGGCGGTGACGAACCCGTCGGCGACCACCGTGGTCTTGACGTTGTCTTTCACCACAGCGATCGGTTCGAGCAGGACCGCCGGCACTTTGCCGGCGCCGTTGTCGAGTTCTTCGGTGACTTTGTCCTGCGGCACTTCCTTGCCTTCGGCGAGCGCGATGGCGATTTCGGCGCTGACCTTGGCCTGCGGGCCGATTTCCTTGTAGACCGTCATGAACTGCTGGCCGGCGAGGATCCGCTGCAGGCCCGCCACGGTCGCGTCCTGGCCGGTGACCGGGACTTCTTCGGGGTTGAGGCCGGCGCCCTTCAGCGCCGCGATCGCGCCGCCGCCGGTGTCGTCGTTGGCGGCGTAGATGCCCGCGAACCCGTCGTTGCCGAGCGCGGTGATCGCCTGCTGCGCCTCGCGCTGGGCGTTTTCGGCGGACCAGCCGGGCGTGTCGTATTCCTTCGCGACCGTTACCCCCGCGGCTTCGAACCCTTTGTTGGAGCCCGCTTTGAACAGAGCGGCGTTCGGATCCGCCGGATCGCCGTTGATCTTGATGATCGGGCCGCTGGCGCTGCCGTCTTCTTTCAGTTTTTTGGCCAGCGTTTCAGCCTGCAGTTCGCCGACTTTTTCGTTGTCGAAGGAGACGTAGGCGTCGACTTCGCCGTTTTCGATCAAGCGGTCGTAGCTGAGGACCGGCACGTTCTGGGCCTGGGCCTTCGTGGCGATAGCCGCCGCCGATTTGGAGTCCATCGGGTCGACGACGAGGACTTCAGCGCCCTGGGTCAGGGCCGCTTCGGCCTGGCTCTGCTGCTTCTGGGCGTCGCCGCCGGCGTTGCTGTAAATGACTTCGCAGTCGCTGCAAAGTTCTTCGACGGATTCTTCGAAATCGGGGCGATCGTTGGTTTCGTAGCGAGGCGTCTCGTTTTCCGGCAGCAGGAGGGCGATCTTGGTCCCACCACCGCCGCTACTGCCGCCGCAGCCGGCGGCGACGAGCGCGATCACGAGCAGGGCGACGAACCCGAACGAGGTTCGCTTCAGAACGGCAGGACTGGACATGCGTCTCCTCCTTATGGCCGGGTTTGCACCCGTTTCCCAAATCTGACTTCGACCATACCCCGCGGTTGAAATTTTCAAGCAAGGTCGGGCCAGCCCGTCTAACCGGACCGTCAAACATGGGACGCGCCGTCCTAGACGCCGCGCCTATCCGGGTCCTGCGCCGTACTAGGCGGCGATCGGCTCGCGACGCCTGGAGCCGCGTTTCGGCTTTGCCGGCTCGACCAGCCCGGCGAGGAATTGGCCGGTGTAGGAGTTTTTTACGGCCGCCACCTCCTCGGGGGTGCCGGTGGCGATGATCTCGCCGCCCTCTTCCCCGCCCTCGGGGCCGAGGTCGACCAGCCAGTCGGCGGTCTTGATCACGTCGAGGTTGTGCTCGATGACGACGATCGAGTTGCCGGCGTCGACCAGGCGCCCGAGGACGTCGAGCAGGCGCTGGACATCGGCGAAGTGGAGGCCAGTGGTCGGCTCGTCGAGGATGTAGAGGGTGTCGCCGGTCGCGACTTTGGACAGCTCGGTCGCGAGCTTGATCCGCTGCGCCTCGCCGCCGGAGAGCGTCGTCGCCGGCTGGCCGAGGCGGATGTAGTCGAGGCCGACGTCGTGCAGGGTCCGCAGGCGGCGGTGGATCTTCGGCACGTTCTCGAAGAACTCGACTCCCTCCTCGACCGACATCTCCAGCACGTCGGCGATGCTCTTGCCCTTGAAGCGGACCTCGAGCGTCTCGCGGTTGTAGCGTTTTCCGTGGCACTGTTCGCAGGGCACGTAGACGTCGGGCAGGAAATGCATCTCGATCTTGATCTGGCCGTCGCCTTTGCAGACCTCGCAGCGGCCGCCCTTGACGTTGAAGCTGAAGCGGCCCGGTTTGTAGCCGCGCGCCCGTGCCTCCTGCGTCTGCGTGAAGAGCTGGCGGATGTGGTCGAAGACGCCGGTGTAGGTCGCCGGGTTGGAGCGCGGCGTGCGGCCGATCGGCGACTGGTCGATGTTGATGATCTTGTCGATCTGGCTGAGCCCGTCGATGCCGTCGTGGGCGCCGGGACGCAGCTTCGCCTGGTGCAGGCGGTTGGCGACCGCGTGGTGCAGCGTCTCGTTGACCAGGGTCGACTTGCCGGAGCCGGAGACGCCGGTGACGCAGCAGAGGACGCCAAGCGGGATCGCCACGTCGACGCCCTTGAGGTTGTGTTCGCGGGCGCCCCGCACCCGCAGCGCCCCGCTGGGCTGGCGGCGCTCCTCGGGAACCTCGATCTTGCGCTTGCCGGAGAGGTACTGGCCGGTCAGCGAGGCCGAGTTCTTCGCCACTTTGGCCGGGGTGCCGGCGGCGATCACGTGGCCGCCGTGTTCGCCGGCGCCGGGCCCGAGGTCGACCAGGTGGTCGGCGGCCATCATCGTCCCCTCGTCGTGCTCGACGACGATCACCGTGTTGCCGAGGTCGCGCAGGCGGTTGAGGGTCGCGATCAGCTTCTCGTTGTCGCGCTGGTGGAGGCCGATCGAGGGCTCGTCGAGGACGTACATGACGCCGACCAGGTGCGAGCCGATCTGGGTCGCGAGGCGGATCCGCTGCGCCTCGCCGCCGGAGAGCGAGCGGGCCGAGCGGGCCAGCGAGAGGTAGCCGATGCCGACGTTCTCGAGGAAGTTGAGGCGTTCGGTGATCTCGCGCACGATCAGGCGCGCGATCGCCTTCTCGGTCGGGTTCATCTCCAGCTCCTCGATCCACTGCGCCGCCGCCCGGGCCGAGAGGTCGCTGTACTCGGCGATGCTGATGCCGCCGACCTTGACCGCGAGGCTCTCCGGCCGCAGCCGCGCGCCCTTGCACTGCGGGCAGGGCTGCTCGGCCATGTAGCTCTCGATCCGCTCGCGGTTGGTCTCGGAGTCGGTCTCCTCGTAGCGGCGCTGGAGGTTGTTGACGATCCCCTCGAAGCGCACCTTGTAGGAGCGGCGGCGGCCGAAGCGGTTGGTGTAGGTGACCTGGTGGCGGGTCTCGCCGGTGCCGTAGAGGAAGATCTCTTTGTCCTCTTTGCTCAGCTGCGCCCAGGGCAGGTCGACGTCGACGCCATGCTCCCCGGCGACGGCGGCGATCAAACGCTTCCAGTAGGCGGTGATGCCGCGGTTCCAGGGCTGCAGGGCGCCCTCAGCCAACGACAGCGTCGGGTCGGGGACGACCAGCTCGGGGTCGATCACGCGCTGGAATCCAAGCCCGTGGCAGCGCTCGCAGGCGCCGTGGGGCGAGTTGAAGGAGAAGATCCGCGGCTCCAGCTCGGGGATCGAGGTGCCGCAGTTGAGGCAGGCGAACTGCTCGGAGAAGAGCAGCGGCTCGGCCTCGCCGTCGACCATCTCGACTTCGATCAGCCCCGCCGCCAGCCCGGAGGCCGCCTCGACCGACTCCGAGAGCCGCCGCCGCAGGTCGGTCTTCATCACCAGCCGGTCGACGACCACCGCGATGTCGTGTTTGAACTTCTTGTCGAGGACGATCTCCTCGTCGAGCCGGCGCAGCTCGCCGTTGACTTTGACCCGCGAGTAGCCCTCGAGCCGCATCTGCTCGAGCAATTTCCCGTACTCGCCTTTGCGCCCGCGCACGATCGGCGCCAGGACCATGAACTTGGTGCCCTCCTCGAGGGTCATCAGGCGGTCGACGATCTGCTCCTGGGTCTGGCCGGTGATCTCCTCGCCGCACTCGGGGCAGTACGGAACCCCGATCCGCGCCCAGAGCAGGCGCAGGTAGTCGTAGATCTCGGTCACCGTGCCGACCGTCGAGCGCGGATTGCGCGAGGTCGTCTTCTGGTCGATCGAGATCGCCGGCGAGAGCCCCTCGATCGAGTCGACGTCGGGCTTCTCCATCAGCCCGAGGAACTGGCGCGCGTAAGCCGAGAGCGACTCGACGTAGCGGCGCTGCCCCTCGGCGTAGATCGTGTCGAAGGCAAGGCTCGACTTGCCGGAGCCCGAGAGCCCGGTGATGACGATCAGCGCGTCCCGCGGCAGCTCAACATCAATGTCCTTGAGGTTGTGCTCACGGGCGCCCGAGATGACGATGCGGTCGGAGGCGGCCACTCCTCACGATTCTACGCAGGCGAACAGATGTTCCCTTCAATCGCCTGCATTTTGCGGGATTTTGGGCGCCGAACCGTAGCCCCGCGGGTCTCAGCCGAGGGCGCCGGCGAGCCTGCGGCGGTACTCGCGGGCGCTCGGGTCGGCCGGGTCGAAGCCGCTGAGGACGCCGACCACGGCGCGGCGCAGCAGGTCCTGGGCGTCCTCCGGCGCGTCGCCGTCGAGCGCTTTGATTTCCGCCAGCAGGGCGTCGAGCGCAGCCCCCCGCTCGCCGGCGTCCAGCTTGGCAAAGGCCTCCGTGCCGATCCCGGCCTTGGCCAGCCGCACGCGCGCGGCGATGCCCTCGGCGGCGAAGTCGCCGACGTGGCCCTGGACCGCTTCCAGCGCCTCCTCCTCCGCCCCGCGGGCGAGCCGCGCCTGGCCCAGTCGCACGGCGATGTCGGCGCGGCGCGGCTCCAGTTCGGCCGCCTCGCGCAGCGACAGCTCGTCCCCCTGCTCGAGCAGCTCGTCGGCTTTCGAGGGCAACAGCGCGTCGAAGAAAGCGTCGACTTTGGCCGGCGGCACGGCGCCGACGAACTCATCGACGACCTTGCCGTCGCGGAAGGCCTTGACCGCGGGAATGCCCTGGACGCCGTGGCGGCCGGCCAGCGCCTGGTTGGAGTCGACATCGACCTTGGCCAGCAGCACGCGGCCGCCGCGGCTCGCCTCGGCCGCTTCCAGGGCCGGGCTCAGCGCTTTGCAGGGACCGCACCACTCGGCCCAGAAGTCGACCACCACCGGCGTCTGCCGGGAAAGCTCGATCACGTCGCGATCGAAGGTCGCTTCGGTTACCGCGATGGCCACCGGCGGAGATTAAACGGGCCGCGGGCGGGGCTCGCCTTGTGTTCCCGCCCAGTCGGGTTTACGTTGGAACGGAGGCAGGGTCAACAGAGGAGGAGAGATGTCCAATCTCGACACTGCCCGTTCCGCCTACGCCGCCTTCGGCAGCGGCGACATGGCCGCCCTGCAGGAGTCGTTCGCCGAGGACGCGGTCTGGGTCACCTCAGACGAGCTGCCGCTCGGCGGAGAAACGAAGGGACGCGACGCGATCCTGGGGAACTTCGCCCAGATTCCCAACTACTGGACCTCGTTCAGCGTCGAGCCGGAGGAGTTCATCGACGCCGGCGAGTACGTGGTCGTCCGTGGCACCCAGCGAGCCGGAAACGACAAGGGGAGCTTCGAGGCGCCCTTCGTCCACCTGCTCAAGTACGACGCCGACGGCAAGGCCGTGCGCGGCGAGTTCTACACCGACAGCGCCAAGGCGGCAAAGCTGCTGGCCTAGGCGTCGGCTCAGGCCCCGGCGGTCATCCCGTCGAGGTCGCGGCGCAGCTCCCTCAGCTCGTCACGGATGCGGCCGGCCTCCTCGAAGCGGAGGTCGTCGGCCGCAGCGAGCATCTCCTCCTCGAGCGCGACGATCGTCTTCTCCAGCTCCTCGGGGCTGTCGTACTCGCCGCTGCGCTTGCTGCGCCGTTTCGCCGGCGCCCGGTCCTCCATCGCCAGGAACGAGGACATCTCGGAGATGCCCTTGCGGACCGTCTCCGGCGTGATCCCATGCTCCTCGTTGTAGGCGAGCTGGATCGCCCGGCGGCGGTCGGTCTCGCTCATCGCCGCCCGCATCGCATCGGTCTCGCGGTCGGCGTACATCAGCACCCGCCCGTTGACATTGCGGGCAGCGCGGCCGATCGTCTGCACGAGGCTGGTCTCGCCGCGCAGGAAGCCCTCCTTGTCGGCGTCGAGGATCGCCACCAGCGAGACCTCGGGCAGGTCGAGCCCCTCGCGCAGGAGGTTGACCCCGACGAGGACGTCGTATTCGCCGAGGCGCAGGTCACGGACGATCTGGATCCGTTCCAGGGTGTCGATCTCCGAGTGCAGGTAGCGGACCTTGATCCCGTACTCGAGCAGGTAGGCGGTCAGGTCCTCGGCCATCTTCTTGGTCAAGGTGGTGACCAGGACGCGCTCGCCGGCTTTGGCGACGACCCTGGCTTCGTTCATCAGGTCGTCGATCTGGTTCTTCGTCTCGCGCACCTCGATGTAGGGGTCGATGATTCCGGTCGGGCGCACGATCTGCTCGACGATCCGGGTCGATTCCGCTTTCTCGAAGTTGCCCGGCGTCGCCGAGACCATCACCAGCCGGTCGACCCGCTCGAGGAACTCGTCGAACTTGAGCGGCCGGTTGTCGATCGCCGAGGGCAGGCGGAAGCCGAAGTCGATCAGGGTCGACTTGCGCGAGCGGTCGCCCTCGAACATGCCGCCGATCTGCGGGATCGTCTGGTGGGACTCGTCGACGAAGGCGACGAAGTCGTCGGGGAAGTAATCGATCAGCGTGTGCGGTGGGCTGCCCGCCGGGCGGCCGTCGAGGATCCGCGAGTAGTTCTCGATCCCCGAGGTGAAGCCGACCTCCTTGATCATCTCGAGGTCGTAGGCGGTCCGTTGGCGCAGCCGGTGGGCCTCCAGCTGCTTGCCTTCCTCCTCGAGCTCGGCCGTGCGCGATTCGAGTTCGGCGCGGATCTCTTCGACCGCGCGCTCGACGGTCTCGTCTTTGGTCACGTAGTGGGAGGCCGGCCAGACCGAGACGTGGTCGATCGTGTCGAGGATTTCGCCGGTCAGCGGGTCGAAGTGCTGGATCCCCTCGATCTCGTCGCCGAAGAGGGAGATCCGGTAGGCGGACTCGGCGTAGGCGGGCATGATCTCCAGGACCTCGCCGCGGACCCGGAAGGAGCCGCGCCCCAGCACCGCGTCGTTGCGCTGGTATTGCATTTTGATCAGCTTGCGCAGGACCTCGTCGCGGTCGAGCGAGGCGCCGACCTTGAACAGCTGCATTTTTTCGTTGTAGACCTGGGGTGAGCCGATCCCGTAGATGCAGGAGACCGAGGCGACGATGATCACGTCGCGGCGAGCGAACAGTGCCGCCGTCGCCGCGTGGCGCAGGCGGTCGATCTCGTCGTTGATCGAGGAGTCCTTCTCGATGTAGAGGTCCTGGGCCGGGACGTAGGCCTCGGGCTGGTAGTAGTCGTAGTAAGAGACGAAGTACTCGACCGAGTTCTCCGGGAAGAACTCGCGGAACTCGTTGCAGAGCTGGGCGGCGAGCGTCTTGTTGTGGGCGATCACCAGCGAGGGACGCTGCACCGCGGCGATCGTCGCCGCCATCGTGAAGGTCTTGCCGGTGCCGGTGGCGCCGAGCAGCGTCTGGAAGCGTTCGCCGGCCTCGATCCCGGCGGCCAGCCCCTCGATCGCCTTCGGCTGGTCGGCCGTCGGCGTGTAGGCGGGGTTGAGCTTGAACTCGGGCACGAAATACGAACATAGCGAGACGCACAGTCGGGCGAACTGGAAGACTGCGCGGTCGATGAACCGCTCGCGCCTCGGCCTCGCCGCCTTCTTCAACCTCACCGGGGTGCTGCATTTCAGAATCCCGCGCAGCTACGAGGCGATGGTGCCCGAGCCGGTGCCGGCGCGCGAGGCGGTCGTCGTCAGCGGCGTCGCCGAGATCCTCGGCGGGCTCGCGGTGCTCCACCCCGCCACCCGCCGCTTCGGCCGCTGGTGGCTGCTGGCGCTGCTGCTGGCCGTCTTCCCCGCCAACGTGCACATGGCGGTCAACCCCGAGCAGATCCGCGGCCTGGACCTGAAAAAGGTTCCGCGCTGGGCGCTCTGGGCGCGGCTGCCGCTGCAGCCGCTCGCGATGCTCTGGGTCTGGCGCGCGACTCGCGACTGAGGCGCCCGGGGCGCCAGGGCCCGCCGTTCCTAGGGCAGGAATTCTTCCAGCAGGTCGCCGGCCGGGCCGAGGAAGGTCTGCAGGTTGCCGAAGATCGAGCGGGCGTTGTTGATCAGTTCGATCGCCCGGTCGAGCGGGATTTCTTCGACCGTGCCGCGCAGCGGACCGGCCAGCAGCGGGCTCAGGGCGCCGGCTTCTTCGGCGTCGTCAATCGCCCGCAGCAGCCCGGCGCGGACCGCCCGGGCCAGTTTCGCGTCGTCGATCCCGTAGCGCTTGCTGAAGCGCGCGCGCGCCTCCGGCGTCGCCAGCGCCCGCGCCAACGCCTCGCGGCTGACGCCGAGCTGGCAGGCGGCGCCGTCGAGGGCGGAGCTGGTGAACTGGTTGGCGATTTCCCCCAGCCCCTGGGGATCGCTCCAGGGCCGGTGCTGGCAGGGGTCGCGGACCTTCTCCGGTTCGTAGGAGGAGCCGCCGGCGGCGAGGTAGGCGCCGATCAGGACCAGCGAGGAAACGATCGCGGCGCCGACCAGCAGCTGTCCCCGCAGGCCCACGTTCACAGCTCGACCCTCCGCGCCAGCGCGATCGGGATCAGGGCCAGCAGGCCGAGCAGGGCGGCGAGCAGGAACGAAGGGCTGAAGGCGTGCGTGGCGCCGGCGTTGAGCTGCTCTTGCAGTTCGTCGCGCAGTTCTTCGACGGCGGCGCGGTCGCCGGGATCGCTGGGCAGCGGCTCGAAAGCGGGGCCGATCGTCGGCACCTTGCCCTTCTCGCCTTCGAGCCGGTCCTCGATCTTCTGCGCGAGGTCGATCTTGAGCAGGGGGCTGACCTTGGAGTCGAGGATCACCGCGGTGCCGGCGTCGATCGCGTCGGTCCGCTGGCTGGCGATGTCGGCGGTGAAGACCGGCGTCAGCGCCAGCAGGCCGATGACGACGCCGGCATGGCGGGCGGAGATCGTCCAGCCGCCGTGGATCGCCTGCGGCGAACGGCCGCCGAGCGCGGTCTCGGTCAGCGCCGACAGCACCAGCGCCAGGCCGATGCCGATCAGCAGCTGCGGCGGCAGGGTCAGCGCCACCTCCGCGTGCGGCAGGAGGGCGAGGCCGGCGAGGCCGCCGGAGACGAAGATCGCGCCGGCGGCGGCGCGTGCCTTGGCGCTCGGCACCAAGGGGTCGAGGCGGCTGCCGAGCAGCGCCGCCAAGGGCATCGCCGTGACCACGATCGCGGCCCCGATCGGGGTCAGGCGCCAGCCTTCGATCAGCAGCAGCACCAGCAGGAAGAGGGCCGCTGCGATTGCCGCCGAGACCATCGCCAGGGCGAGGTTGGCCGCCAGGTGCGGCCTGCCGGTGCGGCGGACCTCGGTCTGCAGGACGCCGGTCGCCGCCTCGTGTTTGGCCACCGCCAGGATCGGCACCGCGGCGGCGAGCGCGACCGGCACCTGGATCAGGAAGATCGACTGCCAGGAGACAAGCTCGGTGAGGATGCCGCCGACCGCCGGGCCGAGCGCCGCCCCGGTTGCGCCGGCGCTGGCCCAGATCGTCGCGGCGCGGCGCTCGGAGCCGACGGTCGCGGGCAGCAGCTCCAGCGACGCCGTGACCGCGAGGGCGCCGCCGAGCGCCTGCACGCAGCGGGCGAGGATCAGGGTCGAGAGCTGGTCGGAGATGCCGCAGGCGAGCCCGGCGCCGGCGAAGATCGCGAGCCCGACCGCCGCCGCCCGGCCCGGGCCGACCCGCCGGGCGAGCAGCGCCGCCGGAACCGCGGCCAGCGCCATCACCAGGTTGAAGGAGATCAGCACCCAGGTGACGCCGGCGACGCTGGTGTCGAGCTGGCGGTAGATCTCGGGCAGCGCCAGGACGACGATCGAGGAATCGGCGAGGACCAGCCCGACCGCCAGGGCGAGCGCCGCCGTGCGCGGCTTCGGGGTCTCGCGGCTCATCGGTAGCCCAGCTCCTGTGGGTACTTGGCGCGGTACTCATCGCGCTTTGCCAAGACCTCTTCGATGTAGGCGCGCGTTTCCGGGAAGGGGATCGCGTCGACGGTCAGCCCGCTGCCGCCCCACTTTTCGGCGTTGGCCGGCCCGGCGTTGTAGGCGGCAAGGGCGGCGACCTCGTCACCGTCGAAGCGCTCGAGCAGTTCGCGCAGAAGGAAGGTGCCGTAGCGGATGTTGATTTCCGGGTCGGAGAGATCGTCGATCTTGAACGAGGTGCCACCGCTGAGGCGCTCTATTTCGTTGGCCGCTTCCGGCGTGATCTGCATCAGGCCCCTGGCGCCGGCGCTGGAAGTCTGGTCGGAGAACTTCGACTCCGAGTAGATGACGGCGGCGATCAGCGCCGCGTCGACTTCCTTTTCCGCGGCCTGCTGGCGGATGATGTCCTCGTGGCGCAGGGGCAGGGTCAGCTCCTGGATCGCCTCGTCGAACTTGCCACTGACAACCATGACCAAGACGACGAGGCCGATGGCGGCCACGCCGGTGCCGAGTGCCAGCCTGCGGCGTCGCCGCGCCCTGCGCTTCATCGCCGCAGCTTGTCGATCAGGGCGGACAGGGCTCGCTCGAGGTCAGCGATCGAGCCGTCGTTGGCGACGACGTGCTCGGCCCGGGCGGCCTTCTCGTCCTGGGCCAGCTGCCGCGCCTCGCGCTCGTCGACCAAGGTGTGGCCGCGCGCCGCCGCGCGCTCGCGCCGCACCTCGTCGGCGGTGACGATCGCCACGGTGGTGTCGAAGGCGGGCTCCATCTCCGACTCGAACAAGAGCGGCACCTCGATCACGGCCACCTCCGCGTCCTCGGGCAGGCCGGTCAGCCAGGCGCCGATTCGGGCCCCGACCAACGGGTGGATCTGCTGCTCGAGCCAGGTCAGCTGCTCCGGGTCGGCAAAGACGATCTCGCCGATCCGGTTGCGGTCGATGCTGCCGTCGGGCGCGATCTCCTCGCCCCAGCGCGCGATCAGCCGGCCGAGCAGCGGCTCGGAATCGAGCAGCTCGTGGACGACGGCGTCGCTGGAGAGGGTTGCCGCTCCCAACCTCGAGAAAGCCGCCAGTGCCTCGGACTTCCCGGCCGCGATGCCGCCGGTGAGGCCGATCGTCAGCGGCATCGCCGTCTAGGAGTCGGCGGGCGCCTCGGGCTCGGACGTCTCGCCCGCAGCCTCGTCAACATCGTCCGGGGAATCGGGGCGGTCGGTCGCGGTTTCGCCCTCCTGGGCCTCGCCGCCGTCCTCCTTAGGGCCGTCGTCCTTAGGGCCGTCGTCCTCGGTGGTCCCGTTCTCCTCGGCAACCGGAGCGGGATCGCCAGTCTCAGCGGCCTCCTCCTCGGCGGGAGCGTCCTCAGCGGCCTCTGCCTCGGAGGGAGCCTCGGGCTCGGCGGCGGCCTCTGCCTCGGGCTCCTCAGCAACAGGCTCCTCCGCAGGGCCGTCGTCCGGAGCCTCCTCGGCGGTTGAACCCTCGGCCTCAGGCGCCTCATCCGCGACAGGACCCGCGGCTGACTCGTCCGAACCCTCGGTAGCAGCCGCCAACTGGTCGCCCAGGTCGCCCATCGGCATGTTCTGCCCCTCGACCCGCTTGATGCTCAGCGAGAGCCGGCGGCGCTCTTCGTCGATCTCGAGGATCTTGACGTTGAGCGTGGCGCCCGGCTCGACCACTTCGCTCGGGTTCTCGACGTGGTGGTCGGCAAGCTCGGAAATGTGGACCAGGCCCTCGACTCCGGGCAGGATTTCGACGAAGGCGCCGAAGGCGACGACCTTGGTGACCGAGCCCTCGAGAACGTCGCCGGGGCGGTGGGTGCTGATGACCCGCTGCCAGGGATCCTCCTGCGTCTGCTTGAGGCCGAGCGAGATGCGCTGGCGGTCGCGGTCGATGTCCAGGACTTTGATCCGCACCGTGTCGCCGATCGCGACGACTTCGGAGGGATGGTTGACGTGGCTCCAGGAAAGCTCGGAAATGTGGATCAGCCCGTCGATGCCGTCGAGGTCGACGAAGGCGCCGAAGTCGACGATGTTGGAGATCTTGCCTTCGACCACCTGGCCCGGCTCGAGGCGGCCAAGGATCTGCTCGCGCACCTCCTTGCGCTCCTCCTCGAGAACGGCGCGGCGCGAGAGGACGACGTTGTTGCGGGAGCGGTTCAGCTCGATCACTTTGCACTCGAGCGTCTGGCCCATGAACTCGTCGAGGTTGTGGACGCGGCGGATGTCGACCAGCGAGGCGGGCAGGAAGCCGCGCACCCCGAGGTCGAGGATGAGACCGCCCTTGACGACCTCGATGACGCTGCCTTCGACCGGTTCGCCGGAGTCGGCGGCGATCTCGATCCGGCGCCAGGCCTTCTCGAAGCGGGCGCGCTTCTTGGAGAGGATCAGGCGGCCCTCGGCGTCCTCCTTGGTGAGGACCAGCGCATCGACCTCCTCGCCGAGCTCGACCTCCTCGGCCGGATCGACCGACTTGCGGATCGAAAGCTCGTTGGAGGGGATGACGCCCTCGGCCTTGTAGCCGATGTCGACCAGGACCTCGTCTTTGTCGATCCGCACGACCTTGCCGTTGACGACGTCGCCCTCGTCGAAGGAGACCATCGTCGCCGCGTAATTGGGGACGATTTTGCCGTCGATCTCCAGCAGCAGGCCACCGGAGCCCTCGACGGGCGTGGCGGTGGGCGCAGGGGCAGTCAGGAGGTCGGTCGCGGACACGGCGGCGAATAATGGCAGAAACCCTCGCGACCCTCTTGCGCCCTCACGCAACGAGAAAGGTTAACCTCCGCGAGATGCCGGTCAGGGCGACGAAACGGGGCGATGAGCGCACTTCTCTGGCCGGCCGCCACGACGTCCTCATCTGCGGCGCCAGCTTCGCCGGCCTCGCCGTGGCCCGCGAGCTTGCCGGTTCCGGCGCCGACGTGATGATCGTCGATCGCTACGAGATCGGCGAGCGCCAGACCTCCGCCTGCGGCATCCCGACCGACTGGATGCGGCAGCTGGGCCTGATGGAGTGTGAGCGCCAGCGCTTCGACACGATGGTCCTGCACACGCCGCTGGCCAGCGCCCGCTGGAAGCTGCCCTGGACCCTCTCCACCTTCGACTACCGCGAATTCTGCGAGCTGTTGTGGCGCGACTGCGACGCGACCTTCGAGACCGCCAAGGTCAACGGCCGCGCCGCCGACGCCAACGACAACGGCGAAATCGCCATCGAGACCGACCGCGGCGTGATCTCGGCGCCCCTCGTCATCGACGGGCTCGGCTGGCGGCGGATGCTGGCGAACGACAACGGCTACCAGCCACCAGACGCGCCGCTCTCGCGCGGCCTCGAGGTGCATCCCGAGGGGGGCGGCGAGGATCTCGAGATCTGGGTCGACCGTCGCTACGTGCCAGAAGGCTACGGCTGGTCCTTCCCGGCCGGCGAGGAGACCCGGGTCGGGATCGGCTCCTTCGATCCCCGCTTCCACGTCCGCGCGACGACCGAGCTGCTGGCCGAGGACCTCGGCCGCGACAGCGTCCGCTATCAGGGCAACTGGATCCCGCACAAACTCCGGCGGGCGGGCGAGGGCGACGTCTTCTTCGTCGGCGACTCGGCCGGGCACTGCGTTCCGTTCACCGCCGAGGGGATCCGCACCGCGCTCTACTTCGGCATCGCCCTCGGCCGCGAGCTGCGCGGAGTCGTCGAGGGGCGCCAGAGCCGCGAGCAGGCGGCGGCTTCCTACGCCAAGTTCCACGACTCGCACGAGTGGAAGTTCCGCTGGATGCTGCGGGTGCAGAAGATGCTCCCGCGCTTCCCGAAACCGGTCCTCGCCGCCGGCGTCCGGCTGATGAAGTTCAAGCCCCTCACCACCTGGGCCTTCAAGCACTACCTCCAGATCGCGCCGCCGGAGTACACCGGCTCAGCGCAGGATCAGGAAGGTCCCGGCCAGCAGCAGGCCGACTCCGGCCAGGCGGGCCGGGGTGATCGGGACCTGGTCCAGGCCGAACAGGCCTAGGCGGTCGACCACCACCGCGGCGGTCAGCTGGCCGGTCACGGTCCCCGCGGCGACGCCGCCGGCGCCGATCGCCGAGACCGCGAGCAGGGCGGTGGTGACATAGACGGCGCCAAGCAGGCCGCCGAGCAGGTAGTACCAGCTGACGTCGAGGGTCGCGGAGAGCCCGGCGGCCTTGCCGCTGAGGACGACGATCGCCGCCAGCGCCAGCGAGCCGACCGAGAAGGAGACCAGCGCCGCCGGCAGGCCGCCCGTGGCCTTGCCGAGGCCGGCGTTGATCGGCGCCTGCAGGGCGACGAGGCCGCCGGCGCAGGCGGTGAGGACGACCGCCAGGCCCTTATCCATGGACCGGGCTGGACGTTCGCGTGATTTTCGGGCGGCGTAGGTGTTGCATCGATAGCGGCGGACCGATTGAACCGCCCTGCTCTCATATCAGTACCGCAGTCAGGAGCCTCCCTAGCCATGCCCCCACCGCCAGCCGAGCCGATCGCCACCAGGGTCTTCCTCGGGCCGGCGCTGCGCACGCAGTCCGACCGCCGTCTGGTCACGCTCGTGCGCGACGGCTACGAGGCGGCCTTCGAAGAGATAGTGCGCCGCTACCGCAAGCCGCTCGATCGCTTCGCCGCCGTCTTCGTCGGCGACCGCTCCGAGGACGTCACCCAGGACGCCTTCTCGAAGGCGCTGTTGGCCCTGCGCGGCTCCGAGAAGGAGATCGAGCTGCGGCCCTGGCTTTACAGGATCGTCCGCAACGCGGCGCTCAACGATCTGCGCGACCGCCCGCCCGCCGCGGCCGAGCTGGGCGAGGAGATCGCCGCCGGGCACAGCGCCGCCATCGAGGCAGAGCGGCGGGAAGAGATGGCCGAGCTGATGGAGCGGCTGCGGGCGCTGCCGGAGCCACAGCGGGCAGCGATCGTGATGCGCGAGCTGGAAGGGCTGAGCCACGAGGAGATCGCCGCCGCGCTCGGCGTCAGCGGCGGCGCCGCCCGGCAGGCGATCTACCGGGCCCGGGCGACGCTGCGCGACGGCTTCGGGATGCTGGTTCCGCTACCGCTGCTGCGGCTCCTCTTCGACCATGGGGCCGAGGCAGCCGCCGGTGCCGGCGGCGCGGCGGCGGCTGCCGGGGCCGCATCAGCGGCGGGCGGAGGCGGCGCGGCGCTGGGTGGGATCGGCGCCGCCGGGGCGCTCAAGGTCGGCGTCGCGACGGCGTTGCTGGCCGGCTCGGTCGGCGCCGGCGTGGCGCTGCAGAAGGACCGCGGCGGCGGCGATCGCCCGGCGAGGACCGCGACTGAGGCAGCGCTGGTTCGACCCGGCAGCGAGGCGGGCGCCGGCTCGGGCGGCTCGTCAAGCAACGGCGGCAGCGCAATCGCAGACGGCGAGGACCGGGGCGGCAACCGCGGCCCCGGGGACGGCCGGCGTCACGACGACGGCAGACGGGACGACCAGGGCGGCCATGGCAAGAGCGGCTCCGATGACGGCGGTGCCGACGACTTCGACGACTCCTCCAGCGGCAGCGGTGGGCCCGGCCCGAGCGGGCACGGCGGCAGCGGCTCGCGCCACGGCGGCCGCCCCGAGGCCGAAGACGACTCCGGCGGCGGTGGGCCGCACTCGGGAGAGGGCGTTTCGGGCGGCGGCGGATCGGGCCGCCACGGCTCCGGTGATTCGAGCGGCTCCACCGGCTCGAATAGCTCCAGTGGCTCTGGCAGCTCGGGTGGGAGCGGCGGCGGATCCGGCGACGGCGGCTCGGACGGTGGCTCCGGCGGAAGCAGCGGCCACTCGGGGTCGAGCGGCGGGCCGGCTCCGGCGCCCAGCCCCACTCCCGGGCCCGAGCCTCCGCCCGAGGAAAGCGGCGGCTCCGGCAGCGGCGGCTCTGACGACTCCGGTTCCGGTGGCTCCGGCAGCGGCTCCGACGGCAGCGGCAGCGGCTCCGGCGAAGCCGATTCGTGATCTTCGCCGCCGGCTCGGGTTGACGGGGTGGATGTTCCAACCCGAACAAGGAGGAAGAAGATGAAGCGCGCACGTGGCAACCGAATGTGGCGCGGGATGGTGCTGACGGCGGCCATCGGCGCAATCGCGGTGCTGGCGCTGTCCGGCCTGGCAGCGGCCAGGGGGCATCATGGCGGCGATCGCCACCGGCACGGCCAAGACACCGGCACGATCAGCTCCTTCGACGCCAGCAGCGGCACGCTGGCGATTGCCCTGAGCGGCGGCGACACCGTCACCGGACTGGTCAGCGGCCGAACCAGGATCAAGTGCGAGGACGAGCACTCGCCGGACGTCTCCACTCGCAGCCGCGAGAACGAGCCCGGCGACGATCACGGCGGCCACGGCGAAGAGCCCGGTGACGACAACGGCGGGCATGGCAACGAGCCGGGCGACGACAACGGCGGCGGCTCCGGCCCCTCGCAGTCGGGCCCCAGCGGCCACGACGACAACGGGGTCGGCGCCAACTGCACCGTCTCGGATCTCATCGTCGGCGCGACCGTCCACGAGGCCGAGCTGGACCTGAGGAACGGCAAAGCCGCCTGGGACGAGATCGAGCTCGCCCAGAACCCCAGCTAACCAGGGAGCGACACCGCCTCGACCCGGCTTGGACGTTTGACCGAGCCAGGGCCGAGGCGGTGTTTGGCGTCGCGAAGCCGGGTACTTAATTTCGCGTATGAGCGGATACCGACATCGAAGGCGGACCGGCTGGACTACTTCGCGGTGAGCCAGTCGGGGCCGACGCCGATGTCGACCTCGAGCGGCGGGTCGAGCTGGTAGGCGGCGCACATCTCGCGCCGCACCAGCACGGTCGCGCCCTCCATCTCCCCCGGCGGGCCCTCGAACAGCAGCTCGTCGTGGATCTGCAGGACCAGGCGGGTCTCCCCCCCGGCCTCGCCCAGCGCCCGCCGGCAGCGGACCATCGCCACCTTGATGATGTCGGCGGCAGTTCCCTGGATCACCGTGTTCACGGCCAGCCGCTCACCGAGGCGGCGGGTGTTGGGGTTGCCCGAGCGCAGCTCGGGAATCTGGCGGCGGCGGCCCATCAGGGTCGTCACGAAGCCCTCCTCCTGCGCCCGCTCGACCACCTGCTCGCGGAAGGCGCGCACCGCCGGGAAGCGCTCGAGGTAGCGGGCGACGAATTCCTCCGCCTCTTTGCGGGGGATGTTGAGGCGGTCGGCGAGGCCGAAGCCGGTGAGGCCGTAGACGATCCCGAAGTTGACCATCTTCGCTTTCGAGCGCTGGCCGACGTCGACCTCGTCGCGGCCGATCTCGAAGACCTCGGCGGCGGTGGCGGCGTGGACGTCTTCCTTGGCCCGGAAGATCGCTTTC
>DASYKN010000088.1:0-5333 GCA_035995325.1 Solirubrobacterales bacterium
GGTCAACTCGCTGGAGAGCCCCTGGGTGCTGGATGACCTCACCACCCTGGTCACCGAGATCGGCGACAAGCTCGAGGTCGTGATGGTGCCGAAGGTCGAGGGCGCCTGGGACATCCACTACGTCGACCGGCTGCTCGCCCAGCTCGAGGCGAAGGCGAAGCTCGACCGCCCGATCCTGATCCACGCGATCCTCGAGACCGCGCAGGGCGTCGTCAACCTCGAGGAGATCGCCGCCGCCAGCCCCCGCATGCAGGGGATGAGCTTCGGTCCCGCCGACCTCGCCGCCTCGCGGCGCATGAAGACGACCCGGGTCGGCGGCGGCCACCCCGGCTACCGGGTGATGGAGGACCCCGCCGACCCCGAGAACCCCGAGGCCGACCGGGTGAGCGCCCAGCAGGACCTCTGGCACTACTCGATCGCCCGCATGGTCGACGCCTGCGCCGCCACCGGGATCCTCCCCTTCTACGGCCCCTTCGGCGACATCAAGGACACGGCCGGCTGCGAGACCCAGTTCCGCGCCGCCTTCCTGATGGGCTGCGTCGGCGCCTGGTCCCTGCATCCGGTCCAGATCGACATCGCCAAGAAGGTCTTCAGCCCGCCGCCGGACGAGGTCAGGTTCGCCAAGAAAGTGCTCGAGGCGATCCCCGACGGCCGCGGCGTCCACATGATCGACGGCAAGATGCAGGACGACGCCACCTGGAAGCAGTGCAAGGTGATGGTCGAGCTGGCCGAGATGCTGGCCGAGAAGGACCCGGAGCTGGCTGCCGCGTACGAGCTGTAAACGGCCGGCATCCGGCTCTCCAAGCGACCAAAAAGCCTAATTTTTGCGATCCGCATGCCGTAACCTCAGGCATGCCTGCGCGATTTCTTGCGGTCACTAACGTGATCCAGAGTCGCTGCCGATACGGAGGACAGCTCAGCGCAACTCCTGTCCACCACACGTCTTAGGAACTAGAGCCCTGAAAATGGAAACCCCGAGCGACCTCCCCCTCAATCCTCCCTTCCAGTCGCGACCGGCACGTCAGGAAGCGGTTGTCCAGGACCGACCAACCCTCGGCACGATGCCGCTCGCCCATCGCGGCGCCGGCTGGTGGTTGCTTCCGGGGATCGACCTCGTTTCCTCCTCGGTGGCCCTGGCCGCGGTCGCGATCCTCAGCGGTGCCGCTCTCTTCCCGGCGCTGCCGATCGCGCCGCTGGTGCTGGTCGTCGTCTACAGCTTCCTCGGCATCTACGGGGCCAACCCCTCCAGGGGCGCGCTCTCGAGCGCCGACGGCGTCGGCTGGCCGGTCATCCGCATCGTCGTCGCCGCCCTCTTCGCCTGGGTCGCCTCGCTGATGACCACGATCAGCGCCGGTGAGCAGCTCGCCCTCTGGGCCGGCTTCGTCGTCCTCGACTCCGCCTCCCGGGCCCTGATCTCCCCTTACCTGCAGCGCCTCAACCGCCCCGAGCGCTGGGTCCTGGTTGGCGACGAGGCGACCAGCGAGCGGCTCCGTGCCTACGCGCCGCTGAGCGATTTCGCGACCGTGGTCGGCACCGTGCCCCCCGCCGAGGGCGATGACGCCGGCTCCAACGGCCGCGTCGCCGCGCTCGAGGTGGTCGAGCGCTACCACGCCGACCGCATCGTCATCTCCAGCCAGCACGCCGACGACGAAGGCCTGCTGGAACTGGTCCGCGCCTTCAAGTCGATCGGCGTCCCGGTCAGCCTGCTGCCCCGCCCGCTCGACCTGCTCGAGGCCCAGGCCGTGACCCCGAGCCGGGTCGGCGGCGTGCCCCTGATCGAGGTCGAGGCGCTCGCCACCCAGAATGCCGTCCCCTACACCGGCCCCGACCGCCGCGCCAGCCGCAACACCAAGGTCAGCGTCGTCGTCCCGGCCATGAACGAGGGCCAGAACATCGGCCACGTGCTCGAGCGCCTGCCGAAGGGCCTGCACGAGGTGATCCTCGTCGACGGCAACTCCAAGGACGACACGATCGAGGCGGCCCGCCGCGCCTACCCGGACATCCGCGTCACCACTCAGAGCGGCCGCGGCAAGGGCGACGCCTTCCGCACCGGCTTCGCCGCCGTCACCGGCAACCTCGTGGTCATGCTCGACGCCGACGGCTCCGCCGACCCGGCCGAGATCCCCCGCTTCGTCGCCGCGCTCGAGGCCGGCGCCGACTTCGCCAAGGGCTCGCGCTACCTCGACGGCGGCGGCAGCGCCGACATCACCTGGACCCGCAAGCTCGGCAACGCCTGCCTCAGCGGCACCGCCAACCTGCTCCACGGCACCCACTTCACCGACCTCTGTTACGGCTACAACGCCTTCTGGGCCCGCTGCCTCCCCTTCATCGCCCTCGATGTCCCCGGGTTCGAGGTCGAGACCCTGATCAACCTCCGCATCGCCGGCGCCGGGATGAAGATCACCGAGGTGCCGAGCTACGAGGAGAAGCGGATCTCCGGCGACAGCAACCTCAAGACCTTCCGCGACGGGTTCCGCGTGCTCGGCACGATCCTCAGCGAGTCCCGCCGCAGCCGCAGCATCCACCGCGAGCACCTACCGAAGGGCGCCGCGGAGACCCAAGAGGCCGGGGCAACTGCCTCGGCCGTCTGACGCCGGGCGGATCTCATGCCACCCGAGGCCGGTGGAATAGCCGCGGACGCCGCTACCTTCAAGGCAATGGAGGCCGGCTCGGCACAGCGTAAGCGGAGCCGCTCCCAGTCTCGGGTCGGGCACCTGGCCCCGCTCGTCCTCTCCACCGGCGTCGGCCTGCTGCTCTGCTCCGGCGCCGACGCGCTCGCACGGGCGACGCTCTCCTCGGCGATGCCGATCTACTGGCTCGGCATCCTCGTCCTGGCGCTGCCGATCTTCTACCGGCTCACCTCCGAGGACGCCTCCGCCCGTGAACGGCTGACGCTGGTCTGCATGCTCGGCCTCGGCCTCTACCTGGTCAAGGTCTTCCGCGACGCGCCGGTCTTCACCTTCTCCGACGAGCTGGTCCATGCCTTCAACGCCAACCAGATCGCCGACCACCACCACCTCTTCCGCGACAACCCGATCCTCAGTGCGACGCCCTATTACCCGGGCCTGGAGGGAGCGACCTCGGCGCTGATGAAGCTGACCGGCGTCTCCGCCTACGGCGGCGGCCTGGTCCTGATCGGCGCCGCCCGCCTGGTCCTGGTCGCCTCGTTGTTCCTGCTCTTCGAGCGGGTCAGCGGCTCGGCCCGCGCCGCCGGCCTCGGCGTCGCGATCTACGCCGGCAACTTCAACTTCCTCTACTGGGGCGCGCAGTTCTCCTACGAGTCACTGGCGCTGCCGCTGCTGCTGCTGGCGCTGATGGCGCTGGCCGAGCGCGAAGCGGCGCCGCGGGAGGCGCTGCGGGCCTGGGGCGCCCCGGTCGTGCTGGCGATGATGGCGATCGTCGTCACCCACCACCTGACCTCCTACGCGATGGCCACCCTGCTCGTCGCGCTCTCGCTCGCCTACTGGTACGTGCGCCGGAAGTGGGATCCGCCGAACCCCTGGCCGTTCGCGATCTTCGGCATCCTCCTCGCCGTCTTCTGGCTCTTCGTCGTCGCCAGCGCCACGGTCGGCTACCTCTCCCCCGTCCTCAGCGACGCCGTCTCGGCGATCGGCAACACGATCGGCGGCTCCGACGAGCCACGCGCCCTCTTCCAGGGCGGCGGCTCCAGCGTCGCGCCGACGCCGCTGGCGGCGCGCGCGGTCGCCGTGCTGGCGGTGCTGGCGCTGCTCGCCGGACTGCCCTTCGGCCTGCGAGTGCTCTGGCGCAAGTACCGGCGGCAGCCGTTCGCCCTGCTCTTCGGCATCGCCGCGGTCGGCTTCTTCGCGACGCTGGCCCTGCGCCTGGCCCCGGCGGCCTGGGAGACCGCCAACCGGGCCAGCGAGTTCCTCTTCGTCGGGCTCGCCTTCGTGCTCGCCTGCGCCTGCATCGAGGCGCTGCGGCGCTGGCGAGGCCAGCGCCTGGTCCGCCCCCTGATCGCCGCCGGGATCGGCCTGGTGCTGGTCGGCGGCGCGATCTCCGGCTGGCCCTGGGACTCGCAGCTGGCCCGGCCGCTGCGCGCCGCGGCGACCGCCGGGACGATCTCCTCGCCACCGCTGAGCCTGGCCCAGTGGGCCGAGAGCCTGCCGGACGGACGCTTCGCGGCGAGCACCGCCGACGCCGGACTGCTGTTGGACCCCGGCGGCAAGATGACCCTGACCGGGAGCTCGCCCGACATCGAAGACGTGCTCGAAGAAGAAGCCCTGGCCGGCTGGATGGTGCCGATGCTGCGCCGCAACGACATCCGCTACGTCGCCGTCGACCGCCGCGAGGTCGGCTCCGACAGCCTGCGCGGCTACTACTTCTCCCGTCGTGACCGCAACGAAGCGCTGCTGCCGCCGAGCGTCAGCTCCAAGTTCAACGAAATCTCCGGCGTCGGCCGCGTCTACACCAACGGACCGATCACGGTCTTCGACCTCGAGGCGGGGCGATGAGGGACCACGGCGATCTCGAGGCGGCCGTCGCCGCCGCGGCGCTCTGCGCCCTGCTGACCCTGGTGCTCCCCTTCGAGCCGCTGCGGATGCTGCTCGCGGCGCCGCTCTGCCTGTTCCTGCCCGGCTACGCGATCAGCGCCGCGATCTTCGCCGCCAGGCCGATCCAGCGCCGCCAGTTCCTGCTCTTCAGCGTCGGCCTGAGCCTGGCCGTGCTTGCCCTCGGCGGCCTCGTGCTCAACTACCTGCCCGGCGGAATCCGCTCCGGCTCCTGGGCCCTGCTGCTCTTCCTGGTTGTGCTCGGCTTCTGCCGGGGCGCCGCCCTGGGGCGGCCGAAACGGGCGCCGGCGCCGGTCTCCTGGGCCCTTCCCCGCCCGAACGGAATCCAGGCCGCGCTGCTGGCCGGCGGCGGACTGGCGCTCGTCGTCGCCGTCGTCCTCGCCTTCACCCCGCTCACGGCCACCAACGCGACCGGCTTCACGGAGATCTGGATCCAGCCGCTCGCCGGCGACAACGGGGTGCGGATCGGGGTCGGCAGCGCCGAGCGCGACGACTCCTCCTACCGGCTCGTGGTCAACTTCGGCGGCAGCCGCGAGGTGACGCGCCAGTTCGGACTCGAGCCCGGCCAGCGGGAAATCCTGACGCTGGGCGACAGCGCTGCTGTCGCCCTGGGGGACGAGGCGATCCCGGTCGACGCGATTCTCTACAAGGAAGACAGCCCGGAAGCCGACCATCCCTTCCGCCGGGTCTCGACCTGGCTCGGACCCGCGGAGGGATCGGAATGACCGCGGCGGCCGAGCTCAGCGTCGACATCGTGATCGACAACTACAACTACGCCCAGTTCCTCGGGGCGGCGATCGAGAG
>DASYKN010000089.1:0-26812 GCA_035995325.1 Solirubrobacterales bacterium
GCCGGCATCGCGCCCCCGACGGTGACGACGGCGCGGACGATGCCGGGCGAGGAGTGGCGGCGGGTCCTCGACGTCAACCTGATCGGCGCCTGGCACACGGCCCAGGCGGCCCTGCCGCAGGTCTCCGAGCGCGGCGGGCAGATCGTCTTCATCGGCTCGATCTACAGCTTCGCCAACGGGCTGCTCGCCAGTCCCTACGCCGTCTCCAAGGCGGGGGTGGAGGCGCTGGGCCGGGCCCTGCGGGCCGAGCTGGCGCCGCTCGGGGCGAGCGCGACCGTCGCCTACTTCGGCTGGGTCGAAACCGACCTCGTCCGCGACTCGCTCGACCGCCGGGACGACGGCCGCGGCGGGCGCATCCTCGGCGAAATCCTGCCGGCCTTCCTGCTCAAGCGGATCTCGCCGCAGGCGGCTGGGGCGACGATCGTGCGGGCGCTGGAAGAGCGGGCGCCCCGCGCCTTCTCCCCCAAGATCTGGCGCTACCTGTCGGCGGTCCGCGGGCTGATCAACCCGCTGCTCGACCGCCGCATGGATCGCGACGCCGCCATCGCGGCGATCGTCGCCGAGGCCGAGGCGGCGGCGAAACAGGGCTCCGCCTAGCGGCGATCGCCCGCTACGCTGCCGCCCGATGCCCCGCTACGACCTCAACGGCAAGGTGGCCCTCGTCACCGGCGCCGCCCGCGGCATCGGCTTCGAGACGGCGCGGCAGATCCACCTGCGCGGTGGCTCGGTCGCGGTCGTCGACCTCGACCCCGAGCAGGCGCGCGAGGCGGCCGAGCGAATCGGCCCGCGGGCGCTCGGGATCGGCGCCGACGTGACCGACATGGGCGCGATCCAGCGCGCCGTGGCGGAGACGGCGGAGCGGTTCGGCGGCCTCGACGTGGTCGTCGCCAACGCCGGCATCGCCCAGGGCAAGATCGCGACGATCCGCGGCATCGGCGCCGAGGAATGGGAGCGCGTCTTCGAGGTCGACCTACTCGGCGTCTGGCGCACGGTGCGGGCGGCGTTGCCGCAGATCGTCGAGCGCCAGGGCCACGTCGTCGTCACCTCCTCCGCCTACGCCTTCGTCAACGGCGTCCTCAACAGCCCCTACGCGATCGCCAAGGCGGGGGTCGAGTCGATGGGCCGGGCGCTGCGGGTGGAGCTGACCCCGCTCGGCGCCAGCGCCAGCGTCGCCTACTTCGGCTGGGTCGATACCGGCATGGTCCAGGAGGCCGCCGAGCGCCCCCACTCCGACCTCCTGGAAGCGAACCTGCCCGGCTTCCTGCGCAAGCGGATCCAGCCCGACGAGGCGGGTGCAGCGGTCGTGCGCGGGATCGAAGAACGGGCGCCACGGATATTCGCGCCGAAGTGGTGGCGCTACATCTCGGCCGCGCGCGGGATCATCAACCCTCTGCTCGACCGCCGGGTCGAGGGCGACAAGAAGATGCTGCGGGCGCTGCGCGAGATCGAGGCCGCCGCCGACGAGCAGGGCGCCGCCGCAGTCTCAGCCGCTTCGCGTTAGCTCGTCGTAGTAGATCCAGATCGAGATGCCGTAGAAGCTGCTGATTCGAGGCACGGGCGGATGCTTCCCGCCCGCATGCGACCGAACAAGACCTCAGCGCGACAGACGTGAGGCGAAATTCAGGACGAGCGCGTCAGCCGCTCGAGCAGGATCACGACGGACTCGTAGGGCTCGCCGGTGGCGCGCTCGAGGCCGATCTCGCAGGTGCGGTTGCTGGAGATGCGGGCGTCGAAGTGGCGGCCGGCGACCTCGCTCGCCTCGGGGTGGGTGGCCGACTCGGTCAGCTCGGGGTGGGAGATGCCGCGGTCGCCGGCGAAGCCGCAGCAGGTCGCGGTCGGGGGCACGAAGACGTCGTCGGCGAGCGCCTCGGCCAGGGCCTCGAGCCGGTGGGCGAGGCCGAGGTGGCGGGTGGCGCAGGTCGGGTGGACGCTGGCGGCGCCGACCTTCTCGCCGACCTCGAGCCAGGGCAGCAGGCGGTCGTGGGCCCAGGCGACCGAGTCGAGGATCTCGAGCTGGCCGAGCCGCTCGGCGTTCTCCTCGCTGAGGACGCCGTCGCCGGGATCGGCAATCGAGCCGGTGCAGGAGGCGGCGTCGATCACGATCGGCAGCGCCCCCTCCCCGCTCCAGCCCCAGAGCCGTTCGACCATCTCGTTCGCCTTGTGGCGGTGGGCGCTACTGAACCCTTTCGAACCCCAGGGCAGGCCGCAGCAGCTGCCGACAACATCGTCCGGAATCCAAACCGGAAGCCCCGCCCGGGCGGAGACCGCGACCAGCGCCTCGACTGGGCCGCCGCCGAAGATGCGGTTGGTGCAGGAGGGCACGTAGACGGCCGCGGCGCCGGTGTGGATCGTCCCCGGCAGCTTGCGGGGGGCCGGGGGCGGCAGCGCCTTGCCGCGCTGGGTCCGGTGCGCCAGCGGGCCGAGGCGCAGGCCGGCGCGGCTGGCGCCCTCGACCGCCCCCCAGCGCTTCGCCGTCCCCAGGGCCAGCTTTTCGGCCCGCTCGGTGTGGCGCGCGGTCCGCATTTCCTTGACGAACTTGCCGGTGTCGATCCCGACCGGGCAGGCGAGCTGGCAGGAGCCGTCGGCGGCGCAGGTCTCCAGCGCCTCGTACTCGAACTCCTCGAGCAGGGCCTTCTGCACGGGCGAGCCGGTGGGCTGGCGCGCCATCTCCCGCCGCAGCACGATCCGCTGCCGCGGCGTCGTCGTCAGGTTGCGGCTGGGGCAGACCGGCTCGCAGAAGCCGCACTCGACGCAGGTGTTGGCCGACTCCTCGATCGCCGGCGTCGTTTTGAGGTTGCGCAGGTGGGCACCGAGGTCGCGGTTGAGGACGACGCCGGGCGAGAGGACGCCGTCGGGGTCGGCCAGCCGCTTGACCCGCCACATCAGCTCGGTCGCCTGCTCCCCCCACTCGCGCTCCACATAAGGGGCCATGTTGATCCCGGTCCCGTGCTCGGCCTTGAGCGAGCCGTCGTACTTGTCGACGATCAGCTCGACCAAGCCCGACATGAAGGCCTCGTAGCGGTCGAGGTCCTCCTGCTTGGCGAAGTCCGGGGTCAGCGTGAAGTGGAGGTTGCCGGCGGAGGCGTGGCCGGCGACGCCGGCGAGGAAGCCGTGCTGGCCGAGCAGCGCCTGCAGGTCGCGGGCGCCCTCGGCGATCCGCTCCGGCGGCACGCAGACGTCCTCGACGATCAGCGCCGTGCCGGGCAGCCGCAGCCGCCCAATCAGGCCGTGCAGGCCCTCGCGCACGCGCCAGGCCAGCTCGATCCCCTCGGCCTCGCGGGTGAACTCGATCGGGCGGATGACCTCGCGGGCGGAGAAGATCGCTTCCGCCTTGGCGACGTACTCGTCCAGCGCCGCGTCGTCCTCGGCGCCGAACTCGACCAGCAGCACCGCCGACTCCGGCGGCAGCTCTTTCCACTCCTCCGGCGCCCCGACCATGTTCCAGGCGGCGGTGATCAGCGCCGGCGCGACCATCAGCTCGACCGCGGTGGCGCCGGCGTCGACCAGCTCGCGGACCGGGTCGATCGCCTGGTCGATGTCCGGGAAGTGGACCCAGGCGGTGGTCGTGCGGGCGGGCAACGGGACGGTCTCGAAGACCGCCTCGGCGACGAAGGCGAGCGTGCCCTCGGAGCCGACGACGAGGCGGCGGAAGATCTCCAGGGGCTCGTCGGCGTCGAGGAAGGCGCAGAGGCGGTAGCCGGTGGTGTTCTTGATCGCGAACTTGCGGCGGATACGGGCGCTTAGCTCCGCGTCGGCGCGGATCTCGTCGCGGATCGCCTCCAGCCCGGCGGCCAGCTCCGGCTCGGCCGCGGCGAACCGCTCGGCGGCTTCGGGGGCGGCCGTGTCGATCGTCGTCCCCGAGGGCAGGACCAGGGTCATCGAGCGGAGGGTCGAGTAGGAGTCCTTGGTAGTGCCGCAGCGCATCCCGCCCGAGTTGTTGGCGACGACGCCGCCGACGCAGGCGATGTCGGTGCTGGCCGGGTCCGGCCCGAGCTTGCGCCCGTGCGGGGCGAGGACGCGGTTGGCGTGGCCGAGGACGGTGCCGGGCTTGACCCGCGCCAGCGCCCCGTCCTCCTCGACCGCGACGCCGCCGAAGTGGCGGCGCACGTCGACGAGGATGCCGTCGCTCTGGCCCTGGCCGTTGAGGCTGGTGCCGCCGGCGCGGAAGGTGACGGGAATCCCTTTCTCGCGGCCGTAGGCGAGGACCTTGGCGACGTCGCCGGCCTCGCGCGCCATCACCACCGCCTGCGGGAAGAGCCGGTAGGGGCTGGCGTCGGAGGCGTACTTGACGATGTCGCCGGCCTTGGCGAGGACGCGGTCGGCGCCGAGCAGCGCCTCCAGCTCGCCGCGCAGTGGCTGCGCGACGCCGGCGGCGATCGCGTCCGGGGCGCGGTCGGGCGCCGGCTCGCCCGGCGGCGGGGCGAGCGACTGCGGGCTTCGCTCCAGCAGCGCCATTGCTTCCTTAGAAGAGGGACATCCCAGGGGAGACCGGGACTTCGACCAGCTCCGGCTGCGAGGAGGCGAGCGCCGTTGCGAGGGCGCTGCGGACCCCGTCGCGGTCGGAGGCGCGGTGGGCCTTGACCCCGTAGCCCTCGGCGACCGCGGCGACGTCGAGCTTGGGCAGGTCGAGGCCGGGGGCGCCGCTCACCCCCTCGACTTCGGCGAACCACTTGAGGATCGCGTACTCCTCGTTGCGCAGGACCAGGAAGGTGACCGGGGTCTCGTAGGCGACGGCGCTCCAGAAGGCGGTGATCGCGTACTGGGCCGAGCCCTCGCCGAGGACGCAGACGACCGGGCGGTCGGGCTGCGCCAGCTGCACCCCGACCGAGGCGGCGAGGCCGAAGCCGAGGCCGCCGCCGGCGCTGAAGTAGTAGCTGCCGGGGCGTGAGATCCGCAGCTGGTTGCGCAAGGCGAGCGTGCTGGAGGGGGACTCGAGGACGACGATCGCGTCCTCGGGCAGGACCTCGGCCAGCGCCGTGTGGACGGTCGAGGGGTTGAGCGGGTCGCTGGGCGGGATTTCGTCCGGGCCCGGGTTCGGCTCCGGCGCCGGCCGCGCCGACTCCGGCACCGCCGCCAGCAGCGCCTCCAGCGTCAGCTTGACGTCGGCGACGATCGCGTCGCCCATCGGCGCCCGCACCGCCTCGTCGGGGTCGCTGGTGATAGCCACCAACTTCGCCCCCTCAGGCAGCAGCGGCCCGGGGATGTGCGGGTAGTAGGGGAAGACCGAGCTGCCGACGACGAGGATCAGGTCGTGGCCCTCGAGCGTCTGCCCGACCGGGCCGATCGCCGGCGGCAGGACGCCGCGGAAGTTGGGGTGGTTCTCGGGGAAGCCGAGGCGGACGCCGCCGGTCGCGGGCGAGGCCCAGACCGGCAGCCGCTGCCGCTCGGCGAGGGCGATGCCGAGGTCCCAGGCGCCGCTGGTGTCGATGTCGGGGCCGGCGACGAGGACCGGGTTGCTCGCCGCCTCGAGCGCGGCGGCGAGGGCGCGGACCGCCTCCGGGTCGGCCGTGGCGCGGCCGGTCACCTTGCGGTCGATCGCCGCCTGGGCGTCGCCCCCGTCGACCTCGACCCCCCAGTCGTCCATCGGCAGCGAGACGAAGACGGGGCCGCGCGGGGGCAGGCCGGCGAGGTGGGCGCCGTGGGCAAGCGCCAGCGGCACGTCCTCGGGCCGTGGCGGCTCGTAGGACCACTTGACCAGCGGGTGCGGCATCCGCGTCGCATCGCGGTTGGTCAGGTTCGCCTGCAGGGTGATCTGCGCCCGCGCCTGCTGGCCGGCGGTGACCAGCAGCGGCGAGTGGTTGGCCTGGGCGTTGAAGATCGCCCCCATCGCGTTGCCGACCCCGGGCGCGGTGTGGAGGTTGACCACGGTCGTCTTGCCGGAGGCCTGGGCGAAGCCGTCGGCCATACCGACCACCACCGCCTCCTGCAGGCCGAGGACGTAGCGGAAGTCCGAGGGGTAGTCAGCCAGCATGGGCAGCTCGGTCGAGCCCGGGTTGCCGAACATCGTCGTCATCCCGTGGGCGCGGAAGAGGTCGAACGTCGCGTCGCGGACCGTGGGCATGGCCACGAACCCTATCCGGCGAGATTCAAGACCGGTACGGGCGGGTGTCGATAAGCCGGGGGTGAGGAAACGACCCTCCCTCCTCCGCCGCGACCTCGCGCGCGCCGGCTTGGCGCTGGCGCTGGCCTGCGCGGCCCTGCTCTGCCTGGCCGCGGGCGCCACGGCCGCTCCAGGGACCGCGCCGACGCGCTTGGTCTACGCCGCCGGCAAGATCGTGCCGATCCCGGCCTCGATCCCGCATGAAGCGGGCGACATGGTCGACAAGCGGATCCTTCCCGACCTGCGCTGGATCGCCCAGCGCTACCCGATCTACGTCACCGACGGCTACTCGGGGCCGCTGCCCAGCGGCCTGCATGTCGGCTGCGACGAATGCCACGTCAAGGGCTCCGATCACTACAACGGCCTCGCGGTCGACCTGACCCCGGTCGGCGCCGGTGCCAAATGCGATGCCCTCTGGGAACCGATCACCCGCCTCGCGCTCTGGGCCGAGCCGGTCCAGAACCTGCCCGCCCCGCCCTTCCGCTGGGTCGGCTATGACGGCGACGCCGGCCACGGCTGTGGCAACCACCTGCACCTCTCCTGGAACCACGCGCCGGTGGAACAGTTCCAGCTGGCCGAATGGGTCGAAGTCTTCCCGGTCGGGCCGAACGAAGACGCCGGCGTGCCGCGAACGAAGAAGTCGCCGCCACCGAAGCCGCCGCCGGGCCCCTCCGGCGGCATCTCGATGCTCCGCACCGGCGGCCTCGGCCCGCGCGGCGTCGGCGACTGAGCCGACCTCGGCGAAGCCTGAGGACTTAACGGGGTCCCAGGACCGGTAAGTCCTCAGGGAGGGATCGGACAGTTCGTAGGATGGGCCGATGCGCCCGCGGATCGCCTTCGCCCTTGCCTGCCTCGCACTGGTCGCGGCCGCCGGCTGCGGCAAGCAGGACGACTCGACCCCGGCCGCCTGCCTGCAGGGGCAGGACATCTACCTGGCGGCCCTGGCCAAGGCGCCCGGCGCCGTCGAGCTGGCCGGGGAGACGACGATCAGCGAGTGCCTGGCCGAGAACCAGACGGGGGGCGATTTGGCGACGGTCGGCGAAGCGATGGTCGAGACCGCGACCGTCCTGAACGGCGAAGCCAGAGGCGTGCCGGGGAGCCCCGCTGCGCTCCAGCTCGGCTACCTGCTCGGCGCCGCCCAGCGCGGCGCCGACCGCACCGAAGGCATCCACGCCGACCTGATCCGCCGCCTCACCGTCGCCGCCCGCTACTCGCCCAAAGGGCCGCTGCCGCCGGCTTTCCTCGCCGCTTACCGCGAAGGCTTTGACGCCGGCCGCGCAGGCGGCTAGCGGCAGAGGCGCCGGCTGGTCCGCGGGGATCGGGCGGGACGTGCTTGGAAACGGCGCCGGCAGGCGCCGCCGAATACCCTCCCTGGCCCAACCGATCTTCGATGGAGGCCCGACTTGACTGAGCAGCTCTGGGGTGGCGAGACCACCAAAGCCGTCGACAACTTCCCCGTCTCCGGCTCCCCCGTGCCGGTGCCCGTGGTCCGCTGGCTGGGCCGGGTCAAGGCCGCCGCGGCCGAGGTCAACGGCGAGCTCGGCCTCCTTGACTCCGACCTCGCCGAGCGCATCGCCGCCGCCGGCAAGGCGGTCGGCGAGGGGGAACACGACTCCCAGTTCCCGGTCGACGTCTTCCAGACCGGCTCCGGCACCTCCTCGAACATGAACGCCAACGAGGTCCTCGCTAACCTCGCCGGCGACGGCGCCCACCCCAACGACCACGTCAACATGGGCCAGTCCTCCAACGACGTCTTCCCCTCCGCCGTCCACCTGGCGGCGCTGGACGAGGTCACCCACGACCTGCTGCCGGCGATGGGCGCGCTGGAGGCGGCGCTGGAGGCGAAGGCGGAGAAGTTCGCCGACGTCGTCAAGGCCGGCCGCACCCACCTGATGGACGCGGTCCCGGTCACCCTCGGCCAGGAGTTCGGCGGCTACGCCGCCCAGGTCCGGCTCGGAATCCAGCGGGTCGAGGCGACGCTGCGCCGGGTCGGCCAGATCCCGCTCGGCGGCACCGCCACCGGCACCGGCCTCAACACCCACCCCGAGTTCGCTGCCAAGGTGCGCGAGCGGCTTGCCGCCGACACCGGCCTGGCGATTTCCGAGCCGCTCGACCGCTTCGAGGCGCAGGGCAACCGCGACGCGCTGGTCGAGCTGTCCGGCGCGCTCAAGGTCTACGCCGCCTCGCTCAACAAGATCGCCAACGACCTGGCGCTGATGGGCTCCGGCCCGCGCGCCGGGCTCGCCGAGCTGCGGCTGCCGGAGCTGCAGAAGGGCTCCTCGATCATGCCCGGCAAGGTCAACCCGGTGATCCCGGAGGTCGTGATCCAGGTCGCCGGCCAGGTGATCGGCAACGACGCCGCGATCACCGTCGGCGGCATGCAGGGCCAGTTCGAGCTGAACGTGCGGGTGCCGCTGATCGCCCGCAACCTGCTCGACTCGATCAAGCTGCTCGCCTCCGCCTCGCGCCTGCTCGACGAGAAATGCGTCGCCGGCCTCGAGGCCAACGAGGAGATGACCACCCGCCACGCCGAGGCCACCCTGGCGACGGCGACCGCGCTCAACCCCCACATCGGCTACGACCGCGCTGCCGACATCGTCAAGGCCGCGGCCGAGTCGGGCCGCTCGCTGCGCGAGGTCGCGCTCGAGCAGGGCATCGAGCCGGCGATCCTCGAGCAGGCGCTGGACCACCGCCGCATGGCCCGCCCCCACGACGAGTAGGGCGGCTTAGCGCGGGTCGTCGATCAGCAACTCGACGTTGCGGTCGTCGGCTTCGCCTTCGCCTTCGGGGGCGCCGGACTGGAGGTCGTTGAAGGACATCGTCCGCGCCACCGAGGCGAGGTCGTTGAGGTCCATCGCGGACGCGGGCGTCCCCGCCGGGGGCGCCGCCGACTGGCCGGCGTGGTCGACGATCGTGCCGAAGATCGAGAGCGTGCCGTCGTGGTTGTCGAAGACCTGCAGCAGGCGGCTCTGCTGCGGCCAATCGGCCTCCGCGGCGACGCGGATGCTCCAGAAGCCGCCGGGCCCGCCGGGGTTGGGGAAGGCGTCGACCGTGTTCACGTGCGAGTGGCCGGCGACCCAGGCGATCGCGTTCGGGTACTGATGCAGGAGGCCGACCACGTCCGCCTCGAGATGGATCGGCGAGGACAGCCGCGGGTCGAGGTCGCAGCCGGCGTTGAGGTCATGACCGAGCGTGGGCTGGAAGAGCAGGCAGGGCGGCGCCAGCTCGTCCGGGACGTCGGCGCTGAGGCTCTCCGGCGCGTGGTGGCTGAACAGCACCACCAGCTGGTTGGCCGCGGTCGCCTGCTGCAGCTGGCCTTCGAGCCATTTGAACTGCGGGTTGTCGATGTTGCCCTCAGAGGTGAAGCTGCCGTTCGGGGTCGCGATAGTGCCCGCCTCGGCGACGGTGTCGAGGGCGATGAAGCGCAGGCCCGGCTTCGGGCTCCAGGAGTAGTAGCCGGCTGCGCCTTTGGAGGCCGCTTCCTGAGCCGGGTCGACGTAGTCGAAGCCGTGGCCGTCGGCCTGGGTGCCGGCCTTGAATATGTCCTTGTACTGCTTCTTGGAGACGAACTGGCGCTTCGGGTCGCCGGGCACGATCACCGTGTTCTGGGGACCAGTCAGCAGCGAGGCGAGCAGGTTGGCCGGGTTGAAGAAGGAGGTCAGCAGGGCGGCGGCGTTTTCGGGGTTGGAGACCGGGCCGATCGGCTTCAGGCAGCCCATCGCCACCGCCTCGAAGGCGGCGTTGGCCATCGCGTTGCCCTGGACCAGCGCGTCGTGGTTGCCGAAGGCGACGTAGGAGGGGACGCTGAGCCCGGTCGCGTTGAAGGGCTGCTGCGCCTTGTCCATCAGCCCCGGGTATTTGGGCCAGGCGCCGTGGACGCCTTTGGGCAAGCTCGGGTCATAGAACTCGGGGTAGGGCCCCTCGATGTAGTCGTTGTAGTCCTGGACGCCGGTGTAGCGGGCAGCCTCGGCGGCGCCGGGGACCAGCAGGTTGGGGCAGAGCGGGTTCGAGTAGGTCGCTTTGTTGACGCCGCTGTTGGGGTTGAGCTGGCCGCCCTCGAGCAGGGTCCGCACCCACTGGGTCTCGTTCAGCTGCTGGTTATCGGCCGAGTCGCCAGTGTCGATCGTGAAGTCCATGGCGCTGTGGCCGCCGCTGCCGTCGGCGACCGGGCCGGCGCCGGCGAACTGGTCGACCTGGCGGATCATCGCGTCGTCGACCTGCGGCTCCAGCGCCTCCCAGGGCCGCCAGGCAGCGCCGAAGGGGAGGTTGAGCGGGCTCGAAAGCGGGTCGATCACCTCGAGCCGGGCCGGCGACTCCTCGTCGGCCAGCTGGAAGTCGGAGAGCTGGCCGAAGTAGACGAGCGAGGTGCGGTTGGCGGCGCGGCCGGCCCCGGCCGGCGCCAGGTCTTCGCGCACGGCGTAGGGCTCGCCCGAGCCGAGCTGCAGGTAGCGGAAGGCACCTGGCCCGGCGGGGACGATGCGCTGCGCGGTGCTGGCCTGGCCGGAGGTGTCAGAGACCGCCGCGCTTGCCGCCGCCGCCATCGCCATCACCGCCAGCGCGACCAGGGCCGCCAGAACCGCGCCGAACCTGAACCCAACTCCCCGTCGCTTCATCTCCCACCTCTGCTCGAAGGGCATCGCGCTAAACACGGCTGTCGTGATCGGACGGCCAACCTTACCTAATTTTTAGTGAGAAGGTTCTTGCGCTTAACGCTCGGCCACAGCGTCGGCGAACCAGACACCGGACCGAAGGCTGTGTTCTCCGATCTCCAGCGTCAGCCGCTGGCGGAACATCGGCCCGTCGACGACGACGCTGTGGTACTCGCCGTTCTCACCGGCGGCGTCGGCGCCGGTGAGAACGATCTCCTCGACGGCGACCGCATCCAGCTGCCGGCCCAAAAGATCGGCCGGCAGCACCCCGTCGCGAACCGCGACGACCACTGCCTCGAAACCCGCCTCGAGCAGATCGTCCATGAGACGGCGGCGATCACGCTGCCAGAGCGGCAGGCTTGCCGCGGTGCCGGCGCGCTTGCAGACCGCCTCTACCCATAGGCGATGGCTGTCGATGTCGATGTCGCCAAAGACGCCCGCTGTCACCCCGAACTCCGCCGCGGTCGCGGCGATGACGCTGGCCATCTCGTCCTCGTAGTCGTCCCAGCTAGCGGCACCAAAGCGGATCGGCAGGCCCAGCGCCTCGGCCTGGGCCTCCAGCAGCTCGCGGCTGAGGCCGTGCGAGCGCGAGCGGGTGCCGCCCTCGATCATCATCGTTACCAATGCCCGGGGCACCGCTCCGGCAACGGCTGCCTCATGCAGCGCGAGCGCCGAGTCCTTGCCCCCGCTCCAGGAGCAGAAAACCGGGACTCCGTCGAGATCGCCCGCGGTTGGCACCGCCCCAGGGTATTTCTCAGCCCTGCAGCGTGACGAAGCGCTCCTCGGTCAGCTCGAGGACGGCGAAGGCGGGGCCCTCGCGGGTGTTGCCGGAGTCCTTGACGCCGCCGTAGGGCTGCTGGTCGGCGCGGAAGGTCGGCACCTCGTTGATCAGGACGCCGCCGAACTCGAGCGTCCGGCCCGCCTCGAGGCCGCGGCCGATGTCGCGGGTGAAGACGCCGGCCTGGAGGCCGAACTTGGAGTCGTTGGCCAGCTCCAGCGCCTCGCCGAAGGAGGAGAAGGTGTCGACCGTCGCTACCGGGCCGAAGATCTCCTCGCACCAGACCTTGGCGTCTTTGGGCGGCGCTCCGAGCAGAGTCGGGGCGAGGCAGCGGCCCTCGTCGACCAGCTCTCCCCCGGCCAGCAGCTCGGCCCCGGCGGCGACCGCCTCGTCGATCCAGTCCTTGACCCGGTCGCGGTCATCGGGGGTGATCAGCGGCCCGACGTCGGTCTCGCCGTCGTAGGGGCTGCCGACCTTGAGCTTGGCGAGGTTGGCGACCAGCCGTGCCTTGAACTCGTCGGCGACGGCCTCGTGGACGAGGATCCGCTGGATCGAGATGCAACTCTGGCCGGCGTGGGAGAAGGCGTGGATCTGGGCTTTGTCCGCCGCCGCCTCCCAGTCGCCGTCGTCGTTGACGATCAGCGGCGCGTTGGAGCCAAGCTCGAGGTTGACCTTCTTATGGGGGACGCGGCTGCGGATGTCCCAGCCGACCTTGGCCGAGCCGGTGAAGGAGAGGGCCGCGGTCAGCTCGTGCTCGACGATCGCGTTGCCGACCTCGCCACCGGGGCCGGGAACGACGCTGAGCCAGCCGTCGGGGAGGCCCGCCTCGGTGAGGATCGCGGCCAGCTTCAGGGCCGAGATCGGCGTCTGCCCGGCCGGCTTGAGGACGACCGCGTTGCCGGCGGCGATCGCCGGCCCGAGCTTGTGGGCGACGAGGTTGAGCGGGAAGTTGAAGGGGCTGATCGCGCCGACGACGCCGTAGGGCACACGCAGCATCAGGCCGAGCTTGCCGGCGCCGCTGGCGGAGGCGTCCATCGGCACCGTGCCGCCGGTCAGCTTGCGGGCCTCGACCGCGGAGAAGGTGAGCGTGTCGACGCAGCGCTGAGCCTCGACCGTCGCCGTCTTGATCGGCTTGCCGGCCTCGGCGGAGATCGTCAGCGCCAGGTCCTCGACCCGTTCGCCGACCAGCTCGGCGGCGCGGTCGAGGACGGCGGCGCGCTCGTGCTGGGGGAAGTCGGCGGACTCGAAAACATCACGCGCGGCTCGGACGGCTCGGTCGACGGTGTCGGCGTCGCCGAGCGCGACGCGCCCCACCGGGGTGCCGTCGTAGGGGCTCTTGACCTCGCCCCACTCGCCGGTCTCGATCCACTCCCCGGCGGCCAGCAGCTTGTGATCGACCGCGTCCAGCGCCTGCGTTGCCAATTCGACCTCCTCCGTCGCTTGCAGTCAGCCTAGCGCCCGGCTTCGCCGGGCCGGGAGGCCGCGACTTGCGGGCGGCGAACCTGTTTGCGAGAGATGCGCCGACCCCGCAGATACCCCTTGCTCGCTCGCATAACCGCCGTCTTCGCGGCGGCTGCCTGCCTGCTGGCGCCGGCCAGCGCCAGCGCCGGCGTCAACTGGATCGTCCACGGCCGCGGCTTCGGCCACGGGGTCGGGCTCAGCGCCTACGGCGCCTACGGCTACGCCCTGCACGGCAAGAACTACGGCTTCATCCTCGGCCACTACTACTCCGGGACCACGATCGGGACCCTCTCGGGGCCGCACGTCGTCCGCGTCCTGCTCGACATCTCCAGCGGCGACGTCGGCTTCAGCCGGGCGACCAGCGCCTGCGGCGAGGCGCTCGACCCCGCCCGCGGCTACCAGGCCCACCGCACCGGCAACGCGGTCGTGCTGCGCAGCTCCGACGGCAAACGGCTCGCCAATTGCGGCGGCAAACTGCGCGCCGCCGGCAAGGGTTCGATCGCGATCGACGGCGTCGGCGCCTACCGCGGCGCGCTCGAGACGGTGCCGACCGAAAGCGACCCCGGCTCGCTCAACGTCGTCAACGCGCTCGCCGTCGACCAGTACGTCAAAGGGGTGATCCCGAACGAGTCGCCGCCCTCCTGGCCGGAAGAGGAGCTGAAAGCGCAGGCGGTGATCTCGCGCTCGTTCGCCCTCACCGGCGGCGTCGGCGGCAACGGCTTCGACCTCTACGCCGACACCCGCAGCCAGGTCTACAAAGGGCTGGAAAGCGAGTACGCGAACACCAACGCGGTCGTCAAGGCGACCCACGGCCAGGTCGTCGAGTACGAAGGCAAGGTCGCCGAGACCCTCTTCTCCGCCTGCTCGGGCGGCCACACCGAGAGCATCGTCAACGTCTTCGGCTCCTCGCTCCCCTACCTGGTCGGCGTCCCCGACCCCTACGACTACTACTGCCCGCTGCACACCTGGACCCTGCGCTTCAGCGGCCCCGAAATCAGCGCCAAGCTCGGCGCCTACCTGCAGGGCAAGCTGAAGCAGGTGGTGATCGTCAAGCGCGGCGTCTCCCCGCGGATCATCAGCGCCAAGCTGATCGGCACCGGCGGCGTCAGCACCGTCAGCGGCGAACAGCTCGAGGTCGCGCTCGGCGGCTATGACACCTGGATGACCTTCGAGAAGGTCGTCGGCGGCGCGAAATAGCCGGGGTCAGCCGTCCGGGTAGGGCTGGATCGGGATGCCGTGGCCCTGTTGATGGCCTGGGGTCTCGCGCATCCCCAGCTCGTAGGCGCCACCGGCGGCGAGGGTGAGCTGGCGCAGCGGCAGGCCGGGCCGCTCGACTGTCAGTTCGAGGTCGGCGACGGAGCAGTTGACGGTGTTGTGCTGGGGCCCCTTGGGGTCGGCGTAGACCCAGCCGACGAAGTCCTTCTCCGGCGCCGAGACGCGGCCACGGACGACGATGTCCTTGCCGGGAAGGACGAAGGAGCAGGCGCCGGCGGTCTCCTCGATCGTGGCCGAGCGGATCGCGCCGAGGCCGCCGAGCCGGTGCTGCTCGCCTTCGAGCATCAGCATCCCCGAGGGGATCCAGGGGCTGGTGCGCGAGCCGAGCTTGACCCGGGCGGCGCCGGCGTCGAAGTAGGTGTTGGGCGCGTCGGCGAAACCGGTGCCCTCGAGCCAGACCCAGCGCTCGGCATGCTCGCCGCCCCAGTTGTGGCCGACCATCCCCGGCCAGCCCCGGAACTCGATCGACTCCTCGTCGTCGATTTCGAGCCGGCCCTCGAAGTGGGCCAGCGGCACCGGCGCGACGAACTTCGTTTTCGGCAGCGGCGCCTCGTAGAGCCAGTCGGCCGGCAGGTACTTGCAGGGCTCGGCCTCGGCCGCGAAGGTCAGCGACCAGGCGGCGGCGAGCGCCTCGGTGTCGACCGACCCCTCCGCCCCGCCCGGCCCGATCTCGGCGTCGCCGACGCGGATCCAGGAGCCGCTGGGCGCCGCCAGCTCGGTGGCGGGAACGGTCACCTTGGTCGCCCTCGGCCCCGCCGCCGCGCGGTCGAAGAAGACGAACCAGATCGAGGCGTTGGGCTCGGCGCCCGGGCGCTTGTGGACCGTGTGGCGGATCCAGATGCCGCGGCCGCCGCCGGGCTCGCAGGCCTTGATGTAGAAGCTCTCGTAGTGGCCGGCCTTGGCCGCGACCCGGGGGAACCTCGCGCCTTCGTCCATACGGTGACTTTAATCCGTGGTCCTTTTTCGCCTCTCAGGCGCATAAGGAACCACGGGATGGCGCGAGGGAGCAACTGCGGCCCCGCCTGGCCGGGTCCTGCCCTAGACCTTGATCGTGATCACGTCGCCGTCCTGAACGACGTAGTCGCGGCCCTCGATCCGCAGCTGGCCCTTGTCGCGGGCCTGCGAGTAGCCGCCGCACTCGACCAGCTGCTGCCAGCCGACCACCTCGGCTTTGACGAAAGCTTCCATGATCTCGGTGTGGATCGTGCCGGCGGCTTCGAGCGCGGTGGCGCCGCGGTCGAGCGGCCGCGCGACCGCCTCCTTATCCTCGCCGGCGGTGAAGAAGACGATCAGGTCGAGCAGCTCGTAGGCGGCGCGGACCAGGCGCGCCAGGCCGGAGCCCTCGACCCCGTATGACTCGCGCATTTCCTCCGCTTCCTCGGCGTCCAGCTCGGCCAGCTCGCCCTCGATCCGGGCGCTGACCGCGACCGCGCCGGCGCCGGCCGCGGCGGCATGGGAGGCGACGGCCTTCGGCACCTCGCCGTCGCCCTCGTCGACGTTGGCGACGTAGAGGATCGGCTTGGTCGTCAGCGCCCCGAGGTTGACGGCCGCGTTGGGGGCGGCGTCGGGGACCGGGACCGAGCGGGCCGGGCGGCCGGCGGCGAGCGCCTCGAACACCGCCTGCAGCCAGCCATGCTCGGCGATCGCCTCGAGGTCGCCCGACTTCGCCTGCTTGCCGACCCGGCCGAGGCGGCGCTCGACCTGGTCGTAGTCGGAGAGGATCAACTCGGTCTCGATCGTCTCGATGTCGGCCAGGGGGTCGACGCGGCCGTCGGGGTGCGGCACGCCGGAGTCCTCGTGGCAGCGGACGACGTGGCAGATCGCGTCGGTCTCGCGGATCGAGGCGAGGAACTGGTTGCCGAGCCCCTCGCCTTCGGAGGCGCCCTTGACCAGGCCGGCGATGTCGTGGAAAGAGATCGTCGCCGGCTGCAGCTCGGAGCTGCGCACGGTCGCGGCGACCTGTTCCAGGCGCTCGTCCGGGACCGCGGCGATCGCGACGTTGGGCTCGATCGTCGTGAACGGGTAGTCGCCGGTCTGGGCGCCGCCCTTGGTCAGGGCGTTGAAAAGGGTCGACTTGCCGGCGTTCGGCAGCCCGACGATCCCGACCTTCATATAACGCCGCCTCCTCCGCTCCCGGAAGGGGCCAGAGAATCAGATATGGATGGCCCCTTCCTTCCGCGTCCGGGGGCGGCTTGGCGCGTCATAGGGAGAGGGGCACCAAGAGGCCCAGGAGGATGCCGAGCAGGGCCCCGGCGAGGACGTCGGACGGGTAGTGCATCCCCAGGTAGGGGCGGCCGAGCGAGATCGCCAGGGCGACGACGAGGGTGCCGGCCATCGCCGGGTCGACCCGGACCATCGCCACCGCCACCGCGAAGGAGGAGAGGGCGTGGGCGGAGGGGAAGCTGAGCGAGCTGGGGGCGCCGCCGAGCGGCGGCAGGCCCTCCAGCACCGGGCGCGGCCGCTTGACCAGCAGCTTCAGCCCGTAGTTGAGGACGATCGCGACCGGGGCGAGGACGGCGCAGATCAGCCAGGCCTCGTGCCGTTCCCAGTCGAGCAGGGCGAGGAGGACGCCGAGAACGACCCAGACGAGGCCGTTGTTGCCGGCCTTGCCCAGCGCCTTGGCGGCGGACTCCAGCCCGGGCGTGTGCCCGTGGGTCCGCATCCAGCGCAGCGCTCTGAGGTCGGCGTTCTCCATCGGCGGCGGAGGATATGCCGGTCGGTCAGTATCCGGTCATGCCCTCCGTCCCCGGCTACGTCCACACCCCCGGCAACCACTGCGGCTCGACCGCCCTGCGCAACCTGCTCGGCTTCCACGGAATCGAGCTGAGCGAGGAGATGGCGTTCGGGCTCGGCGCCGGCGCCGGCTTCTACTACCTGACCCTCGAGGACGCCTCCCCCAGCCGCTGGTTCAACGGCCGCACGGCCCGCTTGGAGGAGAGCTTCCGCGACCTCACCGGGGCGGCCCTGGAGCTGCGCACCTTCGCCCCCGGCAAGGGCGACGCCGAAGCCTGGGAGGCTGCCCGGGCCGAGGTCGACGCCGGCAACCCGGCGCTGCTGCTGACCGACATCTACTACTTAGACCACTACGGCAACTCGGCCCACTTCCCCGGCCACGCGGTGGTCCTCGCCGGCTATGACGACGAGGTCGCGCAGCTCTCCGACACCGGCTTCGAGCAGCTGCAGGAGACCCGGCTCGAGAACCTCGCCAAGGCCCGCCACAGCGGCCACCCCGCCTACCCGCTCGAAGGCCACATGTTCACCGTCGCCGACCGCGTCGACCGCGGCCAGTTGGAAGCGGCGGTGCCGGCGGCGATCGCGCGGGCGGCGCGGGAGATGCGGGAGCCGCCCTTCGGCGAGTACGGCGGCCTGCCCGCCGTCGAGCGGCTCGCCGCCGAGGCCGGCTCCTGGCCAGAGGCGGCGGCGGATTGGCAGTGGTGCGCCCGTTTCGCCTACCAGGTGATCGAGCGGCGCGGCACCGGCGGCGGCGCCTTCCGGCTCATGTACTCGCGCTTCCTCGAAGAGGCGGGCCGGGAGCAGGCGCCGCTGGCCTCGGCGGCGGCGGCGCGCTGGACCGAGCTGGCCGCGGCCTTCAAGGCCGCCAGCGAGAACGAGGAGCCGATCGCCGCCCTCTGGGCCGAGGTCGGCGCCGCCGCCAAGCTCGTCGCCGCGGCCGAGAACAGGCTCTGGTCGGCGCTCGCGCCCGCAGCCTGATTTGCCGAGAACGCGGCTGCGAGACTCAACCGGTGGCCGCCAGCTCCATCACCGCTCCCAGTCCCACGACGGCCCCACCGTCAGCCGGCGGCGCCTCCTCCCCCCCGGCCCTGGACTTCGCCCTCGGCCCGGCCTGGCCCGACCGCTTCGGCGCGGCCCTGCGCGAGCGTCTCGCCGGCAGCCACGGGATCCGGGCGCTGAGCCTCTTCGCCGGCGGCGGCGGCCTCGACATCGGCTTCCACGACTGCGGCGTCGAGATCGTCGAGGCGATCGAGATCGAAGCCAAATACGTCGCCACGCTCGAAGCCAACGCCGCCGACGGCGGCTACCTCGAGGGCCTCTCCCCGCGCTGCATCGACATCCGTGAGTACTCGCCTCCGGCCGATCTCGGCCAGGTCGACCTGATCATCGGCGGGCCGCCCTGCCAAACCTTCTCGGCGGCCGGCCGCCGCGCCTCCGGCGTCGCCGGGATCTCCGACCCGCGCGGCGTTCTGTTCGAGGAGTACGTGCGCCTGCTCGAGGAGCTGCGGCCGACCGCCTTCGTCTTCGAGAACGTCTACGGGATCACCGGCGCCCAGGGCGGCGAGGCCTGGCGGGCGATCCAGGCAGGCTTCCGCGAGGTCGGCTACCGGATCGACCACCGGGTAATCGACGCCGCCGACTACGGCGTCCCCCAGCACCGCGAGCGGCTGATCATCGTCGGCACCCAGACGGGGGGCTTCGGCTTCCCGCGGCCGACCCACGGCCCCGACTCGGCCGACGGCCGGCCGCACTACAGTGCCGGCGAAGCGGTGGCCGGCGCCGACGGCAGCGAAGTCGCGGGCGGCATCGGCGGCCAGCACGGCCACCTGTTGGACGAGATCCCGCCCGGCCTCAACTACAGCTTCTTCACCGAGAAGCTCGGCCATCCGCGGCCGATCTTCGCCTGGCGCTCGAAGTTCTCGGACTACCTCTACAAGGCCGACCCGGAGGCGCCGGTGCGGACGATCAAGGCCCAGGGCGGCCAGTACACGGGGCCGTTCAGCTGGGAGAACCGGCGCTTCAGCCTGGCCGAGCTGAAGCGGCTGCAGACCTTCCCCGACGCCTACGAGGTGGTCGGCGGGCGCCAGATCGCGATCGAGCAGATCGGCAACTCGGTCCCGCCCCAGCTCGCGCGCACGCTGGCGCTGAGCGTCCTCGACCAGGTCTTCGCGGTCGAGCTGCCGCTCTCCCTCGACTACCTCGAGCCGGAGGAGAAGCTCGGCTTCCGCGGCCGCAAGCGCCTGCTCACCGTCGCCTACGCCGAGAAGGCGGCGCGCGCCCACGCGCAGGGGAGCCCCACCGGGAAGCCGGCCGCCAACGGCGGCGGCGGCCGGGCGAAGCGCTCGACCCGCTATCTCTCGGAGGACTTCCACTGGTCGACCGCTCCGAACGGCAGCGCCGCCACACTGCACACGCACCTCTCGCTCCGCAAGGCCGAGTGGAGGCTCGACGTCTCGACCGATGCGCGGCCGCTGGCGAATCCCCAGTTCGAGATCGAGGTCAGGGCCGCGGCCGGGATCGAGTGGAACCTGCCGGCGCCGCTGGTGCGGCTGCGCGGCCAGCGGCTCGACGGCACCGAGTTCACGGCCGCCTGGCGCAGCCTCGAAGAGGCGGCCCTGGAGGCAACCGGGATCGACGACCTCGTGCAGCTCAACGGCTACTACCAGTACACGCCACGGCTGGCGGCGCGGATGTCGATCGCCGCGGAGGCCGAACCGGAGCCGTTCTGGGAGCTGGCCGCCGCGGTCGTTTCCGGCGCCGGCGTCGGCACCACCGCGTCGCTGGCGGAGCTGAGCGAGCAATGGGGCATGAAGGGCGTCGGCGCGGCCGAGCTGAAGGACGCGCTCGCGCGCCTGCGCGCCATCGGCTACGAGGTCCGCAGCGCCAACACCAACGGCCAGATCCCAAGCGGCCACTTCCTGGTCCCGTACGCCTTTCCGACGCTGACGCCGAAAAGCATCCAACTGCGCAAGCGCCTCTAGGCTCCCGGTCATGTCGGGCGAGCTTGAGCTGCGGGTCTTCGGCTCGCGCAGCGAGCTGCATCGCGCCGACGGCAGCGTCGAGGTCTTCCAGGAGGGACCCCCGGGCGCGGCGGCGAAGCAGCGGACCGCCGCCATCTACGCCGGCTTCGAGCGGGGCTTCCTGGTCGAGCAGATCCGCCTCTGCAAGGAGCAGCCCGAGTCGCTCGATATCGAGCAGGTGCCGGAGGCCGATCAGGCCCTGATCGGCGAGCTGGTGAGGGCGATCAGCAGCGAGGTCGGCCGCGCCCTGGGAGGCCTCTTGGTGATGCAGCTCGCGGTCAAGGCGATCTGCCCCGACCAGAACGTCAGGCTGCACAAGGCGGGGCACGGCTTCTCCTGGGTCGAGGGCATCCCGATGCGGAGCATCGACAAGCGCCACGTGACGCCGGCGCTGCGTGAGCATGAGCTGCTGCGGATGAACGCGGACGGGGTGATGATGACCCGGAGCCTGGCCGAGAACTACCCCTACACCCTCGCCTACAAGCCGGAAATGCGGGGGGCGAAGTCGCAGTGGCTGCGGCTCGTCGAGCGGGTCGAGGACGAAGACCCGCTGCCGCCGCTGCCCGCCCTGCAGTACCTGCTCTCCCAGCTGCTCAACGAGGCCGACGCGCTCGAAGAGCTGGGCGGCGAGGCGGTCGCCGAGCTGCAATCGCCCGCCGTCCTCGCGGCCGATCCGCGGGAGCTGATCACGGCCCACGTCGACGGCTCCGCCTACTCCGCCCGCCTGCTCGAGGTCGCCATGCACGCGCTGTTCCAGGCCCTCGAGGCCGGCGGCGCCCTGGCGCCGCTGCAGCTGGAGCGGCTCTCGCAGATGCGCTCGGCGAACAAGAAGCACGGCAACGTCGGCGACATCGAGCTGCTCGGCCAGGGCCAGATCGCCGAGGCCTGGGACGCCAAGTACGGCAAGGTCGACCTGCGCGAGGCGCTGGCGGAGCTGGACGAAAAGCTGCTCACCCACCCGGGGGTGGCGAGCGCCGGCTTCGTCCACACCGGCAGCCTCGCGGAGGCGAAGGAGACCCGGGAAAAAGCGAAGCAGGTGGAAGCGCGGCACGGGACGAAGGTCGCCCTGCTGAGCTTCGACGGCTGGGTCGAGGAGCAGCTGGCGCGCAGCTCCAATCCGACGCAGGTAGCGCGCGAGTGGCTGCGCGCCTACACCGAGTCGCTGGCCCAGCGCCGCCGCGAGATCGCCCCGATCGACGAGCCGACCTTCGAGTGGCTGCGCGAGTGGCTCGAGATCCTGCGCGGCCGTTAGCTCGGTGGCTCTCCCGGCTTCAGGCATCGACCTCTATTGGCTGCCACTGGGGGCGGGCGGCTCCTTCGTCAAGTTCAACGGTCGTGCGTTCGAGGCGCTGCAGGCGATCGTCGGCCGGCGACGGCCTTTGGACCTCTATCACTCCGCCCTCGAGGTGAACGTAGCCGCGGGACGGTTCGTGATCGAGCTGACCCCCATCCCCGATGCCGACGGTGGGGCGAGGGGAGTGGTTGGGGAGGGCGCGGTGGGAAGCCGGCACGCCGGCCGCTGGCGAGTCTTCCGCTACGAGCTTCGCTGCTGGCGAGGCGGCTCGATACCCGACGTCGCCGAGTCGGTAGGCAGTCCCGTCAGGGTCGCCAGCGACGAAGCCAGCGCCCTGCGGATGCTCGACCTCCTGCCATCGGTGCCGATGAAAGTGTGGGGTCGCGACGAGCTGGGTGCCGGCGAGATGTGGAACTCGAACTCGGTGATCGCATGGCTGCTGGTGCGCTGCGGCCTCGATATCGAGGCGATCCAACCCCCGCGGGGAGGCAGGGCACCCGGTTGGGACGCGGGCGTCGCCGTCGCCAAGCGCATTCCCGACGCGTTGGAGACGGCTCCGTAGGGATCGCGGCCATGGTTCAGCCGGCGAGGGTCAGCACCGCGAGCGCCAGGACCGAGATCGCGATCACCGCCAGGGCGACACCGGTCGCGAGCCGACCGCCGCGGCCGAGCGCGTGCGCGCCCATCAGCTCGCGATTGCGCCCGAGCGATCGCATGAACGGCAAGAGGACCAGCAGCAGAACCGCGTTCAACGCCTGCGAGAGGAAGAGGATGGGAATCAGCGGGGCGCCGGGAATCAGGACGAGGACGGCGGCGAACGCCACCACGGCGCCGTAACTGAGATAGAAGGCCCGCGCCTCCCCGAAGCTGTCGTCGAGATTCGCTTTGCGGCCGAGAGTCTCCGAGATCGAGTAGGCAGTCGAAAGCGGCACGATTGCCGCCGCCAGCAGCGCCGCGCCGAGGAAGCCGAGGCCGAACAGCGTCGCCGCGGTGGCGCCGGCAAGCGGTTCGAGCGCGCGGGCGGCGTCCCGGGCGTCGTCGATTTCGATGCCCTTGACGTGCAGGGTCGCCGCGCAGGCAAGGACCACGAAGAGCCCGATCACGCCGGTCAACAGCGCGCCGGTGATCACGTCGATGCGCTCGTAGCGCAGATCTTTGATTTTCAGTTTCTTGTCGACCGCGTAGGACTGGATGAAGGCCAGGCCCCACGGCGCCAACGTCGTGCCGATCGTCGCGACGGCAACCAGCAGCGCCTCGCGATTGAACGGCAAGCTGGGGACGACAAGGCCCTTCGCGGTCGCTCCCCAGTCGGGGTGGGCAAGCAGGCCCGAGATCACGTAGGCGACGAAGACCGTGCTGAGGGCGAGCAGGACATGCTCGACATAGCGGAAGGTCCCGCGCAGGACGAGCAGCGATACGCCGACCGCCGCGAAGGGGACGCTGACGTAGCGGCTGACCCCGCCGAGCAGGTCCGCCCCGGCGGCGACTCCAGCGAACTCGGCGCAGAGCGTGCCCGTGTTGGCGATCACCAGGGCGCTCAGCACCAGTGCCGCGGCGCGGGCGCCGTAGTGTTCGCGGACCAGGGTCAGCAGGCCCTTGCCGGTGACGATCCCGAGCCGCACCGCGAGCTCATGGAAGACGATCAGCGCCGCAGTCGAGACGGTGAGCACCCACAGCAGCTCGTAGCCGTACTTGGCGCCGAGGATCGAGTAGGTCGCGATCCCCGCCGGATCGTCGTCGGAGAGGCCCGCGAGCAGGCCAGGGCCTACCACCGCCAAGAGCGCCGCCAGGCCGCCGGTGCGGATCAGCAGATGGCGGCGCCTGCTCAGATGCCAGTGAAGGTGGCGCCCGGGAGTGAGGTGTGCTCGTTCGGGCATGGCCGTTGCTTACTCTGCCAACGTGAAGAGAGGGACGGCCGCCTGTGGCCACTGGCCCTGGCTTGGATCGCGCTTGGCCCCGAGGTGATCCGCCGAACGCGGTGACCCCGGGTTCTGCGCTAGGCGGCCGTTGCCGGCTCAGCCGCCGAAGCCGACCCGGTGCGGGCCGGACTCGACGCGGATGAAGGCGACTTTGGCGAGCTGGAGGGAGACGACGCCGTCCTCCGTGTGGAGGTCGTGCCAACCGCCCTTCTCGAGCTGCTTGCGAAGGTCCTTGAGGTCGTCTTCGCCGAGGCGGGCAGAGATCGCCTGGCCGCCCTCGAAACCGATCTCGACTCGTTGTGCCTCGGCCATCAGTGCCCTCCCGCTGGTTCGACGATCTCGGTCAGTACCCCGCCGGTGGAGCGGGGGTGAAGAAAGGCGACGCGGCTCTCGCGGATGCCGACCCGCGCCTTGGCGTCGATCAGCTCGATCCCGGTCGCCGCGAGTTGCTTCAGGGTGGCGTCGATGTCCTCGACCGCGTAGGCGACGTGGTGCAGGCCCTTGCCCTTCTTGGCGAGGAACTTGCCGACGGCGGTGTCGGGCCCGAGCGGCGCCAGCAGCTCGACGTGGCCCTCGCCGACGTCGAGCAGCACCGCCTCGACGCCCTGGGACTCGACCGTTTCGCGGTGCGCCAGGGTCATCTCGAAGCTCTGCTCGTAGAGCGCGATCGCCGCGTCGAGGTCCTCGACGGCGACGCCAATATGGTCGATCCTTGCGAACACGGCGGCCAGTCTATGCGGCCGGGGGCAGGCCGTCTTCGCCGTTGCCGTGCTCAACCCGGAGGATCTCCGCCATCGCCGCCAGCCCGACCTCGAGCTGCTCGGCGGTCGGCTCCTTGGTCGCCCAGAGGCGCTGGATCTCGCGGCCGGGCGCGTGGAAGGCCTCGGCCAGCGGCTCGCCGTGGTGGCGGTCGCTCCAGGCGAACATCTCGACCGCGATCGAGGCGCCGCCGAGGCCGACGCCGGCGCGGGCGACGGTCCCCGGCTCGGCGACCAGACGCTCCAGCAGCACCGTGCCGCCGGCCGAGAGCAGCATCATCGGCACCATCAGGTTGGAGCCGCAGCGGTCATGCTCCTTCGGCACCGCGGCGACGTCTTCGACGCCCTGCTCATAGGCGGCGATCGCCTTGTGCTCCACCCCGTGGTAGGCGGCGAGGTCGCGGTCCATCAGCGCGACCATGGCGGGAACGGCGCCGATCGCCTGGGCCAGCCCCTCGCGCAGCGGCGTCGCCGGGCCGCGCCGGCGCAGCAGCCCGGTGGCGGCGATCGTGGCGCCGGCCGCGGCGACCACGCGCCAGTCCTCGAAGGGCAGCCGCGCCGCCGTCAGCCGCCGCCGCACCAGCGGCAGCACCGCCATCGCCTCGGCCAGTTTCAGCGGGCCGCGCAGGCCCGGCGCTTTCGCCACCAGCCCGGGCGCGAAGCGGGGCTTGCGGTCGGAGGCGACCTGGACCTCGCCGTCGTGATCGCGGACTGCGGCGGCCCAGTGGGTCGGCCCGTGGATCAGCAGTCCGTTGCGCAGCGCCATGCCGCCGAGGCGAAGCCGATCGGAGCGAGCGTTCGCGGCCATGCCCGGACGATAGGCGACTCGATAGATGACCTGGTCCATCAACATTCGCGGGCACGCCCCGGCGCACAAAGAGGGCGTCGAGTTCCAGTCCCACTCGACGCCCCCTCTCCCCCTGTGCAAGTCCCGGCCGGAGACCCCCAGTCCAGGCCTCCGGCCGGTGTATCGGCTCTCCCTGGCTTAGCTTGGAAAGCCGATCAATAAACCCTCTGGCCGCGGGGAAGTTGCGGCCCTCACCCGTCCTGGCCGAATCTCGTCCTCAGCTCGGCCAGGCGCCGGCCCAGCTCGGCCTCGAAGCCACGGTCGGTGGGCGCGTAGAAGCGCCGCTCCCCCAGCTCCTCCGGCAGCAGGCGCTGGTCGCTGACGCCGCCCGGCTCGTCGTGCGCGTAGCGGTAGCCGCTGCCACGGCCGAGCTTCTCGGCGCCGGGGTAGTGGGCGTCGCGCAGGTAGTCCGGCGGCGTCTTGGCGCCGTTGGCGCGGACCTCGGCGCGGGCGGCGGCGAGCGCCTTGTAGGAGGCGTTGGACTTCGGCGCCAGCGCCAGGTGGACGGCGGCCTGGGCGAGGTTGAGCGCGCACTCCGGCAGGCCGACGCGGTCGACCGCGCGGGCGGCGGCGTCGGCGACCAGCAGCGCCTGCGGGTCGGCGTTGCCGATGTCCTCGGAGGCGAGGATGACCATGCGGCGGGCGATGAAGCGCGGGTCCTCTCCCCCCTCCAGCATCACCGCCAGGTAGTAGAGCGAGGCGTCGACGTCGGAGCCGCGGGTGGCCTTGATCCAGGCGGAGACGAAGTCGTAGTGGCGGTCCCCCTGGCGGTCGTAGTCGATCGCCTTGCGCTGCAGCGCGTCCTCGATCGCGGCGACGTCGACCGGTTTGCCCTGCGCCCGCTCGGCCGCCCGCTCGAGCGCCGAGAGCGCCACCCGCGCGTCGCCACCGCTGCGCTCCGCCAGCATCGCCAGCGCCTCGTCGGCAATCGGCGGCGGCTCGGCCAGACCACGCTCGGGGTCGGCGAGGGCGCGGCGCAGCAGCACCTCGACCTGGGCCGGCTCAAGCGGTTTCAGCTCGTAGACCTGGGAGCGCGAGAGCAGGGCCGAGTTGACCTCGAAGTAGGGGTTCTCGGTGGTGGCGCCGATCAGGGTCAGCAGGCCTTCCTCGACCGCCGGCAGCAGCGCGTCCTGCTGGGCCTTGTTGAAGCGGTGGATCTCGTCGAGGAAGAGGACGGTCGGACGGCCCGAGCCCTGGCGCCGCTCCCGCGCGCGCTCGACCACCGCGCGGATCTCGGCTTTGCCGGCGTTGACCGCCGACTCCTCCTCGAACGCCCCCTGCGCCCCCGCCGCGGCGATCCGCGCCAGCGTCGTCTTCCCCGCCCCCGGCGGCCCGTAGAGGATCGCGCTGTGCGGCTTCCCACTCTCGATCGCCTGCCGCAACGCCGACCCCTCCCCAACCACATGCTCCTGCCCGACCAGCTCGTCCAAAGACCGCGGCCGCATCCGGACAGCGAGCGGAGCATTCGGCGGCAGCCCCCCACCAGCTCCGCGACCGCGCTGGGCCGGCCCTTCCGCTCCCGTGTCAAACAGCTGCTCGTCCACTTAGCGCTGAGTATGAGGGGCAAGGGGGAGGGGTCGCCGGAGCCTCCCGCTGTTGCTCCGCCGACCCCTCCCCCTTGCCCCTCCCACCCACCGCTCTAGAATCGTCAAATGGCTACCACCGAGGCAAAACCCGCAGCCCTGTCCCCCGCGACCCTGGAGTCGTTCAACCCGGCTACGGGCGAGCTGGTCGGCTCGGTGCCGACGATCACCCCGGACGAGGTCCAGGCCGTGGTCGACGACGTCGCCCGCATCCAACCCGCCTGGGCCGAGCTGCCGGCCAAGGTCCGCGCCGCCTACATGCGCCGCGCCGCCGACGCCCTGCTCGACGACATCGACGAGGTCGCCGAGCTGCTGGTCCGCGAGCAGGGCAAGCCGCGCGCCGAGGCCTACACGATGGAGCTGCTGCCGACCGTCGACGCCCTGCACTGGTGCGC
>DASYKN010000090.1:0-40033 GCA_035995325.1 Solirubrobacterales bacterium
CCTGGCTGAGCGCCTTCTGGAACCGTGCCTACAGGGAGAATGTGACCGGTCTCTCGGCGATGGTCGCCTACAACCTGATGCTGGCGGTCTTCCCGTTCGCCCTCATCGTCCTCTTCGTCTTCGGCCAAGTGTTGAAGATCAAGGGAGTCGAGGCGAGCGTGCTCGACGACCTGCAGCGGCTCTTCCCGAACTCCGAGGCGACCCAGCTGACCGACATCCTCAACCGGATCGAGGACAACTCGACGACGATCGGGATCGCCGCCTTCATCGGCTCGCTCTGGATCGGCGCCTCGTTCTGGGGGGCGATGGACACCGCCTTCTGCCGTATCTACCACGTCGAGTGCCGCGGCTGGGTCGAGCAGAAGCGCTTCTCCTTCGCGATGCTCGGCGTCGTCCTCCTCTTTATCGCCGCCAGCATCTTCGTGCCGACCGTCGAGAGCACCCTCGTCTCCAGCACCGATCGGCTGCCCCTCGGCCTCTCGCACATCAAGGCGATCGACACGGTCCTGCTGCTCGGCGCGGCGCTGCTGGTCACCTTCGCGATCTGCGCCGTGATCTTCTGGGCGGTGCCGAAAGGGCACATGCCCTGGCGCGCGGTCTGGCCGGGGGCGATCTTCGTCACCCTCGCGGCCGGCCTCGCCAACTGGCTCTTCCCGATCTACCTCTCGAATGTCTCCAGCCTCTCCCGTTTCGGCTCCACGCTGGGCTTCGTCCTCATCGCCCTGCTCTGGTTCTACGTCCTCAGCTTGGCGCTGATGGCGGGCGCGGTGATCAACTCGCTGCGCTTCGAGGTCCACGACACCGGCGAGCTTCCCTACCGCCGTAAAGAACCTTGTAATGGTTGCCAGGACTCGAGCGGTACCGGTACGCCGCCGTCTGGCCCGTCTTCCCCGCAATAAAAACTGTCATATTTCAATTAGCGGGGATCTACTTGGCGCCCGGGTCGTGGCTGAGTTTTGCGGATCGGCGGCTGGGGTACGCGGCTCAAGACATTGAAACAATCGCTTTAATGCAAAAACGGCGGGGTACTGAAACTGTGCGAAGCGTTTTGGAGCCGACCATTCCGATCGATGTGGGCGTCCTCTCCCAGCGCCAGCGCATCGTCGACGCAATGATCGCCTGCTGCGCAGAGAAGAGCTATGCCGCGACGACGATCGCCGACATCGTCAGCCAGGCCAGCATCTCCCGCACCACCTTCTACAAACGCTTCGCCGGCAAACGCGAGTGCTTCGACGCCGCCCTCGACAGCTGTATCGAGGAGCTGCGCACGGCGGCGGTCGGCGCCCGCTCGGCGGACGACTCTCCCCCGGAGGCGGTGCGCAAGGCGGCCGCCGCGACGCTCGAGCTGATGGCGGCCAAGCCGGACCTCGCCCAGTTGGTGATGGGAGAGGCGGTCGCGGTCGAACCGGCGGTGATCGAGCGCTACCGCAAGCTCCTGCTGCCGGCCCTGGAGGGCCTGTGGGAAGCCGGCGGCGAGCCCAGCGGCTCCCACACCGACCCCCAGCTCGCGTTCGGCCGGGCCCAGGTGCTGATCTACAACGAGATCATCGCCGGCCGCGCCGCCGACCTTCCCCGGCTTCTTCCCGAAATCGCCTACACGGCGATCCTTCCCTTCGCCGGTCACGAGAAGGCGCTGGCCCAGGCGCGACTGGCCGGCGGCGACGAGTCGTCTCGGTCTCGGTGACCGACGGCGACAACGACCTCCGCCGCTGGCAGCTGCCGCGGGGGCGCCATGGCCTCCCGCGGGAGCTCGTCGCCCGCTCCCAGCGCGAGCGCCTGCTGGCCGCGGTGGTGCGGGTGATCGCGGCCAACGGCTACGAGGCGACCTCGGTCGCGGACATCCTCGAGGAGGCAGGGGTCGGCAGGGAGAGCTTCTACGAGCTTTTCGAAGACAAACAGGACTGCCTGCTGGCGGCGCGGGGCATCCTCGTCGACGACCTCGAAGCGACCGTCAACGCCGCCTACGAGGAGCCTGGCCCGTGGCCCGACCGGGTCCGGGACGGGCTGGCGGCGATGCTCGAGTGGTTCGCCGCCGACCCGGCCGCGGCGCGGGTCGTGGTGGTCGAGATCGCCGCCGTCGGCGCCCCCTCGCGCGACCTCTTCCAGGCCGACTTCGCCCGCTTCACAAAGCTGGTCGACGCGGGCATCGCGCAGGATCAGGCGGTTCCCGGCCTAGCGCAGCTCAGCGGCCTCGCGGTCGGGGCGGCGCTGGCCCGGGTCTACGAGGGGATCGTGCGCGACCAGACCCGTGAGCTGCCGCAGCTCCTGCCCGACCTCACCTACGAGGTGCTGGTCCCGTTCATCGGCGAAGCGGCCGCGCGGACCGAGCAGCGTCGGGCCGAGGAGCTGGGCGCCGCCTCCTGAGCGGGTTTGCGGACGGCGGCGGGTGGATGGGACCCGCCACCGTCCTGCTGTAGACAGGGAAGGCCGGGACCTGTGGCCATCCCCTGCACCCTGCGCTCTTCAGCGCAAGTCGTTGAAGGCCGTGTGCAGACCCAGGACGAGGCCTTCGGCGAGCTGCTTGCCGCCGCCGAGACGGAGCAGGTCGGCACTGCCCTCGTCGACGGCGCGGAGCCAGGTCGCGGCCGAGCCGACGGCGTAGGTCCCCGGCGCCGGTTCGAGATCGGAGACGCAGGAGACGACCTCGCCGCGCTCGACCGTGACCTGCACGCCGGCGGGGCTGACGCCGGCGGCCCGCTCGACCGCCAACTGGCAGCTGCCCGAGGCGGCGTCGGACAGGGCTACCAGCGGCGTCGCGAGCAGGAAGGCCGCCTCGATATCAGCCTGGGTGAGCGGCGCCGTGGCGTCTCGCATGTGCAGGCGCTCGCAGCGGCTGGCGGCCAACAACGGCACCACCCCCTGCCGTGCCCAAGCGGTGACTCCATAGGGGGTGCCGGCGCCACGGCTCGGCCGCGCCTCGACCAGGCCGGCGATCCGCATGCTTGAAAGGCGGCGCTCGAGCGCCGGGTAGCTGAGCCCGGAGATCATGCTGTCGAGTTCGGTCAGCGACTGCGGGCGGGCGGCGAGCGCGCGCATGATTGTCGACCCCCAGCCGTCGATCAGCGCCTTCACCGCGCCCTTGGCGGCGGCGCTCTCGAGCGAGATCGCCCCGTCGGGCGCGTGGCCGAGCCAGCTTTCCAGGCGATCGGCGACAGCAAGCAGCTCGCGCCCCATCGGCGTCAGTTCGTTCTCGACCGTGTAGGGCATCTGCTCGGTCGGGCGTTTGATCAGGACGCCAAGCTCGCCGAGGCTGGCGAGGTGGCCCCGCAGCGTCGTCTGCGCCGGCAGCCCGGTCTGCTTGCGCAGCTCGGCGAGGCGCATCGGCCGCTCGGTCAGGGCCTTGAGGATCAGCAGGTTGAGCGGAGTGGCGAGGACCGAGAGGGCGTGGCCCCCGACCCGAGCCCGAGAGGGGTCGACCGCCTTCAGGTCGGCGGCACCATCACTGGACGAAACCTCTTCTCTAGTGGCCACACTTCCACCCTCTGATATTTAAGTTATCAGAAGGTTTTGTATCAGAACAAAAACGTTCTACACACGAACAGGTAAGTTTTCTACCGTTTCGCGCAGTGCTTGGAACAGTGGGGTCAACTCGATCTCAGGAAACAGTTCCAAACCGGAGTAGTCGGTGACGATGGTCTCGGTCGACAGCCCCTCGACCAGCGGCCGCGCGACCCCCGCATCGACCGGCGTGACCAGGCCGATCCACAGCGAGGAGAGGGCAGGGGTCAGCACCGGCACGGTGATGCGCAACGGAGGACGCCTCCCCAGGGCGCGCGCGAGCTCGTCGAACATGCCGCCATAGGTGGTGACATCGGGCCCGCCGACCTGGATCTCGCGGTCGACCGGCGCCTCGAGATCGGCGGCGGCGCTGAGCAGGGAGACGATGTCTTCGATCGCGATCGGCTGGGTGCGGGTCTTGACCCAGCGCGGCGTCACCATCACCGGCAGCCGTCGCACCAGGTGGAAGACCGTCAGGAACGACTCGCTGCCGGCTCCGATCACCGCGGCGGCGCGGAAGTAGGTGACCGGAACGTCGCCCTCGCGCAGCTTCGTCGCGGTCGCGTGGCGGCTGGCGAGATGCTTCGAGCCGTCCCCCAGGCCACCCAGGTAGACGATCCGCCGCACTCCGGCGGCAGAGGCAGCGGCCGCGAAGTTCTCCGCCCCGGCTTCGTCGCGGGCGGCAAAGTCGCCGTCGCCGCCCCGGCCCATCGAGTGGACCAGGTAGTAGGCGACCTCGGCCCCTTCCAGCGCCGGCCGCAGCGTCGTCGGCTTGAGGACGTCGGCCTTGATCACCTCGCAACCGGCCTCGACCAGCTCACCCGCCTCCTCGGGCTTGCGCGCCAGCGCCCGCACCTCCTCCCCCTGCTCGCGTAGCCGCTTGCAGAGGAGCCCACCTATGTAGCCGGTTGCTCCGGCGACCGCAATCACCCTTACTACCTTCCCTGAGGCGGCGAAAACCAAGCCTGGCAAGGACGCAGAGAGGCCGACAAGGGGAGCGCACACCAGTGCGTGACCCGCCGACGGCCGACCGAGGACGCCGCCAGGCGCCGGTTTGCAGCCGCCTCAGCCGTAGCGCTCGCCGATGATCTCTCTCAACTTCGAGCGATCGTGGCGGGCGTGGACGCGGCGGACCGTGCCGGAGCGGGAGCGCATGACCAGCGACTCGGTGGTGGCCCCGTTACCGCGGTAGCGAACGCCCTGGAGGACGTCGCCGTCGGTGACGCCGGTGGCGGAGAAGAAGACGTCGTCGCCGGAGCAGAGGTCGTTGGCCGTGAGCACGCGGTCGAGGTCGTAGCCGGCGTCGAGCGCCGCCTGGCGCTCGCCGTCGTCGCGGGGCCAGAGGCGTCCCAGGAGCTGGCCCCCCATCGACTTCAACGCGGCGGCCGAGAGGACTCCCTCGGGGGTGCCGCCGATCCCCCACAGCAGGTCGACCGGCGAGCGATCGCTGACCGCCAACAGGGCGGCGGAAACGTCGCCGTCGCTGATCAGGCGGATGCGGGCGCCGGCCTCGCGGACTTCGCGCATCGCCTCCTCGTGACGAGGGCGGTCGAGCATGACGACGATCACGTCGCCGACGCTCTCGCCCTTGCGCTCGGCGATCAGCTTCAGGGTCTCCGGCAGCGGCCGGTCAAGGTCGAGCAGGTCGGCGATCTCCTCGCCGCCGGCCATCTTTTCCATGTAGACGCAGGGCCCAGGATCGAACATCGAACCGCGCTCGGCGAGGGCGATCACCGCCAGGGCGCTCGGCATGCCGCGGGCGCAGAGCGTCGTCCCCTCCAGGGGGTCGACCGCGATGTCGACCACGGGCGGGCTGCCGTCGCCGATCTGCTCGCCGTTGAAGAGCATCGGCGCTTCGTCCTTCTCGCCCTCGCCGATCACTACGACGCCGTCCATCGCGACCGAGTCGAGGACGAAGCGCATCGCGTCGACGGCGGCGCCGTCGGCGGCGAGCTTGTCGCCGCGCCCGACCCAGCGAGCGGCCGCCAGGGCCGCCGCCTCGGTGACGCGGACCAGCTCCAGCGCGAGGTTGCGATCGGGCTTGGCGCTGGCCGACTGCTCCTGAGAAATCTCCCCCATGAGGGCTGGAGGCTAACCGAAGGCGCCAGCCAGCGACGTGCGCACGAAATGGTGCAAACGTCCGGTTTTGCCGCCACCCGTTAAGTGACGGAGCGCACAGACCGATAGCGGCCGAATCGTGCAAGCGGACAACCTCGGCGCGGCCAGAGATCGGGAGAAGAAGATGGAGATTCAGTTGACTCAGCTCGGCACCGAGCTGAACGCCCGCACGCCTGACGTCGTCGAGCGGATGATGCTGCGCTCGGCGGGCTCGAGCCGCACCCTCGACCGGGTGGTCGAAGCGAGCTTCGAGGAGGTGGGCGCGGTCTCCACCGTCGCCGTCGCCCGCTGGATGGCCGGAGAGGGCGAGGCGGTGGCGCGCGACGTCGGACAGGAGTCCTGGCGGATCTTCGCCCAGCTGGCGTCGCAGCGCGAGGCGCCGCTGAACGAGGTGACCAAACGCTGCCTGCGCTGGCGCGATTGCGCGGCCGAGGTGACCTGCGAGAGCGCCGCCGCCCTGGGAGTCGACGACTCGACCCTGGAGCAGGCCCTCTGCATGCTCCAGCGCAGCCTCGACGTCACCCTCGTGCGGATGTGCCAGTCGTTCGAGGACGAGCGCCAGCGCTCGCACGAGGAACTGAGCAGCCGCCAGAAGGAACTCGTCTTCCTCGCCACGCACGACGCCCTCACCGGCCTGCCGAACCGGACCCTGATCCTCGACCGGATCGAGCAGACGCTGGCCCGGACCCGGCTCAAGCAGGAACCGGTGGCGGCGCTGTTCATCGACCTCGACAACTTCAAGGCGATCAACGACTCGCTCGGCCACGGCGTCGGCGACGAGCTGCTCTGCGCCGTCGCCAGCCGGCTCGACGGCGTCATCCGCGAGACCGACGCGCTCGGCCGGCTCGGAGGCGACGAGTTCGTCGTCGTCGCCGACGGCCTTTCGCTGGCGGCCGGCCCGGAGCTGATCGCCGAGCGCCTGCTCGACGCCTTCCAGGAGCCGTTCACCCTGCCCGGGGCCGAAGACACGAAGGTCTTCATGAAGGCCAGCATCGGCATCGCCACCGGCAACCGCTCCTCCGCCGAAGAGTTGCTGCGCGACGCCGACATCGCGATGTACCGGGCCAAGTGGGGCGGCAAGAGCCGCTACCTGCTCTTCGAGTCCGGCATGGAGGAGGAGGTCCAGTCCCGGCTCGAGATCGAGATGGACCTGCAGAGCGCCCTCGAGAGCGAAGAGTTCTTCCTCGTCTACCAGCCGACCTTCGACCTCGAGACGATGACGCCGACCGGGGTCGAGGCGCTGATCAGATGGCGCCGTCCCGGGCGCGGCGTGGTCGAGCCGGACGATTTCATCCCCCTGCTCGAGGAGTCGCGGCTGATCGTCGAGGTCGGCGCCTGGGTCCTGCGCGAGGCCTGCGCGCAGGGCGCCCGCTGGCAGGAGGCGGGCTACCCGCTCAACCTCGCGGTCAACGTCTCGGCGCTGCAGCTCGACACCGACGATCTCGTCGGCCACGTCGAAGCGGCGCTGGACGAGAGCGGGCTGGCGGCAAGCTCGCTGACCATCGAGATCACCGAGACGACGCTGATGCGCAACGCGGCGGAGACCGCGATCAGGCTGACCAAGCTCAAGAGCCTCGGCCTGCGCATCGCGGTCGACGACTTCGGCACCGGCTACTCCTCGCTCGCCCACCTGCGGCAGTTCCCGGTCGACGTCCTCAAGATCGACCGCTCCTTCGTCTCCCAGCTCGAGGAGGGGAGCCAGGGCGAGGTCCTCCTGCACACGCTCGTCGAGCTTGGCAACGCGCTCTCGATCGAGACCACCGCCGAGGGCATCGAGCGGCCTCAGGACCTCTCGCTGATCAAGTCGAAGAACTGCGACAACGGCCAGGGCTTCCTCTTCACGCGGCCGCTCAGCGTCCAGGACGCCGACTCGTTCTTCCGCCAGTGGCCGGCGACCCGGCGCTTCGAGGTGCGCCAGGGGGAGACGCTGCCAGCGCGCCGGTAAGGTCTCGGCGATGAGACGCTGGGGATTGACGCTGCCGTTGCCGGGCATCTCCCTGGCCGACCACGAGCAGCACGTGAAGGCTGCCGAGGCGGCGGGCTACACCGACCTCTGGAGCGGCGAGACGGCCGGTCCCGACGGCTTCACGCCGCTGGCGCTGTCCGCCGCCTGGACTGAGCGGATGCGCCTCGGGACCGGCATCGTCGGCGTCTTCCAGCGCGGGCCGGCACTGCTGGCGCAGGAGGCCGCGGCGCTGGCGAGTGGGTCGAACGGGCGCTTCGTGCTTGGCATCGGCTCCTCCTCGGACCGCATCGTCGAAGGCTGGAACGGGATCCCCTTCGAGCGGCCGCTGAGCAAGGTCCGGGAGACCCTCGACTTCCTCGACGCCGCGCTCGCTGGCGAGCGCACCACCAGCGGCTTCAAGCTGGAAGCGCCGCCCGCCGAGCCGGTGCCGGTGGTGCTGGCGGCCTTGCGTGGCAAGATGCTGGAGCTGGCGAAGGAGCGCGCCGCCGGCGCCTTCACCAACTTCCTGCCGCTGGGCGGCCTGCCGAAGGTGACCGCCCAGCTCGAGGACGCGCCGGAGGGGTTCGAGCTGCTCTGCCGCTTCTTCTGCATCCCCGGCGAGCGCGAGCAGGCCGAGCCGCTGGCCCGCTTCATGTTCTCCTCCTACATCACCGTGCCGGTCTACACCGCCTTCTACCGCTGGCTCGGCTACGGCGAGCAGATCGACCCGATGGTCGCCGCCTGGGAGGCCGGCGACCGCCAGGCCGCCGCGGCCGCCGCGCCCTGGGAGCTGATCGAGGAGATGTTCGTCTTCGGCACCCCGGAGCAGATGCAGGAGCGGCTCGCCGCCTTCGTCGCCGGCGGCATCACGCTGCCGATCCTGACCCCGATCGTCACCCCGGACAAGCTGGCGGAGACGATCGCGGCGCTAGCTCCCGCCTAGGCCCTCTTACTCCTCGGGCTGCTCGACCAGGGCGCCGTAGGCGTCGGGGCGCCTGGTGGCGAGGAAGGGGAACAGCTCGAGCCAGTCCTGGCGCTGGTCGAGGTCGAGGTCGGCGACGAGGACGGCGGGCTCCTCGCGCGGGGCCTGGACGAGGACGCGGCCGTAGGGGTCGGAGATGAAGGAGCTGCCGTAGAACTCGAGCGGCGGCTCGGGGCCGAGCCGGTTGACGGCGACCATGAAGGTGCCGTTGGCGATCCCGTTGGCGACAATCACCTGCTGCCAGAGCGGCTCGGTGTCGAACCCGGGGTGGTCGGGCTCGGAGCCGATCGCGGTCGGGTAGACCAGCACCTCGGCGCCCGCGAGGCTGTAGGCGCGGGCCAACTCGGGGAACCACTGGTCCCAGCAGGTCGGCAGGCCCAGCCGCGCCTGGCCGAGGGCAAGCACGGGGAAGGCCTCCTCCCCGGCGGGTCCCGGCCGGAAGTAGCGGTCCTCGTAGTAGCCGGCGGTGACGGGGATGTGGAGCTTGCGGGTGCGGGCGACCAGCTCGCCGTCGGGAGCGACGACGATCGCGGTGTTGAAGCCGAGCCCGTCGCCCTGCTCGGCTCGCTCGTAGAGCGAGGCGTGGACGTGGAGGCCGGCGCTGGCGGCCATCTGGGCGGCGAAGCGGTGGGTGCGGCCGCCGGGCAGCTCCTCGGGCTCCGCCCCCGCGGCGGCGGCTCCGGCCGGGTCGACGGCGAAGTAGCGGCTCAGCGTCAGCTCCTGCAGGCAGACCAGCTGGGCGCCCTCCCGCGCGGCCAGCTCGACCCCCATCGCCAGCCCCGCCTCATGCTCGTCCGGGTCGGCGTGCCAGCGCTGCTGCACGGCGGCGATCCGGAACGGCTGGCGCTGCGGCGGCCGGGTCCGGGCCGGCGAGTCGGGCGGGTCGCCGGCGACGATCAGGCGGATCTCCTCCATCGTTCGACTGTAGCTCGCCCGAACGCGGTTTCAGCCGCTATCCGGAAAGAACCGCGTTCGAGCGAGGATGATTGGAGGCGATGAGCGACACGATCGATTCGACGCCCGCCGCCGACGGCTACCGGATGCCGGGCGAGTTCGAGCCGCACGACGGCTGCTGGATGCTCTGGCCGGAGCGGCCCGACAACTGGCGCCTCGGCGCCGGCCCGGCGCAGGAGGCCTTCGCCGCGGTGGCGGCGGCGATCTCCGCCTCCGAGCCGGTCACGGTCGGCGCCTCGGCCGCGCAGCTGGGCCGCGCCCGTGAGCTGCTGTCGGCTTCGGTGCGCGTCGTCGAGCTGAGCGGCGACGACGCCTGGGCCCGCGACACCGGCCCGACCTTCGTCGTCGACGGCGAAGGTGGGCGCCGCGGGGTCGACTGGCGCTTCAACGCCTGGGGCGGGATCTATGCGCCCTGGGACCGCGACGAAGCCGTCGCCGGCGCGATCCTCGAGGCCGAGGGCGCCGGCCGCTACCGGGCTCCGCTGGTGCTGGAGGGAGGCTCGATCCACGTCGACGGCGAGGGCACGGTGCTGACGACGGAAGAGTGCCTGCTCAACCGCAACCGCAACCCGGAGCTGTCGCGCGAGCAGATCGAGCGGGCGCTCTGCGACTACCTCGGGGCCGAGAAGGTCGTCTGGCTGGGCCGCGGGGTCTACGAGGACGAGACCGACGGCCACGTCGACAACCTCGCCTGCTTCGCCCGCCCGGGCGTCGTTCTGCTGAGCTGGAGCGAGGACGAAGCCGACCCCCAGAGCGCGATCTCGGGCGACGCGCTGGAACGGCTGGAGGCGGCGACGGACGCCCGCGGTCGGCCCTTCGAGGTGGTGCGGCTCCCCTCCCCCGGGCCGCTGCGGATCGAGGCCGGGGAGGCGGCCGGGGTCGAGCCGCGCGAGGGAACGCTGCCGCGCCGGGCCGGCGACCGCCTCGCCGGCTCCTACGCGAACTTCTACCTCGGCAACTCGCGCGTGGTGGTGCCGCTGCTCGACCCTCGCCACGACGACGAGGCGATCGAGATCCTGCGCGGCTGCTTCCCAGGGTTAGAGGTGGTCGGCGTTCCCGGCCGCGAGATCCTGCTCGGCGGCGGCAACGTCCACTGCATCACCCAGCAGGTGCCGCGCGCTCGCTAGGCGGCTGTACGGGCGAGGCTGAGCGCGTAGTCGCCGGCGGCGTCGGTGAACCAGCCGCAGAGCTCGAGGCCGGCGCCGGCGTAGACGGATTCGAGCCGCTCGCGGGTGAACTTGGTCGAGATCTCGGTCCGCATCTCCTCCCCCGCGGCGAAGCCGACCTCGAGGTCGAGGCCGTCGAGGCGGACCTCCTGGTCGGCGAGCGAGCGCAGGCGGATGTCCATCCGCTCCGCCTCGGCGTCGTAGCGGGCGACGTGCTCGAAGGCGTCGAGGTCGAAGTCGGCGCCAAGCTCGCGGTTGAGGACCTCGAGGACGTTCTTGTTGAACTCGGCGGTGACCCCGACGGCGTCGTCGTAGGCGGCCTCGAGGCGGGCGGCGTCCTTGATCAGGTCGGTGCCGAGCAGGAGGTGGTCGCCCGGCCCGAACAGCGCCGCGATCCGCTCCAGGAAGGCCTGGCGCTGGCGCGGGTAGAGGTTGCCGATCGTGCCGCCGAGGAAAGCGATCAGCCTGGCCTCGTCGCCGGCCGGGATCCGCTCCAGGTGAGCCTCGAAGTCGCAGACCAGGCCTAGCACCTCGAGCCCCGGGTACTCGTCGACCAGCAAGGCAGCGGTCTGGTGGGTGATCTCCTCGGAGATGTCGACCGGGACGTAGGTGTCGAGGCCACCGCCGTCGCGCATCGCGCTCAGCAGGTGGCGCGTCTTCGCCGCCGAGCCGGAGCCAAGCTCGACCAGGGTCGTGGGGCGCCCGGCAGTGGTGAGGATCTCGGCGGCGCGGTCGCTGAGGATCTCCCGCTCCGCCCTGGTCGGGTAGTACTCGGGCAGCTCGGTGATCTGCTCGAACAGCTGCGAGCCGCGCTCGTCGTAGAAGTATTTCGGCGACAGCTCCTTCGGGTAGGCGCAGAGGCCGGCGCGGACGTCGCGGGCCATCGTCGCCGCGGCGTCGGCGTCGAGGTGGACGTCGATCGCGATCACAGGTCCCTCGCGCAGCGCAGGCCGGCGAAGATCTGCCGGCGCTGCGACAGGTCCCAGTTGCGGAAGCTCGGGCGGACGACGTTCGGGTGGGTCGCCCAGGCGCTGCCCCGCAGCACCTTGTACTCGTCGCCGAAGAAGACCTCGGAATACTCGCGGTAGGGGAACGCCTCGAAGCCGGGGTAGGCGAGGAAGTCGGATGAGGTCCATTCCCAGGCCTGGCCGAGCGAGTCGAGCTGCCCGTGCGCGGCCTCCCACTCATCCTCCCTCGGCAGCCGCTTGCCGGCCCAGCGGGCGAAGGCATCGGCCTCCTCCCAGGAGACGTGGACGACGGGGTGGTCGGGCGCGAGCGGGGACCGGCGGCCCATCGCCGTGTCGACCCACTCGTCTCCCTCGCGCTCCCAGTACAGCGGCGCCTCGGCGCCGGTCGCCTCCATGAACTCGGTGTACGCGCGGTTGGTGACCGGGGTTCGATCGATCTCGAACGGGCCCAGCTCAACCTCGTGGCGAGGGCGCTCGTTGTCGTAGGCGAAGCCGCGCGCGAGGGCGCCGATCTCGTGGCTGCCGCCGGTGACGGCGACCATCTCCGGCCCGTCCGCCACGACCGGCGCGGTGCCGACCGGGCGCAGCGGCTCGTAGCCGTCGACCATCTGCAGCAGCTGCAGCATCGTCTCGTTGTGCTGCTGCTCGTGCGCCAGCAGCAGCTCGTAGACGAAGCCGTCGCGCAGCAGCGGGTCGTCGGCACCGGGGCCGACCTCGACCGAGTCGAGGACGTCGAGGGCGCGACCGCGCACGTCGTCCATGTAGCCCCGCAGCTCGGCACCGCGCAGGATCGGCAGCTCACCGCGGGTCTTGCGCGGGTTCTCGATCGCGTCGTAGAAGCTGCCGAGGTCGCCGTTGAGCGGCTCGCGCTCTCCGATCGTCCGCACCAGCCACAGCTCCTCGAAGTTGGCGATGTGGCCGAGGTCCCAGGCCAGCGGGCTGAGGATCGGCGAGTAAACCCGGTTCAGCTGCTCGTCATCGAGCGGCTCGATCAGCTCCAGAGTGCGTTCGCGCGCCTCGGCAAGCCGTTCCCTGATCGCTGCCTTGGAGTTTGCCGTCACCTCGGTGGCGATACGAAAACCCTATACGGGTCGGATTACCGGGGGCGAACTTGGACGAGAAGTGCATTTCCGACGCTATGAGGGGTGAATGCACTCCTCGTCGATACGCTGCGGGCCGATGGAGGCGAAAGGAGCAGGCGCGCTGGTTGCGGGTGGGGCCTCGGGGCTCGGCGCCGCGACGGCGCGGGCGCTGGCCGCGGCCGGAGCCGAGGTCGTCATCGCCGACCTCAACGCCGAGAAGGGCGAGGCGCTGGCGGCCGAGATCGGCGGCGGCTTCGTCGCCGCCGACGTCACCGACGCCGAGGCGGTCGGCACCGCGGTCGAGCGGGCGGCGGGCGCTGACGGGGGCCTGCGCGTCTCCGTCTGCTGCGCCGGGATCGGCTGGGCGGAGCGGGTCGCGCACAAGGGCGGCCCCCACAACCTCGAATACTTCGCCAACGTCGTCAAGGTCAACCTGATCGGCAGCTTCAACGTGCTGCGGCTGGCGGCGGCGGCGATGAGCGAGAACGAGCCCGACGCCGAGGGCGAGCGCGGCGTCTGCGTCAACACCGCCTCGATCGCCGCCTACGACGGCCAGATCGGCCAGATCGCCTACGCCGCCTCCAAGGGCGGCATCGTCGGCATGACCCTGCCCGCGGCCCGCGACATGGCCTCGCGCGGGGTGCGGGTGATGACCCTCGCCCCCGGCCTCTTCGACACGCCGCTGCTGGCGGCGCTGCCGGAGGAGGCCCGGACCGCGCTCGGCGCCGGCATCCCCTTCCCCTCCCGGCTCGGCCGCCCCGAGGAGTACGCTCGCATGGTCCTGGAGATCGTCGCCAACCCGATGCTCAACGGCGAGACGATCCGCCTCGACGGCGCCCTGCGAATGCCGCCGAAGTAGCTTCCCCGCCCGCGCCGCCTCTTTCCCCGGCTTCAGTCCGTCCCCGCGGCTTCCGGGTCGCGCCAGACGTGCTTGCGCCACGGCGGGGTGATCGCGAAGGTCGAGGCGTCGCTGGCGGCGACCGGCTCCAGCGGGATCAGGTGGACGCGGCGGCCGGGGGTGAAGTTGCCGACGTGAGGAAGCCCGGCGGCGTTGCCGGCATGGCTGCCGCCGGAAACAAGCAGGATGCCGGTCTCGGGGCCCCAGCCGTTGGCCTCGCGCGCGCCGATCGCTTCGGCGCCGTCCCTGAGCAGATCGAGGCCCGCGTCGGAGGCCCAGTTGACGACGCTGCGCGAGTGGTTGTAGCCGTTGTGGGAGGAAGCGCGCTCGTCAACCTCGCCATCGGGGCCGATCCGGATCTGCACCCCCTCCCAGTCGTCTCGGTGATAGCCCTCTTCGCCGGCGACCGGCAGATCGCGCAGGGTCGCCGAGTCGGCGTAGTAGAGCCAGTACTGGATGTAGAGGCTGCCGGCGCGCGGAGGCGAGCAGTCGGCGCCGTAGCTCTCCTTCCTGGCGCGGCAGTCGACCACGTGGACGAAGGCCGTCACCGGCAGCCCGGCGTCGGTGCGGTGGACCGGCTCGGTGCCGGAGCCCTCGTCGCCGCCTGAGCCATCGCTGCCCGAGCTGTCGCCGCAGGCGCTGCTGCGACAGCGGCGGAAATCGACCGGCACCGCCCGTGCCCCGGGCTCGAAGGCCAGCATCGGCATGTGCCGCCGAACCAGCTCGCCGATCTCGGTCCCGTAGGCGGCGATCAGCGTCGGCTCGTCGCCACACCCGTCCGCAAGCGAGGCCGCACAGAGAATCCGCGAAGCAACCGCCCGCGCCAGCCCCGCCCCCGGCACCCGCACCCCTATCGCAACCATCCCGACAAGCAAGAGCGCGACAACGCCGAGCGTCCCCACCCACTCCACCGCCCCCTGCCCCGACTCGGCCGCAGCACCTGCGTCGAATCGCCGCTGCTCCCCTGTCTGCATCCACAGCCAAGAGCAAAACACCTGGGCGCTCTCCCCCGGGCCTTCCGGTAGGGGTGAAGCGTCTTGTACTTTTTCGCGGCTGAGCTGCCTCGGACGGCCCTCAGCGACCCGCGAAAAAGTTAAGCGAAACCCCTACCGGGAGGCCCGGGGGGCACAGCCCGGAGCTAGAGCTGCTCGATCTCGGCGGCGATTTCCGCCGCGGCCGCCTTAGCGTCGGCGAAGAGCATCGAGGTGTTCGGTTCGTAGAAGAGGTCGTTATCGATGCCGGCGAAACCGGGGCTGAGCGAGCGCTTGATCACGATCACCTGCTGGGCTTCGCTGACCTCGATGATCGGCATCCCGGCGATCGGGCTGTCGGGGTCGTTTTTCGCCGCCGGGTTGGTGACGTCGTTGGCCCCGACCACGACGGCGACGTCGGTGCGCGCCATTTCGGGGTTGATCTCCTCCATCTCCTTGAGGCTCTCGTAAGGCACGTCGGCCTCGGCGAGGAGGACGTTCATGTGGCCCGGCATGCGTCCCGCGACCGGGTGGATCGCGTAGTTGACGGTGACGCCGCGCTTCTCGAGCTCGTCGGCGACCTCCTTGATCGCGTGCTGGGCCTGGGCGACGGCGAGGCCGTAGCCGGGGACGATCACGACCGTGTCGGCGTAGGCAAGCTTGATCGCCGCGTCCTGGGCGCCGATCGAGACGTGCGGGCGCTCCTCGGTCGAGCCGCCCCCGCCGCCGGATGGGGCGCCGCCGAAGCCGGAGAAGAGGACGTTGGCGACCGAGCGATTCATCGCCCTCGCCATCTCCATCGTGAGGATGGTTCCCGAGGAGCCGACCAGGGTGCCGGCGACGATCAGGGCCACGTTGTCGAGCGCGAAGCCGGCGGCGGCGGCGGAGAGGCCGGTGAAGGCGTTGAGCAGCGAGATCACGACCGGCATGTCGGCGCCGCCGATCGGCAGGACCACGAGGTTGCCGAGGACCCCGGCGGCGATCAGGATGCCGATGAAGGTCATCTGCGAGGGGTCGGTGTTGTTGGTCGCGATGCTGACGCAGGCGGCGACGATCCCGATCACCAGGACCCCGTTGATCACCTGTTGGCCCGGCACCGCCAGCGGCCGCGTCGGGATCAGATCCTGCAGCTTGGCGAAGGCGATGTTGGAGCCCCAGAAGGAGACCGAGCCGACGACGCCGGCGAAGAGAATCGGGATCAGCTCGTCGAGCGGCACCTCGACCCCGGCGCCGTGCCGGATCTCCGACCAGGCGATCAGCGCGACGGCGCCGCCGCCAACGCCGTTGTAGAGGGCGACCATCTGCGGCATCTCGGTCATCTGCACCCGAATCGAGGCGATCACGCCGACCGCGGTGCCAATCCCGAGGCCGAGCGCGATCAGACCCCAGTTGCCCATCCCGTCGAGCAGCAGGGTGGTGACGACGGCGATCGCCATGCCGACCGCGGCGACCAGGTTGCCCTGCTTCGCGGTCGTCGGATGGGTGCCGCGTTTGATCCCGATGATGAAGAGGGAGAAGGCGACGATGTAGAGCGCGGTGGCCCCGTCGCCACCCGGCTGCAACACGGCTTGAAGCATCAGGAGGCGCCCTTTTTGTCAGCGTCGGCCTTCGGTTTCGGCTTTTTGCTGAACATGGCGAGCATGCGGTCGGTGACCATGAAGCCGCCGACGATGTTGATCGCGCCGAAGGCGACGGCGATCGTGCCGATCAGGTACTCGACGCCGTCGTCGGCGTAGCCGAGGACGATCAGGCCGCCGAGCATGACGATGCCGTGGATCGCGTTGGTCTGCGACATCAGCGGCGTGTGCAGGGTGGTGGGGACCTTCGAGATCACCTCGAAGCCAACGAAGACGGCAAGGACGAAGATCGTGATCTCGGTCATCAAGCTCATTACTTGGCGGCCCTCTCGTTTTTGATCTCGCCGCCCTGGGTGATGCAGGCGGCGGCGATGATGTCGTCCTCGAAGTCGAGTTTGACCTCGCCCTCCTCGGTGACCATCAGTCCGAGCAGGTTCTCGAGGTTCTTGGCGTAGAGCTGGGAGGCCGGCACCGGCATCTCGCTGGCCAGGTTGCGCGGCCCGAGGATCTTGACGCCGGCCTCGACCACAGTCTCGCCCACCTGGGTCAGCTCGCAGTTGCCGCCGGTCTCGGCGGCGAGGTCGACGATCACCGAGCCGGGCGCCATGTTGCGCACGGCCTCGGCGGTGATCAGCAGTGGCGCCGGGCGCCCCGGGATCGCCGCAGTGGTGATGATGATGTCCTGCCGGCCGGCGTTCTCGGCGAGGGCGTCGCGCACCTGCGCGTTCTCCTCGTCGGTCAGCGGCCGGGCGTAGCCGCCCTCGCCCTCGGCGTCGGGGATGAAGTCGAGTTCCAGCGGGCGGCCGCCGAGCGAGGCGATCTGCTCCCAGGCGGCGCGGCGGATGTCGAAGCCGGTGACGATCGCGCCCAGCCGCTTGGCGGTGGCGACGGCCTGCAGGCCGGCGACGCCGGCGCCGAGGACGAGGACCTTGGCCGGCGGCACGGTGCCGGCGGCGGTGGTCATCATCCCGAAGAAGCGGCCCGACTCGCGCGCCCCGATCAGGGTCGCGGCGTAGCCGGCGGCGGCGGCCTGGGAGGAGAGCGCGTCCATCGCCTGGGCGCGGGTCGTGCGCGGGATCGCCTCCATCGCGAAGCTGGTGACGCCGGCGGCGGCCAGCGCTTTGTTCGAGTCGGCGGCGGTCCAGGGAGCGAGGTGGCCGATGAAGACCTGGCTCGAGTTGAGCTTGGAGATTTCCTCGCTTGAGGGGGCGGCGACGCGAAGGACGACGTCGGCGCCCCACGTGACCTCGCCCGCGACCACCTCGGCCCCGGCCTCCTCGTACTGGGAGTCGGGATGGCCGGCGGCGTCGCCGGCGCCACGCTCGACCAGCACATCGACGTGCTCGTTTTTCTTCAGCGACTTGACCACGTCGGGGACCAGCGCCACCCGGCGCTCCCCATTCGCGGACTCTTTCGGCACTCCGATCTTCACGCGGCGCGGAAGATTATGCGAAGTGTCAGCCGCGCGTCTGCACGCCGGAAATGGCGCCCAGACGCTCGAGGGTGTGCAGTTGCTCGCCCCGGTCCATGTGGACGGCGGAGACGATCAGGCGATCGATGCCGGCCTCGCGAAAACGCTCGATCCGCGCCGCCACCTCGGCCTCGGTGCCGACCAGCGAGGTGGCCTCGACGATCTCGTCCGGCATCGCCTGGAAGGCGCCGTCGCGGTCGCCGTCCTGGAAGCGCTGCTGGACCTCGTCGGCGACGTCGCCGAAGCCGAAGCGATGGGCGAGGTCGACGTAGAAGTTGGTTTTGCGGCTGCCCATGCCGCCGAAGTAGAGGACGAGGCCCGCCTTGACCACGTTCTTGGCCGCCTCCAGGTCGCCGTCGATCGCGACCTGCAGCGAGGGCGAGACCTCGAGGTCGGAGCGCTGGCGCCCGCCCTTGGCGAAGCCGGCCTCCAGATGCTCCCCCCAGGTCGCCTCGAAGGCGTCGACGCTGAAGAAGATCGGGATCCAGCCGTCGCAGATCTCCGCCGCCAGCTCGACCGATTTGCGGCCGATCGCGCCGACGAAGACCGGGATCTCGTTGCGCTCGGGGTGGAAGTTGAGCTTCAGCGGCTTTCCCTCGCCATCGGGTAGAGGCAGCTGGTAATGCTCTCCCTGATGTTCCACCGGCCCCTGACGGGCGATGATCTCGCGCACGACTTCGATGTACTCGCGGGTGCGGCCCCAGGGCTTCGCGTAGGGGACGCCGTACCAGCCCTCGGAGACCTGCGGGCCGGAGGGGCCGAAGCCGAAGAGGAAGCGGCCGCCGGAGAGTTTGTCGATCGTCGCCCCCGCCATCGCGGCGGCGGCGGGCGGGCGGGCGGGCACCTGCAGGATCGCGGCGCCGAGGTTGATCTCGGTCGTCTGCGCGGCCAGCCAGGCCAGCACGCTGACGACGTCGGAGCCGTAGGACTCGGCCGCCCAGACCGACTCGTACCCGAGTCGCTCGGCCTCGAGGACGAGCGAGGCGGCGTCCTCGCCGGCCGGGCCGATGCCCCAGTACCCAAGGTTCAATCCAAGCTTCAGAGCCATCCGGACCGCACCCTATTGAATAGTCGCCATGAGCAATGACCAGCCGCCGATAGACCAGGGCCTCTCCGCGAACGAGGCGGAGAAGCGCCTGCGCAAGCTCGGGCCGCCGCCGGAGACCTCCTCGCGCTCGACCTCGAGCATCGTCGCCGGCAACGTCTTCACCCTCTTCAACGCGATCATCGGCGTCTTCTTCGTCCTCGACCTCGGGCTCGGGCTCTACGCCGACTCGCTGTTCGGCCTGATCGCCGTGGTCAACTCCTACATCGGCATCCGCCAGGAGCTGAAGGCGAAGGCGACCCTGGACGAGCTGGCGGTCCTCGTCGCCCCCCGGGCCAAGGTCGTCCGCGACGACGCCCTGGTCGAGCTGGACGCGAACGAAGTCGTCCCCGGCGACGTGGTCCGGGTCGAGCCCGGCGACCAGCTGGTCGCCGACGGCGCGGCGGTCGCCAGCCGCGGCATGACCGTCGACGAGTCGATGCTGACCGGCGAGGCCGACGGGATCCGCAAGGCCGAGGGCGACCGCCTGCTCTCCGGCTCCTTCTGCGTCTCCGGCTCCGGGCACTACCTGGTCGACGCGGTGCGCGAGGAGAGCTACGCCGGCCGCCTCGCCGGCGAGGCCCGGGCCTTCCGCCACCCGCCCTCGCCGCTGCAGAAAGAGGTCAACCGGGTGATCCTCGCCTCCACCTACGTGATGCTGCCGCTGGCGGCGATCCTCGTCCTCAGCCTCAGCCTCCACAACACCGGCCTCGAGGAAGCGGCGCAGACGGCAACCGCCGGCCTGGTGACGCTGATCCCCGAGGGCCTGGTGCTGCTGATGAGCGTCACTTTCGCGGTCGCGGCGGTGCGGCTGGCCCGGCGCGACACCCTGGTCCAGCAGATGAGCGCGACCGAGAGCCTGGCCGCGGTCGACACGATCTGCGTCGACAAGACCGGCACCCTGACCGCTGGCGAGCTGCGCCTGGCCGGGGTCGAGTTCGCCGAGGGCGTCGAGGCGGCCACCGCGCAGGGGGCGCTGGCCAGCTTCGCCGCCAGCGCCGGCGACCGCAACCGCACCCTGGAGACGATCGCCGAGAAATTCCCCGGCGAAGCCGAGCGGGTCAGCGCCGAGGTCCCCTTCTCCTCGGAATGGAAGTGGAGCGGCGCGACGCTGGCCGGCGGCGGCAGCTCGACCTATGTGCTGGGGGCGCCCGACGTGCTGACCGAGGCGGGGGCGCTGACGCTGCCGCCGGGGCTGGCGCGCAAGCTCGAGGAGGAAACGGCGGCGGGGCGGCGCGTCGTCGCCTTCGGCCAGGCCGAGGCGGCGCTGCCGGCCGACCCGGCCACGGCGCCGCCGCCACGGCTGACGCCACTGGCGCTGGTCGTGCTGGAGGAGACGCTGCGGCCCGACGCGGCCGAGACGATCGCCTTCATGCGCGAGCAGGAAGTCGACCTGAAGCTGATCTCCGGCGACGCCCGCGCCACCGTCACCGCCGTCGCCTACGCGGTCGGGGTGCCGCGCGAGGCCGGCGTGGTCGAGGGCTCCGAGCTGCCCGACGACCCCGCGGCGCTGGCCGAGGTCGCGCTCGCGAACACGGTCTTCTGCCGGATCAAGCCGGAGCAGAAGAAGGCGCTGGTCGCGGCCCTGGTCGACGCCGGCCGCTACGTGGCGATGATCGGCGACGGCGTCAACGACGTGCCGGCGCTGAAGCAGGCGCGGATGGCGGTGGCGATGGGCTCGGGCACGCAGGTGACCAAGGGGGTCGCCGACGTGGTCCTGCTCAAAGACCAGTTCTCGCGCCTGCCGGAGGCGATCGGCGAGGGACGGCGGATCGCCCGCAACATCCACCGCCTCGGCCGCCTCTACCTGACCAAGACCGTCTACGCCGCCACCCTGATCCTGCTGGTCGCGGTGCCGGGCTTCGCCTTCCCCTTCCTGCCCCGCCACCTGACCCTGGCGGCGCTGCTGACGATCGGCATCCCCTCCTTCGTGCTGGCCCTGGCCCCCTCTGACGGCCCGCTCTACCGCGGCCGCCTGCTGCGCGCCCTGGCCGCCTTCGCGGTCCCGGCGGGGGTGGCGACGGCGATCGGCTCGATCCTCTCCTTCTTCCTCGTCGACACCGTCTTCGGTGGCAACCTCGAGGCCGGCCGCACCGCGGCGACGACGACGCTGATCGTCCTCGGCCTCTCCTTCGTGCTGCTGCTGGAGCGCGGGCCGGGACGGGAGCACATCGCGATCCAGAGCTACATGCTGGCGCTGGTCGCCGGCCTCGGCGCCCTCTACGCGCTGATCCTCGCGGCGGCGCCGGTGCGGGAATTCTTCGAAATGGAGCTGCTCACCGCGACCGAGTGGTTCCTCTCGCTGCTCTCGGCCGCGGTCGGGCTGACGCTCGCCAGCCTGCTCTGGCGCCTGCCCCAGATCGAACGGCTGGAATCGCCGCCGGCGGAGCCGGAAGCAGCGGTCTGATGATCGTTTCCAGGGTTTTCCCCGCTATGGCAGGGAGAATCCTGGAAACGGCGCACTCGCCCGCTGTCCAATCGGGACGCCGGTTTTTTCGACGCCGGTCCATGTCTGCGCCCCCTTGCCGCGGGTAGCTTCCACAGATGGCGACGACCTTGGATCCGGCCCGCCCCTCTCCCGGTGCCGGGAAGTACCCGCTCGACCCGGGTCGCTTCGATGAGGCGTTCGCCACCGGTGGTACCCCGCGACCTCCCTACGCGGCGGTGCTCGATGCGCTCGCGCGGCATGATTTGGCGGTGCTGCGCGAGCGCGTCCAAGCTTCTGCGGACGCGCTCGGCCTAGAGTTCGGACGCGGGCGGCCGCTCGCGGTGGACCCGGTGCCGCGGCTGATCGCGGCCGCCGAGTGGGAGCCGCTGGAGGCCGGCCTGCTGCAGCGGACCAGGGCGCTCAACGCCTTCCTCGGCGACGCCTACGGCGAGCGGCGGATCTTCGACGCCGGGGTGGTGCCGCGGCGCCTGCTCGAGACCTCGAGCGGCTACGAGCCGCGGATGCGGGGGCTGCTCGATCCGGCCCAGCCGGCGGCCACCGTCGCCGGCCTCGACCTGGTCAGGGGCGCCGACGGGCGCCTGCTGGTCCTCGAGGACAATCTGCGGATGCCGTCGGGCTGCAGCTACGCGGTCGGCGTCCGCGAGGCGGTCGAGCCGGCGGTCGGTGCCGCGGCCCGCCCGCGCCGGCTCGACTCCTACGTCGGCCTGCTCGGGGCGGCGATCCGCGCCGCCGCCCCCGCCGGCCGCGGCGACCCCGCCGTCGCGATCCTCTCCGACGGCCCCGCGAGCGGCGCCTGGTACGAGCACACCCGGCTCGGCCGCGAACTCGGAATCCCGGTGGTCGAGCCGGCGCAGCTGGAGGTCGAGCGCGGCCGCCTCTTCGCCCGTGGCGCCCGCGACCGCAGCCAGCTCGACGTCATCTACCGCCGCCTCGACGAGGACAGGCTGAGCCATCCGGATGGCGGCCTCACCGATCTCGGCGAGCTGCTGCTGCCGGCGTTGGAGTCGGGGCGGCTGGGCTGCGTCAACGCCTTCGGCACCGGCCTCGCCGACGACAAGCTCGCCCACGCGTACGCTGAGAGCATGGTCCGCTTCTACCTCGGCGAGGAGCCGCTGCTGGGCTCCGTCCCCAGCTTCGACCTCTCCGACCCCGAGGCGCGCGCGTCGGCGTTGGAGCGGATCGACGAGCTGGTGATCAAGCCGCGCGACGGCTTCGGCGGCCACGGCGTGACGATCATGCCGCGGGCGACCGCGGCCCAGCGGCGGCGGGCGATCGGCCTGGTCCGGCGCCGGCCCGACGGCTTCGTCGCCCAGGAGGCGGTGCAGCTCTCCAGCCACCCGACCGTCTGCGGCGGCCGCCTGCGCCCGCGCCACGTCGATCTGCGCCCGTTCGTGGTCAGCTCCGCCGCCGGCGCCGCCGCGATGGCCGGCGGGCTGACGCGCTTCGCCCGCGGCGCCGGCGAGATGATCGTCAACAGCTCCAGTGGCGGCGGCTGCAAGGACACCTGGGTGGTCGATCCTCCCGGGGGGCGGGGATGAAGACGCGCTCGCTCGCCTCGCGCCGGGAACGGCCGCTGATCGGGGTCACGACCTCGGAGATGCGGCGGGCCGAGAGCCTCAATCCGACCCCCGAGGGCGAGCCGCCCGCGCACCTGGAGATGGCGCTGGGCCTGCCCTACCTGCGCGGCCTCGAGGCCGCCGGGGCGCTGCCGCTGGTGATGCCGCCGTTGGAAGAGGAGGCGATCGAGCCGCTGCTCGATCGCCTCGACGGCATCTGCCTCTCCGGCGGCCCCGACCTCGACCCGGCCGGCTACGGGGCCGAGCCGCACCCGGAACTGGGCCCGATCGAGCCCAACCTCGACCGCTTCGAGCTGGCCGTGGCGCGCCGCGCCGACGCCCGCGAGATGCCGATCCTGGCGATCTGCCGCGGCACCCAGGCGATCAACGTCGTCCGCGGCGGGACCCTGCACCAGCACCTGCCGGAGATCTCGACCGAGATCGTCCACCGCCAGCGCACCCCCGGCAACCAGACCAGCCACCCGGTCGAGGTCACCCCCGGCAGCGACCTGGCGGCGGCGTTGGGAGGGACAGAGATCGACGTGATCGACGTCAACTCCTTCCACCACCAGGCGCTCGACCGCCTCGGCGCGGGCCTCGAGGTCAGCGCCCGCGCCCCCGACGGCACGGTCGAGGGGGTCGAGGACCCCAGCCGGCCCTTCCTGATCGGCGTCCAATGGCACGCCGAGACCCTCGTCCACCGCGTCTACGAGGCGGCGCTGTTCCATAACTTCGTCGATGCCTGCCGCGACGACGGCGCCGAGTTCCAGCGCCGCAGCGGCCGCGAGGTCGCGTGAGCGAGGTGGCCGAGTTGGCCGGCACGGCGCCCGCCTGGGCGAGCTGGGCGCCGCCGCACGAGCTCGGCGCCTACACGGTCGGGATCGAGGAGGAGGTGATGCTGCTCGACGCGACCAGCTGGGCGCTGGCCCACCGGATCGACAGCGTCCTGCCCCGGCTCCCCCGCCCCGACAGCGACAGCTACACGGCCGAGACCCATGGCTCGGCGCTGGAGATCCAGACCGGCGTCCACGCCCGCATCGGCGACGCGGTGGCGGAGCTGGCGACCCTGCGCGAGGAGCTTGACGCGGTCCTGCAGCCGCTCTCGATGCGGGCGGCGAGCGCCGGCACCCACCCCTTCGCGGTCTGGCAGGAGATCGTCATCTCCGCCGGCGAGCGCTACCAGTTCGTCTACGGCTCGATGCGCGAGCTGGCCCGCCGCGAGCCGACCTTCGGCCTCCACGTCCACGTCGGCGTGCCCGACCCCGAGGCGGCGATCTACGCCGCCAACCGCCTCCGCACCCACATCCCCCTGCTGCTGGCGCTCTCGGTCAACTCGCCCTTCTGGCAGGGGCGCGACACCGGCCTCGCCTCGGCCCGGACGCCGCTCTTCCAGGCCTTCCCCCGGGTCGGCATCCCCCGCGCCTTCGCCGACTACGCCGAGTACGTGGAGTCGGTCGACGTGCTGATCCGCTGCGACGCCGTGCCCGAGCCGACCTTCCTCTGGTGGGACGTGCGGCCACAGCCGCGCTTCGGCACGGTCGAGGTGCGGATCATGGACGCGCAGACGAAGCTCGCCGACTCCGCCGCGATCGCCGCCCTGGTCCAGTGCATCGTCCGCGCCGAGGTCGAGGGCACCGACCATCTCGAACGGCCGATGCCGCAGGAGGTGCTGGCCGAGAACCGCTTCCTCGCCGCCCGCGACGGCATGGACGCGGAGTTGATCGAGCCGGAGCTGGGCCGGCGGGTGCCGGCCCGCGAGCTGCTCGCCGACCTGGTCGCGGTCTGCCGCCCGCACGCGCAGGCGCTTGACTGCGAGGCGGAGCTGGACGGCGTGATCGGGCTCGGCGAGCGCACCGGCGCCCAGCGCCAGATCGAGCAGGCGGCGGCGCTGGGCACGCTGCCGCGCCTGGTCGGCCTCCTGGCCAGCGACTTCCTCGCCCGCTAGCCGTCTTTCGGCGGCAGCACGAACTGGGTGACGATCAGGTTCGCCGCCAGCTTCGGCTCACCGCCGTCGCGGACACGCTCGATCCGGACCTCGACCACGACCGTGGTGCGGCCGACGTGAAGCGGCGTCGCCACGGCGACGATCTCGTCGCCGGGCAGGCCGGAGCCAAAGACGTTCAGCTTCAGCTCGATCGTCGTGAAGTCGTGCCCGGGCGGGATGCTGCGGAAGGTCGCCCAGGCGGCGACGGTGTCGCCGAGCGCGGTCCAGGCGCCGCCGTGGACGAAGCCCCCCGGGTGCAGGTGGCGGGCGTCGACGACGACGCAGCCGCGGGCGTGGGTGTCCTCGATCTCCAGCGGCTCGATCCCGAGATCGCCGGGAAAGCTGCCGCGGATGAACTGCCTCGCGTCCTCGGTCGTGACCCGCGAGAGGTCCGCGCCCGCCCGCTCCGTCACTGGCCCACCCCGAAGCCGTCGAGGCCGTGGTCGCCGAAAGGCTCGTCGCGCTCCCGCACCGCCTCGCGGAAGCCGGCTTCGCCGGCGCGGCGGACGAAGCTATGGCCCTCCTCGGTGTGGCGGGCGATGCCGTCGAAGAAGGTGCCGAGGACCTGCGACTGCTGCAGGCCCTGCGACCAGACCGCCTGGTTGACCAGCAGCTTCATCATCACCAGCTGGTTGATCGGCATCTGCGCCACCCGCCCCAGCAGCCGCTCGAAGCGCTCGTCCAGCTGCGCCGCGGGAGCGGCCTCGGTCGCCAGCCCCCACTCCGCCGCCTCGGCCCCGGTCAGCGAGTCGCCGGTCAGCAGCAGCCGCTTGGCCCGCATCGGCCCCAGCCGCTGCGCCCACATCGCCGTCGTCGGCGAGCCCCAGACCCGCGCCGGCGGGTAGCCGATCTTGGCGTCCTCGGCGATCACGAGCAGGTCCGAGCAGAGCGCCATGTCGGTGCCGCCGGCGACGCAGTAGCCGTGGACCTTGCAGAGGACCGGCTTCTCGGAGTGGAAGAGGCTCATGAAGCCGCGCACGTTGCGGCTCATGAACTGGTAGTCGACGACCGGGTCCCAGTTCGACTTCGGCATGTGGTTCTCCCCGATCGTCGCCGGATCGAGCGGCGACCCCTCTGGCGCCTCCACCCCGCCTAGCTCCCCCATATCGCCCTCGGCCGAAGCAACCAGGTCATACCCACCACAGAACCCACTCCCGTTCCCAGCAAGCGCGATCGCATGAATGGCAGGATCGAGATTCGCCCGCTCCACGCACTCCGCCAACTCCACCGGCATCAACGGAGTAATCCCATTTCCCCGCGACGGCCGATCGAGCGTGATGCGAGCAACCCGCTCCTCGACCTCGTACGTCAGCGTCTCCACGACGCGTCCTTCATCAGCGTCTTCACGACGCCGACCTTAGAGCCTGTCCCGATAGGGGTGAAGCGTCTTGTACTTTTTCGCGGCCACTCGACCTCGGACGGCCCCAAGCGACCCACGAAAAAGTTAAGCGAAACCCCTACCGGGCCGCCCTTTTTTGCGCCGCTTGGACTAGACCCTCTCCACGATCATCGCCTTGCCCTGCCCACCCGCAACGCACATCGTCTCGAGCCCGACCTGTTTGTCGTCGGTCTCCAGCCCGTTCAGCAGCGTGCCCATGATCCGCGCCCCGGTCATCCCGAAGGGGTGGCCGAGGGCGATCGCGCCGCCGTGGGTGTTGAGCTTGTCTTCGGCGATGCCGCACTCGCTCATGATCGGGATCACCTGGGCGGCGAAGGCCTCGTTCAGCTCGACCGCGTCGACGTCCTCGATCGTCATCCCGGCCCGGTCCAGCACCTTCTTGATCGCGCCGATCGGGGCCACGCCCATCAGCTCCGGCTCGTTGCCGTAGGTGGCGGCGGTGACGATGCGGGCGCGCGGGGTCAGGCCCAGCTCCTTGGCCTTGGTGTCGCTCATGATCAGGACCGCCGCGGCGCCGTCGTTGAGCGGGCAGGAGTTGCCGGCGGTGACGCCGCCGCCGCCGAATGCCTCCGGCAGTTCGGAGAGCTTCTCCAGGGTCGAGGAGGCGCGGGGCCCGTCGTCCTTGGCGACCACGGTGCCGTCGGGCAGGGTGACCGGGACGATTTCACGGTCGAAGAAGCCGTCTTCCTGGGACTTCACGGCAAGTTCCTGCGAGCGCTGCGCGAACTTGTCCATGTCGGCGCGGCTGACCTCGTACTTCTTGGCGACGTTGACAGCGGTCAGGCCCATGTCGATGTAGGCGTTGGGCTGGCCGTTCTCGCCGATCAGGTTCGGGTTGCGGTCGTCGGCGCCGGCGGGCTCGGTGCGCTCGTTGAAGCGGCTGACCCACTCGACTCCGACGGCGAGGTAGGCGTCGCCCTCGCCGGCCTTGATCGCGTTGCCGGCGTGGCGGATCGCGTCGAGGCTGGAGGAGCAGTAGCGGGAGACGGTGACCCCGTTGACCTCCTGCGGCAGCTTCTCCGAGAGCAGCGAGACGATGCGGCCGATGTTGAAGGCCTCGAGGCCCTGCGGCATGCCGACGCCGCAGAAGACGTCCTCGATCAGGGCCGGGTCGACGCCCGGGTTACGCTCGAGCAGCTGGTCGACGACGAAGGCGCCCATCTCCTCCGGGCGCAGCTGGGCCAGCGACCCCTTGAAGGCACGGCCGATCGGCGTGCGGATGGTGTCGACGATGACTGCTTCGGGCATTCCGTTCTCCTTAGAGGCGCTTGGTCGATGCTGCAGTGCGGGCCGCAGAGTAATTGACCGGAGTTGCCGACGTTTTGTGCGTTTTCGCACTATAGGCACGCGTCGTGTCCCCCACCTGCGTTACATTCGCCTCAATCCACCTCGCGTTCAACGCGAGCCTTGCCGCCAAAGCGGCAACGAAAGGAGACCGGTTATGCCGGAGGGCTACTGCGTCAAAGAGCGCAAGAAGGTCGAGATCAAAGACCCAAAACAGGTGACCATGAAAAATGGTCGCCCGGCGATTCAGGGTTTCTGCCCCGATTGCGGGACCAAAATCTTCAAGATCGGGAAACTCGAGGCATAGAAGCTTGAACCCGGGCTGCGTCCGTCCCGTAGACAGAGGCGGATGCAGCCCGGGGCTTTAAAACAGGAGCGCGACGTACGCGAGGCATACGCGGCGCACTCCGGCGAGCTGTACGGCTTCGCGCTGCGCTCGCTCGGCGACTCCGGGCTGGCCGAAGAGGCGGTGCAGGAGACCTTCGTCCGCGCCTGGCGCGCCGGCGACCGCTTCGATCCCCAGATCGGCTCCCTGCGCACCTGGCTGTTCGCGATCCTGCGCAACGTCGTCATTGACCTCAGCCGCGCCCGTGCCTCCCGCCCGCGGGTCGCCGAGGGCGGGATCGAGCCCTCGGTCGAGCCGCTCGAGGAGGCGCTGCTCTCCTGGCAGGTCGAGGAGGCGATGCGGCGCCTCGGCGAGGACCACCGCCAGGTCCTGGTCGAGACCCACTACCGCGGCCGTCCCTACGCCGAGGTCGCCGCCGAACTGGGCGTCCCCGAGGGAACCGTGAAGAGCCGCGTCTATTACGGGCTGCGGGCACTGCGGGTCGTTCTGGAGGAGATGGGCTTTGAAGGCTGAGCGCCCCGAGAGCTGCCGCGACTGGCGCCTGCTGCTGGGCGCCTACGCGCTCGGCGACCTGGCACCCGCGGAGCGGGCCGGGCTCGAGGCGCACCTGGAGGGATGCCCCGACTGCCGCGCCGAGGCGGAGGCGCTCGGCGCGGTGGCGCAACTGCTGCCGCTGGCCGACCCCGACCGCTTCGGCCAGCCGGCGCCGCGGCCCTCGCCGCAGCTGGCGGGGCGCATCGAGGCGACGATCGGCGCCGAGCTGAAGGCGGACAAGAAGCGCCGCAAGCGGCGGCGCTTCGCCTTCGGCGTCAGCGGCGCGATGGTGGCCGCGACGGCGGCGCTGCTGGCGATCGCGATCCTCCCCGGGGGTGGCGACGGCAGCCCCGAGCAGCACGTCGAATTCGGCGCCCTGCCCGGCGGCGTGAAGATCTACGCGACGCTCGAGCCGCACGCCTACGGCACCGAGATCCACATGTACGTCAAGGGGGTCCGCTCCGGCACCCGCTGCCGCGTCTACCTGCGCGGCCCGCGCGGCGAACGGATCCCGGCCGGCACCTTCACCTACCGCTGGGGCGACGACTCCGATGCGGTGCTGAGCTCCGCGCTCGACCTCTCCCGCACCCGGGCGATCGGCGTCCAGGCCGGCGACAAGACCTTCGTGGCCCCGGTCGACGCGGGCGGGGCCACCGCAAACGGCAACTCAAACGAGGAGGAAGCAACGTGACCCGTGCCCGAACCATCAGCGCATTCGCGCTCCTGGCCCTTGCCGCGACGCTGGTGATCGCCGGCTGCGGCAGCAGCAGCGACAGCACCGGCGCCTATGGCGGCAAGGGCAGCAGCGCCACCGAAGCGGAAACGGTGAAGTCGCCGCCCGGGGCGGAAAGCGGCGTCGCCGTGCTGACCGTCGCCAGCGCCCCCAAGCTCGGGCCGATCCTGGTCGACGCCAAGGGCTTCACCGTCTACGACTTCCACAAGGACAAGGGCACTGCCTCGTCCTGTTACGGCGGCTGCGCCAAGGTCTGGCCGCCGGTGCTGAGCGAAGGAGCGCCGACCGCCGGCGAAGGCGCCTCGGCATCCCAGCTCGGCACGACCAAGCGCAAAGACGGCACGGTTCAGGTGACCTACGCTGGCCACCCGCTTTACACCTACGTGGCCGACAAGAAGCCGGGCGAAGCCAACGGCAACGACTTCTCCTCCTTCGGCGCCCAGTGGTACGCGTTGAAAGGCAACGGCGAGGAGGCTGAGGGCTGAGGCTTTAGGCCTCGGGCTTGGCTTTGCCGCGCTTGCGGTAGGAGATCGAGGGCTCGACGCGCTCGCGGATCTCGGCCAGGAGCCGGGCCGAGAGCTCGCCGGGGTCCTCGTCGGGCCGGGGCTGGCCGCCGACGGGGTCGAAGAAGCTGACCCGCAGGCGCGGGCGACGGGGAAAACCGGTGAGGTCCGAGGTGCCCTCGATCGCGACCAGGCTGACGTGCGCCTCCGGCACCTCGAGCGCCAGCCGCCCGACGCCGCTGCGGGCGCGCAGGACCTTGCCGCGCGAGCGGGTGCCTTCGGGGAAGACGCCGATGCAGACGCCCGCGCGCAGAGCCTCGATCGCCCGGGACAGCGCCTGCTTGTCGCCTTTGCCGCGCTCGATCGGGATCTGGCCCATGCCGTTGAGGATCGGCGCCAGCCCGCGCACCTTCCAGAGGTCCGATTTGGCCAGGGCGCGGATCTGGCGGCGCTTGACCGCGGCCATCCCGACCATGATCGGGTCCCAGTGGCTGTCGTGGTTGCCGAGGACCAGCAGCGGCCCGCTCTCCGGCAGCGTCTCCACGCCCTCGACCTCGAGCCCGCCCCAGAGCGCGACCGGCCGGTTGATGGCCATCGCCACGCGGTAGGTACGGGTTCGCTCGCGCATCCGGCCGTGAGTTCTACGCGCTCGGCTATTTCGGCGTCGCGCGGCCGAGGATCTCGGCCAGGGAACGGCGGTCGGGCTCGGCCAGGCCCTCGAGCCAGGCCGGCGGCTTCTCCACCGCCCGGATCAGCCGCGTCCGCACCCGTCGGCCCTCGGCGGTCAGCGAGATCAGCTTCACCCGGCGGTCGTGCGCCGCCGGCTCGCGAGTCACCAGGCCCTTCTCTTCGAGCCCGTCGACGATGCCGGTGACGTTGGAGTTGTCGCAGTGCAGGACGGTGGCGATCTCGCTCATCGTCCGCGGCCGGTCGAGCGCGCGCAGGGCCCCGAACGCCGGCGGCCGCAAGCCCAGCTGGCGCGCCGCGGTGAGGAACGGCGGCGGGTAGACGAGCCCGGCCAGCAGGCCCCAGGCCTCGCGAGCGCTGCCGGCGCCCGCGGAGGCGCCGTTGGCTGCTTTCGGATCGGTCTTCGCCTTGGTCATAAAAGCTATTGTAACCCAATATTTGCTAGCCTCAAATATTGAGTTTGCTGGCTAACCTGAGAGGGACGATGGCGACGGAAACCGACAACACCGGCATCGAGGTCGAAGGCCTCGTCCGCGAGTTCAAGAACGGGCCGAGGGCGGTCGACGGCATCGACCTGCGCGTCGCCCCGGGCGAGATCTACGGCTTCCTCGGCCCCAACGGCGCCGGCAAGTCGACCACGGTGCTGATGCTGACCACGCTGCTGCCCCCCACCGCCGGCACGGCGCGGGTGGCCGGCTACGACATCGTCAGCGAAGGCCCGCGCGTGCGCGGCGCGATCGGCGCCGCCCTGCAGGAGGCGGCGCTCGACCCGCTGCTGACCGGCCGGGAGCACATGCGCCTGCAGACCGCCCTGCACGGCATCGCCAAGCCGCAGCGTGAAGAGCGCGGCAAAGAACTGCTGGAGCGGGTCGGCCTCTCCCAGGCTGCCGACCGCAAGGTGGGCGGCTACTCGGGCGGGATGAAGCGCCGGCTCGACCTCGCCCTTGCCCTCGCCCACGGCCCCCGCATCCTCTTCCTCGACGAGCCCACCACCGGCCTCGACATCCAGAGCCGGACCGCGCTCTGGGAGGAGGTCGCGCGCCTCGCCAGCGACGACGGCGTCACCGTCTTCCTCACCACCCAGTACCTGGAGGAGGCGGACGCGCTCGCCAACAGGGTCGGGATCATCGACCACGGCAAGATCGTCGCCGAGGGCACGCCCGCCGCGCTGAAGGCGGAAATCGGCCGCCCCACCGTGGAAGCGGTGCCGCGCGACCCGGGCCAGCACGAGGCGATGGTCGCGGCGCTCAGCCGCTTTGGCGAGCCCGCCGGCGCCCAGCCCAAGGGGGCCGCTGTCCGGCTCGAGGGCGGCGAGTCCGAACTGGCCGAGGTCGTCCGCGCCCTCGACGCCGAGGGGATCGCGATCGAGCGCCTGCAGCTGCACGCCCCCTCGCTCGACGATGTCTTCCTGACCAAGACCGGCCGCTCGCTCGAGGGCGCCGAGGAGGCCGAGGAGGAGGCGGAGGACGCCGCCGCCGAGGCGGTTGGCCAGGCGTGAGCAGCGGCCTCCGCACCCAGGTCGGCCAGCTCGCCCGCCGTTCGGTCCTGCGCACCCTGCGCCAGCCGGCCCAGATCGTGCCGGCGCTGATCTTCCCGATGTTCCTGCTGGCGGTGAACTCGGGTGGGCTCAAAGACGCGACCAACCTGCCCGGCTTCCCGACCGACTCCTACCTCACCTTCGCCCTCGCCGTGCCCTTCATGCAGGGGGCACTGTTCTCGGTCATGAACTCCGGCACCGACCTCGCCCGTGACATCGAGACCGGCTTCCTCAACCGCCTCGCCCTGACCCCGCTGCGCGGCGCCGCCCTGCTCAGCGGCCTGCTCGCCGGCTCCGTCGTGCTGGGCCTGCTGCAGGCGGTCACCTACCTCGTGGTCGGGCTCACCGCCGGCGCCGACCTCGCCGCGGGGGCCGGCGGCGCCCTCGTGATCGTCGTCCTCTCGGTCACGATCACCGTCGCCTTCGGCACGCTGGGCCTCTTCGCCGCCCTGCGCAGCGGCTCCGGCGAGGCCGTGCAGAGCCTCTTCCCGGTCTTCTTCGTCTTCCTCTTCCTCTCCTCGATGGCGCTGCCGCTGAACCTGATCCAGAGCGACTGGTTCCACACGATCGCCGCCGCCAACCCGGTCTCCTACCTGCTGCAGGCCTTCCGCTCGCTGCTGATCGAAGGCTGGAACATCGGCGAGCTGGCGCTCGGCTTCGGGATCGCGGTGGCGATCATGGCGATCGGCATGTACGGCGCCAGCGCCGCCCTGAAGACGAGGCTGGTGCGGACGTGAACGCGGCGAAGCCGGCTGGCCTGCGGACGATCGCCCTCGCGGTCGCCTGGCGCAGCATCCACAACTTCCTCACCAATCCCGCCTTCCTGGTCCCGGCGATCGTCTTCCCGCTCTTCTTCTTCATCTCCTTCGCCGGCGGGCTCTCGGCGATCGCCAACGTCCCCGGCTTCGACTTCCCGACCGGCTACACCGCCTTCCAGTTCGTCTTCGTCCTGCTGCAGTCGGCGGCCTTCGGCGGCGTCTTCACCGGCTTCGGGATCGCCCGCGACTTCGAGACCGGCTTCGCCCAGCGCTACCTGCTCGCCGCCAGCAACCGCGGCGGCATCGTCGCCGGCTACGCCCTCGCCGCCCTGGTCCGCGCCTGCCTCACCTGGACGGTGCTGACCGTGATCGCGCTCGTCTTCGGGATGAACGTCGACGGCGGCGGGGTCGAACTGGTCGGCCTCTACGGCCTCGCGATCTTCGTCAACTTGACGGCGACGATGTGGGCGGCCGGGGTGGCGATGCGGGTGCGCTCGATCCAGGGCGGGCCGCTGATGCAGTTCCCGGTCTTCCTGATCCTCTTCCTCGCCCCGGTCTACGTGCCGCTGAGCCTGCTCAGCGGCTGGATCCACGCCGTCGCCTCGGTCAACCCGGTGACCGTCCTGCTCGAGGCCGGCCGTGGCTTCATCGCCGGCGACCCGACCGTCGTCGCCGTCGCCTTCGCCACCGCGGTCGTGCTGCCGGTCGTTTTCGGGCTCTGGGCCCGTGGCGGCCTGCGCCGCGCCGAAGCCGCCGGCTGAGCCGCGTCGACTCCTGCCTCGGTGTGACCAATTCCCGCGCGGTGTGATGAAAATCACGCTGCCGGGTACCGCTGCCGAAGAGGCTGCCCCCTTCGGCTTTCCTGCAGGGCAATCCCGGCCAATGCCTAGCTCCCCTAACTCGACGAACTAAAGTGTCATTTGTGACGCAGAGGCCCCTGGAGCTGATTCTCGCCCGCAACCTGATGTCGGCCCTCTCCACCCCTGCCTTCCTCGTCGACGAGGGCGGCGTCCTCGTCTTCTACAACGAGGCGGCGGGAATGATGCTCGGCAAACGCTTCGAGGAGCTGGGCACCGTCGGCGCCGACGAGTGGGGCTCGCTCTTCGGGCCCTTCGACGAGAGCGGCACGCCGATCCCCTACGACGAGCTGCCGCTGGTCACCGCCGTGCGCAGCGGCCGCCCCGCCCACGCCGAGTACGTGATCCACTCCAGCGACGGCGCCAGCCACGAGGTCGAGGTCTCGGCCTTCCCGATCCTCACCGCGCACGGCTCCCAGGGCGGCATCGCGATCTTCTGGCCGACCGGCACAAACGGCAACGGGGCGCGGCCCGCGTGAAGGCCAAGCTCTGGGGGACCCGTGGCTCGATTCCCGCCCCCGGGCCGGAGACGATCCGCTACGGCGGCAACACCGCCTGCGTCGGGGTCACCCTCTCCGACGGATCGCTGCTCGCGCTCGACGCCGGCAGTGGCATCCGCAGCCTCGGTCTCTCGCTCGGCGACGAGCCGGCGCGGCTGCACATCCTCCTCACCCACCTCCATCTCGACCACATCCTCGGCCTCGCCTTCTTCGCCCCCGTCTTCCGGCCGCAGACCGAGATCGTGATCTGGGGGCCGGCCTCGCCCGAGGCCTCGCTGCGCGACCGCATCGCCCGCTACATCTCCGCCCCGCTCTCGCCGGTCGAGGTTCGCGAGCTGCCCTGCGACGTCTCCTTCCGCCACGCCCCCGACAGCGAGTGGGAGATCGGGCCCGCCCGGATCCGCGCCGCCTCCGTCTCCCACCGCGGGCCGACGCTCGGCTACCGGATCGACGACGGCGACTCCTCGCTCACCTACATCCCCGACCACGAGCCCGGCCTCGGCGCCGACCTCGACGGGCTCGAGGAGGACTGGATCTCCGGCTTCGCGCTCGCCCGCGACACCTCGCTGCTGATCCACGACGGTCAGTACACCGACGCCGAGTACCCCCATCACGTCGGCTGGGGCCACTCGCCATTGCGCGACGCGCTCACCTTCGCCCACCGCACCGGGGCCGAGCGAACGGTCCTCTTCCACCACGACCCGATGCACTCCGACGAGTTTCTCGACCGCCACGCGGCCGAGGCGCGGGATCGCTGGACGGCGATGGGCGGCGACCCGGCGGCGATCGAGCTGGGCGCGGAGCGGGCCGAGTACGAGCTGCCAGCGCGGGCCGCGAGCCCGGCCGCCGCCGCCTGAGCTATACCCTGGCGCGAATGCCGCCGAGCCCGCGGATCGATGCAGCAGCCGCCAGCTCCCAGCTCGTCGCCGAGGCGCTGGAGAAGGCGCGGGCCGACCATGCGGGCCAGGTCCGCAACGGCAGCGGCGGGATGCCCTACATCGAGCACCCGATCGCGGTCGCGTCCCTGCTCGACGAGCACGACTTCGCCGAGGAGGTGCTGGCGGCGGCGCTGCTGCACGACGTGGTCGAGGACAGCGACACCACGGTGGCCGAGCTGCACGCGCTCTTCGGCGAGCCGGTGGCCGGCCTGGTCGCGGCGCTGAGCGACGACGAATCGATCGAGGACTACCGCGAGCGCAAGCGCGAGCATCGCGCCCGCGTGGCCGACGTCGACGGCGTCGCCCTGGCGATCTACGGGGCCGACAAGCTGACCAACGTGCTGACCCTGCGCCGCGCCCTGGCTGCCGAAGGCGCAGTGGTTGCGAACGAGTTCAAGGTGCCGCTCGCGCTCAAGGCCGAAGCCTGGGAAGCCGATGCCCGGCTGCTGCGCCAGCAGGCTCCCGGGCTGCCGTTCCTCGACGAGCTGGAGGCGGAGCTCAATCGTCTTTCGGCGGATCTAGCAGCGGCAGGCCTTCGCCGCGGTACTTGAGCCGGCGCTTCAGCGGCAGCACCGCCCACAGCACGACGAACATCGTCAGGGCGAGCGCCACGGTGACCACGGTCGCGGCGGTGCCGAAGAGGACATCGGTGATCAACATGATCGCGCAGGTCATCGCCAGCGCCAGGGTGGCGAGGCCGGCGATCGCGAGGCGGTTGGAGATGAAGACGAGGCGGTGCTTCTGCTGGTAGCGGAAGGTCAGCCGGTGGTAGGCGGAGGGAGCGATCAGCAGCGCCGCCGAGAGCGCCGTCAGCAGCAGGGTCGCGAAGTAGACCTTCTTCTCGAACTCGGAGATTTTCGTGAAGTTCTGCTGGAACGGCACCGCCAATAGGAAGGCGAAGAGGACCTGGACTCCGGGCAGGGCGACGCGCAGCTCCTGCAGCAGCTCGCCGAGGTTGCGGTCGAGGCGTTCGGCCTCGCTCTCGTCTCTGCCTGACGGCCTCTCCCCCATGCCATCCACCCTACCCTTGGGGCTGCGACGTGAAAACCGCCCTGATCCTTTTCAACCGCGATTTGCGGGTCCACGACAACCCGGCTCTGGCCGCCGCTGGGCACGCCGACCGCGTCATCCCCCTGTTCGTTCTCGACGACGCCCTGCTCGGCTCCCGCTTCGCGGCGCCGAATCGGGTCGCCTTCATGCGCGAGGCGCTGGAAGACCTTGACGAGTCGCTGCGCCGCGCCGGCGGCCGCCTCTTCCTGCGCCAGGGCGACCCGGTGCGCGAGGCGATCGCGGTCGCGCGCGAGTGCGGCGCCGAGGAGCTGCACGTCAGCGCCGACTACAGCGCCTACGCCAAGCGGCGCGAGCAGGCTCTGGCTGAGGCCTGCGCGCAGGAACGGATCGGCTTCCACGCCCATCCAGGAGCGACGATCGTGCCGCCCGGCACCGTCACCCCGGCCGGCGGCGACCACTTCAAGGTCTTCACGCCCTTCCACCGTGCCTGGAGCAACGTGCCGGACCGGCAGCACTACGGGGCGCCGCGAGCCTTGTCGGTCCCCAGCGGCCTCGCCGCCGGGCGCCTGCCGGCCCTGGAGAAACTCAGCGCCGGCTCCCCATCGCCACGGCGGGCCAAGGGCGGCGAGCAGGAAGGGCGGCGGCTGATGGCCTCCTTCCTGCGCGCCCGGGTCGGCGAATACGAAGGCCGTCACGACGACCTGCCCGGCGACGCCACCTCCCGCCTCAGCGCCTACCTGCGCTTCGGCTGCGTCTCGCCGCTGGAGCTGAAGGCGAAGGCCGCCGAGCGGCGCGGCGGCGCGGCCTTCGTGCGCCAGCTCTGCTGGCGTGACTTCCACCATCAGGTCCTCGCCGCCACCCCCTCCCTCCCACGCCGCGACTACCGGCCGCGCGGGGACCGCTGGTCGCGCTCCCAGCAGGCCCTGGAGGCCTGGCAGCAGGGGCAGACCGGCTACCCGCTGGTCGACGCGGCGATGCGGCAGCTGGCGCAGGAGGGCTTCATGCACAACCGGGCGCGGATGACCGTCGCCTCCTTCCTGACCAAGGACCTCTACATCGACTGGCGCGCCGGCGCCTGGCACTTCTGGGACCTGCTCAGCGACGGCGACATCGCCAACAACGCCGGCAACTGGCAGTGGGTGGCGGGGACCGGCAACGACACCAGGCCCAACCGCGTCCTCAACCCGGTGCGGCAGGCCGAGCGCTTCGACCCCGACGGCCATTACGTGCGCCGCTACCTACCGGAGCTGGAGCCGGTGCGGGGCAAGGCGATCTTCCGCCCCTGGCTGATGGAAGGCTTCGAGCGTCTCGACTACCCGCCGCCGATCGTCGACCACGACGAGGCCGCGGCCGCCTTCAAGGCGCGCCGAGAAGGCTGAGCCGCGGGGGCGCGTAGGATCGGCCGATGGGACGCTTGGCAGTGATCCTCGGCAGCAACGCGCTCGGGCCGGGCGGGGAGGAGATCGCGGCGGCGGCGGCCGAGCACGGGGCCGCGATCGTCCAGCGCCACGGCGACGTCGACGGCAGCTACGTCCTCCCTCACCAGATCGACCACGCCGCCAACTTGCGGCCGCTGGTCGAGCAGGGCTGCGACCGCGTCCTCGGCATCGGCTCGGTCGGCTCGCTTGACGCCGAGCTGGCGGTCGGCAGCCTGGTCTGCCCCGACGACTTCATCGCCCTCGACGCCGCCGGCTCGGTCTTTCCCGATGCCCGCGCCCACACCGCCCCGGGCTTCGACCGGCGCTGGCGGACCGAGCTGATCGCGGCCTGGCGGCAGGGCAGCCAGGCGCCACGCGACGGCGGCGTCTACTGGCAGGCCCGCGGGCCCCGCTTCGAGACGCCGGCGGAGATCCGCCTGATCGCCGCCCACGCCGACGTGATCGGGATGACGATCGCCTCCGAGTGCGTCGTCGCCCGCGAGCTGGGGCTCGAATACGCCGCGCTCTGCGTCGTCGACAACCTCGCCAACGGGATCGGCGACGGCGAGCTTGACGTCGCCGGCCTCGAGGACGACCGCATCGCCAACGCCTCGCGCCTGCGCGACGGCCTGGCGGCGGTGCTGCCGCGGCTGGGCGCGGTCGGCCGATGACCCTCACCGTGATCGGCGCCGTGCTCGACGGCGAGACCGTCGGCGTGCGCTGCGAGCAGGGGCGGATCGAGGCGATCGGCCCCGACGTCGTCGCCCGGATCGGCGACGACACGATCGAAGCGGGCGGGGCGCCGCTGCTCGCCCCCTTGGTCAACGGCCACACCCACGCCGCGATGACCCTGTTCCGCGGCAGCGGCGGCGACCTGCCGTTGATGCCCTGGCTGCGGGAGCGGATCTGGCCGGTCGAGGCGAAGCTGGACGAGGAGGACGTCTACTGGGGAGCCCGCCTCGCCTGCGCCGAGATGATCCGCAGCGGCACCGGCCGCTTCTGGGACATGTACTGGCACCCGGAGGCGTCCGCGCGCGCGGTCGCCGACGCCGGCCTGCGGGCGACGATCGGGACGCCGCTGTTCGACCACGACGGCGACGCCGTCGGGATGCGGGCACGGGCGCTGCGCAGCCTCGAACTGCTGGCCGAGCTGGGGCCGTCGGTGGCGCCGGCGCTGGCCCCGCACTCGATCTACACGGTCAGCGAGGAGTCGCTGCGCTGGATCGCCGAGCTGGGGGCCGAGCGACGGCTGCCGATCCAGATCCACCTCTCCGAGACCGAGCGGGAGGTCGAGGACTGCGTTGCCGCCCACGGGCTGCGCCCGGCGGCCTACCTCGACAGCCTCGGGATGCTGGGCGAACGCACCGTCCTCGCCCACGGCGTCTGGCTCGACCAGGAGGAGCTGGAGCTGGTCGCCGCCCGCCGTTGCACCGTGGTCACCAACCCGGCCGCGAACATGAAGCTCGCGGTCGGCGGCATATTCCCTTACCCGGCCGCGCGCCAGGCCGGCGTCGCGATCGGGCTCGGCAGCGACGGCGCCGGCTCCAACGACTCGCTCGACCTGCTGGCCGACCTCAAGCTCTTCGCCCTCGCCCAGAAGCACGCCGCCGCCGACGCGACCGCCGTCGCCTCCGGCGAGGCCTGGGCGATCGCCACCGGCGGCCGGGCGCCGCTGCTCGGGGCCGGCATGCCGCTCACCCCTGGCGCCGCCGCCGATTTCATCCTGCTGGACCCGCGGGCGCCCGAGCTGGCGATCGGGGAGCTGGCCTCGAACCTGGTCTACGCGGCCGCCGGGGCGGCGGTGGACACCGTCGTCGTCGGGGGCAGGACGCTGATGCGGGAGGGCGAGCTGCCCGGCCGCGAGGAGATCGTCGCCCGGGCGGCCGAGCGCGCCCGCCGGCTCGGTCTGTGACGAGAGAGGAACAGCCGGGGTACACCGGGGTATAGGCTCGCCCCAAGTGCCCGAGGCGAGAGCCGCAGACGACACCCAGAGTCAAGCCGGAGCCTCCTCCGTCAGGTACGAGGGCGCTACCAAGCGCTACGGCAGCTCGGAGAAACTCGCGGTCGACCAGCTCACGCTCGAGGTGCCGGCCGGTGAGATCTGCGTTCTCGTCGGCCCCTCCGGCTGCGGCAAGACGACGGCGATGCGGATGGTCAACCGCACGGTCGAGATGACCGAGGGCGACATCCTGGTCGGCGACCAGTCGGTCCGCGACAAGGACCCGGCGCGGCTGCGGCGCGAGATCGGCTACGTGATCCAGCAGATCGGCCTCTTCCCGCACCGCACGATCGCCGAGAACATCGGCGCCGTACCGCAGCTGCTGGGCTGGAAGAAGGACCGCACCGAGGCCCGCGCGGCGGAGCTGCTGGAGCTGATCGGGCTCGACCCCGAGCTCGGCGACCGCTACCCGGCCCAGCTCTCCGGCGGCCAGCAGCAGCGGGTCGGCGTCGCCCGCGCGCTCGCCGCGGACCCGCTGGTGATGCTGATGGACGAGCCCTTCGGCGCGATCGACCCGATCAACCGCGAGCGCCTGCAGAACGAATTCCTCCGCCTCCAGGCCCAGGTCCAGAAGACCGTCCTCTTCGTCACCCACGACATCGACGAGGCGATCAAGATGGGCGACCGGATCGCGATCATGCGCGAGGGCGGCAAGCTCGAGCAGTACGCGACCCCGGCCGAGGTGCTGATGGCGCCCGCGACCGAGTTCGTCGAGGACTTCGTCGGCGCCGACCGGGCGCTGAAGCGGCTGGCGCTGATGCGGGTCGCCGACATCGACCTCTGGGAGGCGCCGCTCGCCTACGTCGGCCAGCCGACCGCCGAGGTG
>DASYKN010000091.1:0-5814 GCA_035995325.1 Solirubrobacterales bacterium
GGACGGCATGGACGAGGAGGACTGGGACGGCTGGAAGCTGCTGACCGAGAAGCTCGGCGAGCGCGTGCAGCTGGTCGGCGACGACCTCTTCGTCACCAACCCCGAGCGCCTGCGCCGCGGCATCGAGCTCGGCGTCGGCAATTCGATCCTGGTCAAGGTCAACCAGATCGGCACCCTGACCGAGACCCTGGAGGCGATTCGCACCGCCCGCGAGGCCGGCTACACCGCGGTGATCTCGCATCGTTCGGGGGAGACCGAGGACACGACCATCGCCGACCTCGCCGTCGCCACCGGCGCCGGCCAGATCAAGACCGGCGCCCCCTCGCGCTCGGACCGCGTCGCCAAGTACAACCGGCTACTGCGGATCGAGGAGGAGTTGGGCACCGCCGCGCGATTCCCCGGCCTGCAGGCATTCGTCCAGCGCCGTTCCTAAATGAAGGAATGCGGCGCCCGGCCGCAAAGGACCGGGCATGGCAGCACGCGCCCAGGCCGCTCGCACCGCGACCAGGACGCGTCGTCGCCCCGCGCGCCGCAAGCCAGCCGCCCGCCGCGGCGCCAGCCGCGTCAACTGGGACCGCGTCGGCCGCATCGCCCTGACCCTCGTCCTCGCCGCCGTCCTCTACTCGTATCTGAACCCGGCGATCGAATTCGTCAAGACCTATACCGCGACGACCGCCGCCAAAGCGCAGCTGCACGACCTCCAGCACGAGAACACCAGGCTGCACACGCGGATCCAGTCCGCCGACGAGCCGCTCGTCGTCGACCGCATGGCCCGGGCGCAGGGGATGGTCGCCGAAGGCGAGACCCCGTTCGTCCTCCGCGGCGGCTGAGCAGCCTCACGAGGGCAGCGCATGGTTAGCCTCGGCTCCTACCTCCTGGGAGTCGCGCAGGTGGCCCTGGTGGCGATCTCGCTGGGTTTCGGCGCCTATCGCCTGAGATCGCGCCTGATGCCCGCCTGGGAGGGTGCGCCGGCCCGGCTGGTGGAGGCGATCGTCGCCGTCACCCTGCTGGTCTGGATCTCCGAGGTCCTCGGCCTCTTCGGCTTGCTCTACGCGGGAGCCCTCGTCGGTGCCTCGGCTCTCGTCGCTCTGGCCACCGCGCTGCTGCCGGGGGATGGCGCCGAGCGGGGTGGCGGATCCCGTTCGGCGACAGGACCCGCCGGCCCGGAGGCGCTTTGGTCCCTGCTGATCATGGTCGGGGTGATCGCCCTGGTTGTCGGTCACTGGGCGCTGACGACGAAGCACGCGTTGGACACGGGCGTCTTCAACTTCGATTCGCTCTGGTACCACCTGCCGTTCTCGGCGGAGATCGCGCAGAGCCACTCGGTCACCGGGATGCACCACGTCGACACGGTCTTCACGAACTGGTTCTACCCGCAGAACTCGGAGCTGCTGCACGCCGACGGGATGCTGCTGACCGGGCGGGACACGCTTTCGCTGTTCATCAACTACGGCTGGCTGGCGCTGGCCTTCCTCGCCGCCTGGTGCATCGGCAGGCCCTATGGCCGCGGCAGCCTCAGCGTCGTCGCCTCGGCGATCCTCCTCGAGGCGCACGTGCTGGTCGTGCGCGAGCCCGGGGCGGCCAAGAACGACCTGATGGCCGCGGCCCTCCTGTTGGCGGCGATCGCGGTACTGGTCAGCGCCTGGGCCGTCTGGCGGCCCAGGCCCGACGCCGATCCCGCCGGGGACCTCCAGCCCGACGCGGATCCTGTGGTCGAGCGCAATCCCGGCGCCGATCCCGTGGTTCCTTTTTCTCCTGACAGGTCATCAAGGAACCACGCATTGGCGGTTGGCTGGCCGCTGGCGGTCGCGGGGCTGGCGACGGGCCTCGCCGCCGGGACCAAGGTGACGGCGCTGGCGATGGCGGCGGCGCTGAGCGTCGCCGTGCTGGTGCTGGTGCTGGCGCCGGCGGGGCGGAGGTGGGCTGCGGCGGCTTGGTGGTTCGTGCCGGCGTTCTTGGCGGGGGGCTTCTGGTACCTGCGCAACCTCCTCGTCGCCGGCAACCCACTGCCGGCGGTCGAGAGCCTCGGGCCGATCTCGCTGCCCCATCCCGAGCGCCTGCAGATCGGCCGGCCCGACTTCAGCATCGTCCACTACGCGACCGACACCGGCGTCTGGAGCGAATACTTCGCGCCCGGCCTGCACAGCGGCTTCGGGGCGCTCTGGCCGTTAGTGATCGGCGGCGCGATCCTGGCGGCGCTCGTGGCCCTGCTGAGAGGCCGCGACCGCGCCGTCAGCGCTGCCGGGGCGGTGGCGCTCTTCGGCTTCCTCGCCTACCTCTTCACGCCGCTCAGCGCCGCCGGGGCGGACGGGGCCCCGGAGGCCTTCGGCATCAACGTCCGCTACGTCTACGCCGCCGTCCTCGCCGGGCTGGCGCTGGCGCCGCTGCCGCGCTTCTTCGACGACGGCCGCCGCCGTCCCTGGCTGCTCGGAGCGCTGCTGCTCGTGCTCGTGGCCAGCGACCGGGCCGACACCGTGCTGCGCGACCCCGGCCGCCCCTTCGCGCTGCTGCTCGTCGTGCTTGCCGTCCTGATCCCGGCAGGCCTGCTGCTCGCCCGTGGCCGCGGCGCCAGCCGCGGCATCGTCGCCGCTGGCTGCGCGGCCCTGGCCATCGCCGTGGTCGCGATCGGCTATCCGCTGGAGCGCCACTACCTCGACCAGCGCTTCCGCAACGAGGTCGCCGCCGAAAGCATCCCGGGGATGAGCCTCGATTCCGCCTACCGCTGGGCCCGCGGAGTCGAGGACGCCCGCATCGGCCTCGCCGGCACCAGCGCCGGCTTCGCCCAATACGGCTTCTTCGGCCCCGATCTCTCCAACCGGGTCGTCTACCTGGGCGAGGAGGGCCCGCATGGCGCCTTCAACGCGATCCCCACCTGCGCTGGTTTCCGCGCCGCGGTCAACGCCGCCGACCTCGACTACCTGGTCACCGCGCCGTTCCTCAACTTCCTCCATCCCGGCAGCCCGATCCCATCGCCGGAGGCCCGCTGGCTGCGTGGGGAGGGGGCGGTGGCTCCGATCCTGCGCAGCGGTCCCGTCACCGTCTGGAAGGTTCGTGGCCAACTGGCCCCCGGCGCCTGCGGCGCCGCCAACGCGCCGCTGCGCGAAGTTCCCGACACCGGCACCGGTTGACCGGCGCCGCGCGCTGGGTAATCTCGACCCGATGAGCTATCCGCTCGCCAACGCGCTCTACCAGTGGGAGGAGGGGTATCGGGCGCTGCAGGCGATCGACGACCCACGCCAGCGGCGGCTGGCCGACCGTCTCGTCGACGCGGTGCGGGAAGAGCTGCGGCGCCGGATCGGCCCGACCTTCAGCGCCGACGAGCTGGCTGCGCTCTACGGGCTCGGCACCGACTGGTGCCAGCAGATCGCGATCGACGTGGCACCGGCGGCCGAGGGCGAGGCGCAGTCGCTGGCCGACGCGGCCTTCTGGCTCTACCTGCGCGGTGCGGGCGACTTCGCCGGCGGCCGCCAGCTAGTGCCCTGAAGCTACTCGTCGGAGTCTGAGTCCGAGTCGTCTGGCTCAGAGGCGGGCGGGGCCTCGCCGGCGCGGCGGATGACGATCTGGTCGGCCTCGATCCGGACCGTGACCTCGCTCTTGCCCGCCCAGTGCTCGGTGTAGACGGGGTTGTCTTTGACCGAGGCGTCGAGCCAGAGGCCGTAGCCGTCGGTCTCGCCGTGGTCGAAGGTCGCCTCAAGCTCTTTGCGCCGGCCGCGTCCGCCGCGGCGGCCACGACGGCGGCGGCGTTTCGGGCGCTCGCCGTCGGACTCGCGATCGGAATCCTCGTCGGAGCCCTCCTCGCCGTCCTCGTCCTCCTCGTCGGGCTCGACCTCGTCCTGCTCGGCGGCGGCAGCCTCGATCTCGGCTTCGATCTCGTCGCGGAGGTCGACGTCGCTGGCCCCGGCGCCCTCGTCGTCGGCCGAGAGGTCGTACTGCTTGCGGAACTCGCGCAGCTCGGTCGCGCTGATCTCCAACTGGTGGGCGATCCAGGCGTCGGTCCGTCCCTGGTGCACCCAGGCGCGGATCTGGTTGAGCTGTGGCTTCAGTGAGCGTCGGGCCATCGGCGCGCGAGTCTATTCAACCGGGAGCGTCGTTCGCGGAGCGCTAGGCCATCAAGAAGGCCAGCGCCTCGAACATCGCGATCACGACGACGACCACGGTGACGCTGAGGCAGACCGCGAGGACGCTGAATCGGACCTTGCCGTGCTGCTCGGTGCGGTTGATTTTGCGGGCCCGCGAACGGTTCGCGGCACGGCGGCGCAGCTGCTCGCGGCGGCGGCGCTCAAGTGAGGTCTCCTGCTCGAAGGCGTTCTCGAACTGGGAGATGCTTTGTCGCATTCTCATAGAAGGGGGTGGTCCAAAAGGACCGCGGGGCACCGTAGCAAAGCTGCAAGAGTCGGTTCAGGGACGACAGCGGCCCCAGAGACCGCGCCCGGCCCGCGCCGCCTTCAGCTCCAGGCGCCGAAAAAGGGCCTGATAGCGGGTGTTCGGGGCGATCGCCAGGGTGCGCGCGAAGCCGCGCCGGACCAACTCCTCGTTGAGCATCCTGTGACCGATGTACGCGTAGGCCAGCAGGCGCCCGTAGGCATCGCGCCGCTCGACGCCGAAGACCAGCCGTGCCCGCCGTCGCTCTGCCCGGCGGCTGGTGAAGCGCGAGGCGCGGTGGCCGAAGCACTGCACGGGCTCGTCCGGGTCGACCGTCTCCGGCGTGTCGACGCCGATCAGGCGCACGTCCTCGACGGCGCCGCCGACCCGGGCTTCGAGCGTGTCGCCGTCGACCGCGCGCAGGACGAACGCGTCAGCCGCCGCCGGGCCGGGGTTGGGCGGCAGCTCCCACGGCCGCAGGATCAGCGCCGCGCCGACCAGCAGCAGCGCGGCGCTGCCGATCCGGCTGTAGCTGAGGCCCGCTCCCACGCGGCCCTGAGGCCGGCGCGGGGGCGGACTCTCCCCTCGAACGTGGGTCTACGCGGAAAGCGCTACGGGGTACGGCGTACGTTGGCGAGCAGGGTTTCCTTGATCTGCTCGACGATCGCCAGCGCCTCGTTCCACTCGCGCTGCCAGACGTTGCGGCCGAAGATCACGCCGGAGCCGCCCGCTTCCATCACCTCGCGGGTGTTGGTGAGGACGGTTTCGTCATCGGTCTTGGAGCCACCGGAGAGGACGACGAGGGCACGGCCGGCCGACTCGACGCACTGGCGGATCGCCTCCGCCTGGCTGACTTCCAGCTCGTTATAAGGAGCGGGCGCGTCCTTGTCCTTCTTCGGGTCGATCTTCGGCATGTTGAGCTTGACGATGTCGGCGCCCATCTCCATCGCCATCCGCGCCGCGTAGTCGATCGCGTAGAAGGAGTTGGCGCTGCCCTTGGCGTCGACGTTTTCGCCGCGCGGGTAGGACCAGACGACCAGCGGCATCCCGAAGCGGTCGCATTCCTGGCGGACTTGGCGCAGCTGGGCGAGGTCCTCGTCCTGGCGCGGGGAGCCGACGTAGAGCGTGTAGCCGATCGCGTCGGCGCCGAGCCGGACCCCGTCCTCGACGCTGGAGTTGCAGGAGGAGAACGACTTGGCGGACGAGGGGATGTCGGTCTTGCCGTTGACCTTGAGGATCAGCGGCACCCGGCCGGCGTAGTCGGGGTAGTACTTCTCCGCCATGCCGATCTGGCAGGCGAGGGCCGAGTAACCGGCCTCGGCCGCGAGCCGGAACTGGTAGTCGGGGTCCTTGGAAGCGGGGTTGGGGAAGAAGTCGCGCGGGCCGTGCTCGATCCCCTGGTCGATTGGCAGCAGCAGCAGGGTTCCGTTGCCAGGACCGAACTCGAACAAG
>DASYKN010000092.1:0-36078 GCA_035995325.1 Solirubrobacterales bacterium
CCCCCCCCCCGACTCCCCGGCGACAGCGCGCCTCGGTGCGTTCCGCGATGCGCTTGCGGATGACTTCAACACTCCCCGGGCGATGGCGCAGGTCTTCGAGCTTGTCGGCGAAGCAAATCGGAGTGAGGTCGAGGGTTCCGAGGCGACCGCTGCTCTCTCCGAGATGCTGGGGCTCGTCGGTCTCAGCACCCTTACCCAGCTGGATGAGGGTGCTGAGACCGACGACGAGGCGCACGGGCTGCTCGCGCAGCGGGAGAGCGCGCGGGAGGCTCGGGACTTCGCCCGGGCTGACGCGATCCGCGACGAGCTGGCGGCGCTCGGCTGGGAGGTGCGCGACTCGGCCGAGGGCGCGCGCCTGGTGCCGAAGGTCTAGATGGCCAACCAGCTGATCTACGGGCGCCGGCCGGTCGCCGAGGCGGAGCGGGGGAGGCGGCGCGTGCATCGGGTCTGGCGGGCGCCGGAGACCGACGGCTTCGAGCTGGAGCGGCTCTGCGGCTCGCCCGACCATCAGGGCGTCGTCGCCGAAGTCGATTCCTATCCCTACGCCGATCCGCGCGGCCTGCTGCGCCAGGAAGGCGCCCTGCTCATCGCCCTCGACCAGGTCCAGGACCCGCAGAACCTCGGCGCCGTCTGCCGCTCGGCCGAGTTCGCCGGCGCCGCCGGCGTCGTCGTCCCCGAGCGCCGCGCCGCCGCGGTCACCGCCGCGACCTGCAAGGCCTCCGCCGGCGCGGTCGAGCATCTCCAGATCGCCCACGTCCGCAACCTCGCGGACTGGCTCGGCGACGCCAAGGCGGCCGGCTTCTGGATCTGGGGCGCCGACGCCGAGGCCAAAACCGCCGCCTGGGACACCGACCTGAAGGGGCCGACGGTGATCGTCCTCGGCGGCGAGGGGAAGGGGCTGCGGCCCCGGGTCGCCGCCGCCTGCGACGACCTCGTTGCCCTGCCCGGGCGCGGCGAAGTGGGCTCGCTGAACGTCTCCGCGGCCGCCGCGGCACTGCTTTTCGAGGCCCTGCGGCAGCGCTCCTAACCGCTCCTGCAACTGCAAGCGCAATTGCATCGGCGCAAATTGGGGGTTGACAGAACTCTGCGCGCACGTAAACTAGCGGCGCAACAAGGGTGAACCTCAGCTTGAGTCTGAGATAGCCCGTCGATAAGAGGCGCCCCTCGGGGGAGGTAAGCGGCGCCACGACCCTTCAGCAAGGAGAAGGATCTGTGGCTCTATCTATGCCTACGCAAGCACTCCCGGCGGCAACCGTTGGGCAGCGTAATGGCGCGCGCATGCTTCAAGCTAACTCTCAAGTTGAGCTTGATGATCATTATCTCGTCGCTCTTGCCAAGGACGGCCGGACCGACGCCTACGACGCGATCGTCCGCCGTTATCGCGGTTTCGTCCGGCTCAAGGCCTCCTCGTACTTCCTGCTCGGCGGCGAGTCCGACGACCTGATCCAGGAGGGCCTGCTCGGCCTCTACAAGGCGATCCGCGACTACCGCACCGATCGCGAGTCGAGCTTCCGCAATTTCGCCGAGCTCTGCATCACCCGCCAGATCATCACCGCGGTGAAGACGGCGACCCGCAACAAGCACACGCCGCTGAACCAGTACGTCTCCTTTAGCCAGACTCCGGCGGCGGCGGGCGAGTCCGACACCACCCTCGACGAGATCCTCCCCGGGCCGAGCGTCCACGACCCGGTCAACCAGGTGATCGCCTCCGAAGAGCTGGCCAGCCTCGTCGCCTGCCTCTCCGGCGTCTCCGGGGTCCTCTCCGACCTCGAGAGCCGCGTCCTCTCGCTCTACCTCGACGGCCACTCCTACGAGGCGATCGCCGAGAAGCTCGAGTGCGACACGAAGACCGTCGACAACGCCCTGCAGCGGGTCAAGCGCAAGGTGGGGGCCCACCTCGCTTCGCGCGAGGTCGCCGCTTAGGCCCGGGGGAGATCGGCGAGGACGTAATCGAGCAGCTCGCGGCCGTGGTCGGAGGCGACGGCAATGTCGTCGGCCTTGACTCGGACCCGGTGCAGCGACTGCATTCTCAGCACGTCGCCGTCGCAGCGATGGTTGGGGAAGATGCCTGAGTAGGAAACGCCGAGCCGCTCGAGGTCGTCGGCGACCAGCGCGGTCGCCGGCTGCTCGAGCGGCAGGTCGACGTAGATCGCGTCGAGGCCGCGGCGGTGGAAGAGGTGGTGGCGCTCGGCGCCGATCGTCTGCTCGAGGTCGGCGCCGGGGACGTGGACGGTCAGCAGCGCCAGGTTGTGGTCCTCGTCGACCTCGACCGCCAGCTCGGTCCGCTCGGCCAGCTCGGCCTCCGGCGACGGCTTGGCCAGGGTGCCGCGCAGTTCGCAGAGGGCGAGGGTCTGGCCGACGATCTCGTGGTGGCGCTGAGGCGCGTAGACGCGCCGTTCGTGGCCGTCGTTGAGCTTGGTGTAGAAGAGCGCCGCCGACTGCCGCCGCGGCCTGCCCTCGGCGGCGGCGTCGTTGCTGACCGAGGCCGGGATCCAACCGAGCAGGAAGCCGGTCTCGTGCGCCCCCAGCTCGATGTTGGCCCGCTGGCTATAGGGGTGGGCGGCGGTCGCCTCGCTGAACATCCCGGCCAGGCCCTGCTCGCGCGCCCAGTCCATCAGGAAGCTCTTGGTCCGGGTGAAGAGATGCTGGCCACGGGCGGCCGCCAGGGTCACCGCCTGGCCGGAGTGGGCGACCGCGTCGCCGGCGGCGGCGAGGCTCATCCCCATGTGGCAGAGCAGGTCTCCAGTGGCCGACTCGGCGACGCAGGAGACGTAGCGGCCGTCGGCCAGCCGGGCCGAAACCTCCGCCGGGTCGTAAACCCACCGGACGTCGTAGGTCGTCCCGTAAGCTGCTTCTATGGCCTCGGTGAGGACGCCACCCTCGTCCGCGCCGAGGAACCTGAAGGTCACATCCATTTAGCCACCATCGCCACCACGCCCGCCTAGCTCAACCTGGGAGAGCACCTGATTTGTAATCAGGAGGTTGCCGGTTCGAACCCGGCGGCGGGCTTTCGGGTTCAACTGCCGGCGGCGCCGAGCACACGGGACTTCTCGGCGGCGAACTCCTCGTCGGTGAGGATGCCCTGGTCGCGCAGCGAGGCCAGCTTCTCCAGGCGCTGCAGGCGCGCGTCCTCGGGGTCGGCCGGCGCCATCGCGGCGGTCGGCGCCTCGCTCGTCCCCGGCTCGCCGCTTGGGCGCCGCTCGGGCAGCCGCAGCTTCGAGGCCTGCTCGCCAACCCGCTCGCCGATGTTGGCGTCCTTGACGGCGCTGACCATCCGCTCCTTGGTGCGGCCGAAGGCCTCGCCGTAGTCGGCGTCCGGGAACTCCTCGACGGTCTGCTTGCGCAGCTCGTGGATGCCGAAGGCGGCCATGCCGGTGACGATCAGAGTGGTGACGAGCGAGCGCAGTCCCTGGGTCGGGCCGGAGAGGAAGTAGATCGCGACGATGATCGCCAGGCCGGTGTAGACGAAGGCGGTGTAGTCGCGCAGCGCCGGCGCGATCGCGCGGCGGCAGGCCCGGGCGGCGGCGGTCGGCGAGGCAAGCCAGCCGGCGGCGGCGAAGAGGGCCCCGACGACGATCAGGGTGGTGGCGATGCTGGTCATCAACGAGGTCGCGATCGACCAGGCCGCTTCGCCCGCCGGCTTGGCGCTTTCGACCGTGACCAGCTGGTCGATCACGATCCCGCCGGCGATGTGGCGGGCGACGACTACCGCGAAGCCGGCGGCGATCAGCCCGATGCCGCTGAACAGGACGGTCACCCAGCGGCCGCCGCGCGAGAGGTAGATCGCGGCGCCGAAGGCGACGAAGGTGAGGATCGAGAGCAGCAGCGCCAGGCCCTTGATCGCGATCGTCACGTTCTGCGCCGTCTTCAGCTCGTCGGAGCGGAGGATCTGGATCTGGCCCGCGTCCGGGGGAAGCTTTTCGGCCAGGTCCTGGCCAATCCCTACCTGTCCGGCGAGGTTGGTCAAGAGGCTGCCGAGATTGAGGCTGACGTTCCCTTCTGAAGTCGAGACGGCGTCGCCCTTGTCTTCCAGCACCGAGATCAGCTGTTCATGGGCGGAGCGGTTCGCGTCCTTCCAGAGCGTCTGCGCGGTCGAGGTTTCCAGCACCCGTTCGGCGCCGTCGCCGGCGACCTGGCGCAGCCCCCCGGCGGCTGGCCCGGCCAGGTCCTTGGTGTCGCCGGGGAGGATTTCCTTTAGTTCCTTCTCGACGTTGACGTTTTCGTAGAGCTGGTCGACCAGGTAGTCGCTGACCGCGGCGCGGATCTCCGAATCCTGGATCAGCCGGCCGCTGGTCGAGACCCAGTCGTCGGTGTTGAGCGCCTGGCGCTCGATCCAAATCGCGAAGACGCTGAAGAAGGCGAGGACCGCGCCGAGAATGACGAGCCCTTTGACAGTGCGTCTGCGTGCGCGGCTCATCAAAGCGGAATGGTATACGTGAGCGATGAAGCTAGAGGGGATCCACCACATAACGGCGATCACCGAGGACGCTCAGCGCAACGTCGACTTCTACGCTGGCGTGCTGGGGCTACGGCTGGTCAAGAAAACGGTCAACCAGGACAACCCGACCGTCTACCACCTCTTCTTCGCCGACGAGGGCGGCGACCCGGGGTCCGACCTCACCTTCTTCGAGTACCCGGGGGCGGCGCCGGGACGGGCGGGCGCCGGCATGGTCCACCGGGTCGTCTGGCGGGTCGCCTCCGAGGACTCGCTTGCCTTCTGGGCCGAGCGGCTCGGCGCCAACGGCATCGAGTCCAGGCGCGAGGGCGCCGGCCTCGTCTTCTCCGACCCCGAGGGCCTCGACCACGAGCTGCTCGTCGTCGCGGTCCCGGACCCGCCGCTTATCGCCGAGCACCCGGAGGTCCCGGCGGAGCTGGCGCTGCAGGGCTTCCACGCCGTGCGCGCCTACAGCGCCGCGCCGGAGGCCAGCTCCGGCCTCCTGGAAGCGCTCGAGTTCGAGCAGGTCGACGGCGCCTGGGAAGCCCGGGGCGAGAACCGCGGCGGCCGCTATCTCTACGACAAGCCGCCGGCCGAGCGCGGGGTCCAGGGCGCCGGCAGCGTCCACCACGTGGCCTGGGCCTCCTCGCCCGAGCAGCACATGGAGTGGCGCCAGAAGGCGATCTCGGCCGGGGCGCAGCCGACGCCGGAGATCGACCGCTTCTACTTCCGCTCGATCTACTTCCGCGAGCCCAGTGGCGTCCTCTTCGAGATCGCCACCACCGGCCCCGGCTTCACCGTCGACGAGCCGCTCGAGCATCTCGGCGAGAAGCTCTCGTTGCCGCCCGACTACGAGCATCTGCGCGACGAGGTCGAACCGAATCTGAGGCCGGTTCACAACCCTCGTGGCTGAGGAGCCAGCGCCCGACTCATTCGTCTGGCGAGACGCCGGCCGCACGATCGTCTTCCGCCGCAACGCCCTCGAGCAGGCGCCGCGGCTGCTGGGGGAGCATGGCTTCGAGCCGTTCGACCTGCTGGTCACGGCGCGCGCGCTCGCCGCCGCCGCCGACCTCGCGGCCAGCGCCAGCGCCGTCCATGTTGTCGGCCCCGGCCAGGTGCCCGACCTCGCCGCGACGCTGGTCGGGACCACGACCAGCCCTTTCCTGGTCGCCCTCGGCGGCGGCCGCCCGATCGACGTCGCCAAGGCGGTCGCCGCGGTCACCGGCGCGACCGTGGCGGCGATCCCGACGACGATGTCGGGGGCGGAGATGACCGGCATCCACAGGCTCCCGGCCGGCGCCGAGTCGCGCGCCTCGGGCCTGGTTCGGCCGAGCCTCGTGATCGCCGACCCGGAGGCGATGACCGGCCAGCCGGAGCCGGCGCTGCGGGCCAGCTCGATGAACGCTCTGGCGCACGGAGCCGACTCGCTCTACACGCCGTTCGCCAACCCGGTCTCGGAGATGACGGCGCTGCGCGGGGCCGCCCTGATCGCCGGCGCGCTCGACCAGGACCGCGAGCAGCGCGACCCGGCGCCGCTCGCGTTCGGCTCGCTGCTCTGCGGCTACGCGATCGACTCCGGCATGTTCGGGCTGCATCACGTCATCTGCCAGACCCTGGTCAGGGTCTGCGGCGGCAGCCACGCCGAGACCAACGCGGCGATCCTGCCGCGGGCGCTGGCCTTCCTCGCCGCTCGCGCGCCGGAGCGGTTCGCCGGCTTCGCCGCCGCGATCGGGACCGACCTGGACGGGATCGAAGCCCGCGTCCTCCGGCTCGGCGGCGAGCCCGCCGGCCTCGGCGCGATCGGCGCCGACCGCGCCAAGCTCGAGCCGGCGCTCGAGGCGATGCTGACGCGCTCCGAGCTTGCCTTCACGCCGCTGGGGCCGCCCTCGCGGGCGGAGCTGGCGGAGCTGATCGAAAACGCCTGGTAACCGTGGCGGCCCCGCCGTGTAGCGCTCTGCGTGACCGCTGAGCGACTTGCCCGCTACCACGCGTACACGCGCAAGCACAGCGTCAACTGGCCCCTCTACCTGCTGGCGAGGGTCTTCATGACGCCGTTCTTCCTCGTCTACTTCCGCTACGTGCGGACCGGCCGGGAGCATGCCCGGCTCAAGGGCGGGCTGATCGTCGCCTCCAACCACCGCAGCTTCCTCGACCCCTTCGCGGTCGGCGGCTGCCTGCCCTGGCGGCGGCCGATGAACTACGTCGCCAAGGTCGAGCTGTTCGAGCGTCGCTGGCAGGGCTGGGTCCTCTCCCGGCTCGGCGCCTTCCCGATCCGCCGCGGCGAGTCGGACGAGGAATCGATGGAGACCGCGCGCCAGATCGTCGAACGCGGTGGCGCCGTCTGCATCTTCCCCGAGGGCACCAGGACCCGCCGCGGCACCCTCCGCCACCCCAGGCGCGGGGTCGGGCGCCTGGCGCTGCAGACCGGGGCGCCGGTGATCCCGACCGCCGTCCTCGGCACCGAAAACGTGCGCCGCGGCTGGCGCATCCGCCCGCGCAAGGTCAAGGTCCGGCTCGGCCGGGCGATGACCTTCCCGCGCGCCGAGGAGCCCTCGAAGGCGCTGGCCGAGACGGTGACGGCGCGGATCTGGCCCAACGTGATGCTGCAGTGGGAAGACCTCGGTGGCCTGCCGCCGATGCGCCGTGCCGCCGTGATCGGCGCCGGCAGCTGGGGCACGGCCGTCGCCGTCCTGCTCGCCCGCGGCGGGCTCGAGGTCCAGCTCGGCGCCCGCAACCGCGAGCGCGCGGCGGAGATGATCGAGGCGGGGGAGAACGAGCGCTACCTGCCGGGGGTGCCGCTGCCGGAGGCGATCGACGTCCGCCCGGCGTCGGAGATCGAGCTTGCCGGCCTCGACCTGGTCTGCCTGGCGATCCCCTCGAAATCGCTGCCGCAGGCGGTCGGGGCGATCGCCGACCGGGTTGGCAGCCGCTCCGCGGTGCTGCTGCTGACCAAGGGCCTGATCGCGCCGCAGGGGCAGCTACCGGCCGAATACGTCGGCGAACGGGTGCGGGCCCGGGCGATCGCCTGCCTCGGTGGGCCCGCCCATGCGCGCGAGGCCGTCTCCGGCTCGGCAGCGCTGGTGTTGGGCTCGGCCGACCTCGACCTGCGGGTGCAGTTGGGCGAGGTCTTCGACCGCGCCGGCCTGGTCTGCGAGCGCTCCGGCGACGTCACCGGCGTCGAGATGGCGGGCGCCGCCAAGAACGCCGCCGCGCTTGCCGCCGCCGCGGCCGAGCCGCACGGCCTCAACGCGGCCGGCATCGCCACGGCCGAGATCTGGCAGGAGTGCATCGACTACGCGATCGAGCGCGGGGCCGAGCTGGAGACCTTCTCCGGCCTCGCCGGGGTCGGCGACCTGACGGCGACGATGATGGCGCCGACCGGGCGCAACCGGCGGGCCGGCGAGCTGCTCGGCACCGGCACCCCGGCGGAGGAGATCCCACAGCTGATCGGGCAAGCCTCCGAGGGCCTCGACACGACGCCGCTGCTGGCCCAGGCCGTGGCCGCCTCGGGTGGGCCAGCGGAGGCGCTGAACGGGCTGGCGGCGCTGATCCGCGGCGAGATCGGCGCCGAGGACTGGATCGCCGGCCTGCGCCGGGTCGAGCGCTCCCGGCGGGCGGCCTGATGCAGGCTCTCCTCGTGGGTCTAGGCTTGCCCCGTGAGCGGTGCGAAAGAGAACGTCGAGCCCGGCGACCTCGGGCCGGCGGCGAAGGCGGAGCTGGATCGCGCCTTCGCGGACTTCTACCGCGCCCATCTGCGCGACGTCTACTCCTACGCCTACTACCGGATCGGCAACCACCACGACGCCGAGGACCTGACCGAGCAGGCCTTTCTCCAGGCCTATCGCCACTTCGACCGCGCCCGGCGCGAGTCCGACGGGCGGCCGCTGCGGCCGTGGGTGATTCGCATCGCCCACAACCTCGCCTCGAACTACTACCGCGATCGCTCGCGCCGGCCGCAGACGCCGCTCGAAAACGCCGACCCGATCGCGGCACGCCACGACACGGTCGCGATCGCCGAGGGGCGCGAGGAGCTGCGCCAGGTGATGGCCAATCTCGAGCATCTGCCCGACGACCGCCGCGAGGCCCTGATCATGCGCTTCGCGCTCGGCATGGACAACCGCGAGATCGCCCGCGCCCTGGGCCGCTCCGACGGGGCGACCAAGGTCCTGATCCATCGCGCGATCAAACAGCTGCAGGAGGAGATGAGCGATGACCGAGTCGAGTGAGACGCTGAGCGGCAGCACCTGGGACGTCGAGCAGCTGCTGACCGACGCGCTGCGCCCGATCGAGCCCCCGGAGCGGCTCTCCGGCCGGCTCGAGGACACGCTCTCCGCGGTCACCCAGGCGGCGGCGGAGGAGCTGTCGGACTGGGCCGACGAGCTTTCCGAGAGCGAGCTGCGGGCCCTGCGCGACCCGCGCAACTGGGTGCGGCCGGTGGTCGCGGTCGGCGCCGGCGGCGTCGCCACCGGGGCGCTGGTGCTGATGGAGCTGCGCCGCCGCAGCAAGAACAAAGGCGAGAGCGGGCTACGCGCTCTTTCCGGCGGCCTGCGCTCGCGCCTCTGAGGGCCTGCGCGGTCCCCCCGGTTTAGCCGGCTTCGGCTTGCGTGCCGGCTTTGGCGTGCCGGCGAAAGCGGCGATCCCCAGCAGCCCCAGCGCCAGCTGCGGCCACTGTTGCCAGTCCTCGTGGCCCGAGAGGCCCCAGATCGCCAGGCCGAGGTAGGCCAGGCCGAAGCAGAGGGCGTAGGCGCGCGGCAACGCCGGGGCCAGGAACAACCCGAGGGCGCCGCTAGCGACGTAGAGGAAGTTGAGCCAGGAGAGGCTGAAGAAGAAGCCGGCGATGCCGGCGACGAGCAGCGCCGCGCCGCCCAGGGTCGCGTAGAGGCGGGCTGGGCTGGGGGGCGCCATCGCGCGATTGTAGGCTGCCCATCCCGATGGCCGAGACCTGTTACCGACACCCCGACCGCGAGACCGCTGTCTCCTGCTCCTCCTGCGGGCGGCCGATCTGCCCGGACTGCATGACCCCGACCCCGGTCGGGATGCGCTGCCCCGAGTGCTCGCGGCAGCGGACCAAGGTGGTGCGGGGGCCGAGCGGCGGCGGCAGCGGCTTCGAGCGGTCGCCGGCGACCTTCGTCCTGATCGGCCTCAACGTGGTCGCCTTCCTGATCGAGATCGCCGCCGGCTCGGGCGGGCTGACCAACGTCGGCGGCAAGATCGTCATCGACTACGCCCTCTACGGGCCCTCGGTGGCCGAAGGCGAGTGGTACCGGCTGCTGACCAGCGGCTTCCTCCACGCCAGCCTGATGCACATCGGCTTCAACATGCTGCTGCTCTTCCTGCTCGGGCGGCTGCTCGAGCCGGCCCTGGGGACGCCGCGCTTCGTCGCGGTCTACTTCGCCGCGTTGCTGGCCGGCTCGTTCGGCGCCCTGGTCCTGGACCCGAACGCGCTCACGATCGGCGCCTCGGGCGCGGTCTTCGGCCTTGCCGGCGCCGTCTTCGTGATCGCCCGCGGGCGTGGCATGGACGCGATCGCCGCCGAGATCGGCTTTCTCATCGTCTTCAACCTGATCTTCAGCTTCGCCTCCTCGCGGATCAGCGTCGGCGGCCACGTCGGCGGGCTGATCGCAGGAGTGATCTGCGGGCTCGCGGTCGTCGCCGGCGAGCGCGGGATGCTGGGCCGCAACCGCCACTTCGCCGAGTTCGCGGCGATCGCCGCCGTCGCCGTTTTCGCGGTCGTCGGCGCCCTGGCCGTCGCTTGAACGCTCAGCTGTCCCGCGAGGGACGCGAGGGCGGCGCTTTGAGCTCCAGGAACGGCGTGTTGCCGGGCGGGTCGATCAGCTCCGGGTGCAGCAGGTGGCCGAGCAGCTCGACCCCGTCGACCAGGCGCGGGCCGGGGTCGGTGAAGGTCGCCGAGGCGTCGACGGCAAAGCCCCGGCTCGCGCCCAGCGAGGCGATCCGGTCCCAGTGCCTCATCGCCTGCGCGTGGGCGTCGACGACGGAGCCGAACATGACGATCACGACCTCGGCGTTGAGGCTTTCGAGCTCGCCCCAGCCGACCTCGGCCGGGTTCAGGCCGGGGTCGCCGGCGACGTCGATCCCGCCGGCGATCGAGATCATCTCCGGGATCCAGAAGCCGCCGACCCGCGGCGGGTCGAGCTGCTCGAGCGCGATCACCCGTGGGCTGGAAGCGCCGGAGAGCGCCGCCCGCACCGTCGCCAGCCGGCCCTCGAGCTCCCCGCGTAGCTCGTGCGCGTGGGATTCCATGCCGGTCGCCTCGCCCAGGCGGACTACCTCTTCGAGCATCTCGCTGAGCGTGGCAACGCGCATTATTCGCCCAATATCGCATTTATCGAAAAAGCTGCGTGGGCGGCCAGCTATATTCCGTTCGCCGAATGGCCGAGGACGTCCCAGCCCGAAGTACCGGGCCGCATAAGCGATGAGCGTTCTCCTGCTCGTCCTCCTGCTGCTGTTGATCGCGATCAACGGCTTCTTCGTCGCCGCCGAGTTCGCCTTGGTGCGCAGCCGCCGCGGCAAAATCGAACAGCTCGCCGCCGAAGGCGAATCCGGGGCCGAGGCCGTGGTCGAGCAGCTCGACAAGATCGACGAATCGCTCTCCGCCTGCCAGATCGGGATCACGATCGCCTCGATCGGCATCGGCTTCCTCGGCGAGCCCTCGCTCTCGAAACTGATCGAGCCGATCTTCGGCGGCCTCTCGCACGGGGTCGCGGCTGGGCTCTCGCTGGCGATCGCCTTCATCCTCGTCACCGCGATCCACATCAGCATCGGCGAGCAGGTGCCGAAGATGCTGGCGATCGCGAACGCCGAGCGGACGGCGCGCCGGGTCTCGCGGCCGCTGAACTGGTTCCGGGTCGCGACCGCGCCGGTGACGATGGCGCTGAGCTGGGTCTCGAACGGGATCGTGCGCCTCTTCGGCGTCAACCCCGGCGACCTCGAAGAGCATCACACCGCCGAGGACCTGAAGCAGATCATCGACAGCTCGCGGATGGGCGGGACCCTCGACCCCGGCGAGGCCGGCATGCTCGGCGGCGTCTTCCACCTGCACGAGCAGGAGGCGCGCGAGGTGATGACGCCGATCCCGGCGGTGATCACCGTCGACTCCTCCGACACCGTTGAGGCGGCCCTGCGGCGTTGCGTCACCTCCGGCCACACCCGCCTGGTCGTGATCGAGGACGAGAACGCGGACCGGGTCAAGGGCATCGTCCACAACAACAGCCTCGCCCGGCTCTACATGAGCGAGGGGCCGCAGGCCGGCATCGAAACGGTCATCCGCGACGCCCTGATCGTGCCCGAGACGCGCCCGCTCGACGACCTCCTGCACGACCTCCAGGTCCAGCGCACCTCGCTTTCCGTCGTCGTCGACGAGTACGGGCGCACGGTCGGGATCGTCACCGTCGAGGACATCCTCGAGGAGGTGGTGGGGGAGATCGAGGACGAGACCGACCCCCGCGCCGCCGCCCTGCGCCAGCTCACCAACGGCGACTGGTTCGTGCGCGGCCACGTCTCGCTCGGCGACCTCAGCGACGCCGGCATCGAGCTGCCGGTCGACAGCGACGCCTACAACTCGGTCGGCGGCTACGTCTTCGGCGAGCTTGGGCGCCTGCCCAAACGCGGCGACTCGATCAAGGTCGACGGCTACACGATCCGGGTCGAGGCGGTTCGCGAGAACCGGATCGAGGCGGTCCGGATCAGCGGTTCCGTCCGTCGCGCCGCCTAGTTTCTTCGAGCAACCCGCGCCCCCCGAACGCAGTGGAGGTACCGCATGTGGGTTGTTCGCCTGACCGACAAGCAGCTCGAGGTCCTGAGGGCTTTGCTGCGCTCCGAGGAACACCTCGGCCCAGCGCTGCGCGGCTCGATCGAGGCTCTCGACCTAGCGCGCTGGGACGACCTTCCCGACGCAGCGCTTCCCTGGGAGGAGATCGAGATCCTCGCCCGCCGTCAGAACATCTCCGAGGCAGACGTGATCTGGGACCTCTCCGGGAAAAAGAGAAAGGCGGCTAACGCCGAGTAGCTCAGTCGTAGCTGTAGAAGCCGGCGCCGGACTTGCGGCCCAGCTTGCCCTCGCCGACCAGCTCGACCAGCATTCCCGGCGGCTTGCTGGCCGCCTCGCCGTTCTCGGCGAAGAGCGCGTCGCCGATCGCCTGCGAGACGTCGAGCCCGACGAAGTCGAGCAGGGCCAGCGGGCCCATCGGGTGGCCGGCGCCGAGCTTCATGCAGGTGTCGACCTCGCCGGCCTCCATGCCGGTCCGCTCGATCAGCCGCACCGCTTCGAAGAGGTAGGGGAAGAGCAGCCGGTTGACGACGAAGCCCGCTTGGTCGGGGACCTCGACCGCGGTCTTGCCGAGCGCCGCGCACCAGGCCAGGGCCTGCTCGCGGGCGCCGGCGGCGCCATCGGGGAAGCAGACCTCGACCAGCTTCATCCGCGGCACCGGGTTGAAGACGTGAAGGCCGTAGAGCTTGTCGGTGCCGGCGGCCGCGGCGATCGCGCCGATGCTCAGCGAGGAGGTGGTCGTCGCCAGGTCCGCGTTGGGGCAGGCCTCGGCGATCCGGGCCAGCAGCTCGCCCTTGGGCTCGACCTCCTCGACGATCGCCTCGACGATGACGTCGCAATCGGCGAGGTCCTTGGGGTCGGTGGTGACCCGCAGCCGCGAGGGCTCGGCGCCCTCGATCTTGGCGCAGGCGGCGACCACTTTCTCCTCCGCGCGCCAGGCCGAGGCCTCGCTGCGGGCGAGCAGGATGGTGTCTCCCGTCATCGTCGAGACGGCGGCGAGACCGGTGGCGATTGCCCCGCTCCCCGCGATCCCCGGACTTTCGTACCCCTGGTTAGCGCTCATGGGCCGGGTTCCTATCAGGCAGGACGGGACGGGCGTCGGGTGCCCCTCAAATCCTGGCTGACTGACCAGTCAGTCGGCTACCCTTGGAGGACACGACTTCGAGAACGGAGAGCAGATGGCTGAGAACGGGAGTGGCAAGTTCGGCGGGCGCGAGGTGGTCATCGTCGAGGCGGCGCGGACGCCGATCGGGCGTGGGCATCCGGAGAAGGGCTATTACAAGGACAAGCACGCCTCGAACCTGCTGGCCAAGGTCTACGGCGAGCTGTTCGAGCGCTCCGGCGTCGACCCGGCCGAGACCGGCGACGTGATCGCCGGCTGCGCCCAGCAGTTCGGCGAGCAGGGCGTCAACATCGGCCGCAACGCCTGGCTCGAGGCCGGGCTGCCGATCGAGACCCCGGCGACGACGATCGACCGCCAGTGCGGCTCCGCCCAGCAGGCTGTCAACTTCGCCGCGGCGCAGATCGCCAGCGGCGTCCACGACGTCGTCGTCGGCGGCGGCGTCGAGCACATGGGCCACATCTCCTTCGCCGACGGCTACGAGGTGATGAAAGAGCACGGCTCGCCCTTCTCGCCGGAGCTGATGGACCGCTACAACCTGATCCCGCAGGGCCTCTCGGCCGAGATGATCGCCGACAAGTGGGAGATCCCCCGCTCCGAGCTGGACGAGTTCGGCCTGCGCTCGCAGCAGCTCGCGGCGCGCGCGACCGAGGAGGGGCGCTTCGAGCGGGAGACGATCCCGTTCGCGGTCAACGGCGACACCTACGTCACTGACCAGGGCCTGCGCGAGACCACGCTCGAGGGCCTGGCCGGGCTGAAGCCGGCATTCAAGGAGGACGGCAAGATCACCGCCGGCAACTCCTCGCAGGTCTCCGACGGCGCCGCCGGCGTGCTGCTGATGGCGCGCGAGAGGGCCGATGCCCTGGGGCTGAAGCCGCGGGCGCGGATCTACGACCAGACCACGGTCGGCGTCGACCCGGTGATCATGCTGACCGGCCCGATCCCGGCGACCCGGAAGCTGCTGGAGCGCAACGGGATGGCGATCGAGGACATCGACCTGATCGAGATCAACGAGGCCTTCGCCTCGGTCGTCCTCGCCTGGCAGCGGGAGCTGAACCCCGACATGGACCGGGTCAACGTCAGCGGCGGCGCGATCGCGCTCGGCCACCCGCTCGGCTCGACCGGCGCCCGGCTGATCACCACCCTGCTGCACGAGATGGAGCGGACCGACAAGGAGATGGGCCTGGTGACGATGTGCTGCGGCGGCGGTCTCGGCACCGGCACCCTGATCCAGCGGGTCTGAGGCCGGGTCTGACGGGGCCGGTCGGTAGCTTGCCGGCCCCGTCCCATCTCATAGAGGAGAACCGTTGAGCAAGCGACTTATCGCGGCACTGCTCGGTGTCCTGGCAATCACGCTCGTCGCCGCCGGATGCGGCAGCAGCAGCGACGACAGCACCAGCGCCAGCACCGCCCTGACCAAGCCCGAGCTGATCAAGCAGGGCGACGCGATCTGCGAAAAGGGCAACAAGGCGATCGAAGAAGAAGCCGAAGAGTTCGCCGAAGAAAACGGCATCGACACCGAAAAGCCGACGAAGGCCCAGCAGGAAGAAGTCGTCGTCGACGTGGTCGCCCCGGGCGTCCGCAAGCAGGTGGAAGAAATCGGCGACCTGACGCCTCCGAGCGGTGACGAGGCTGAAATCGAAGCGATGGTCTCGTCGGTCGAAGCAGGAACCGAAGAAATGGAATCGGACCCGGCCAAGCTGATCGAAGGCACGAACCCGCTGGCGAAGGGCTCGAAGCTGGCCCGCAGCTACGGCTTCACCGAGTGCGGCGAAGAATAAGAACGACCGCCTCGTAGACAGTTCGAGCGATAGGGCCTGGCCAAGCAGCCAGGCCCTATATGCTCGCTGGCGATGGACCTGACGCTGTCGCCATCGGAGGAGGAGTTCCGCGACGAGGTTCGCACCTGGCTGGAAGCCAACCACCCGGGTCCCGAGCCGGAGGCCGGCCTCGACGAGGTGATGGCCTTCCGCCGCGAGTGGCAGCTGAAGCTGCACGCCGCCGGCTGGGCCGGGATCTCCTGGCCGCAGGAGTACGGCGGCCGTGGCGCGACGATGATCGAGCAGGCGATCTTCGTCGGCGAGGCGGCGCGCCTGGAGGCTCCGAGCCCGGCCAACGTGCTGGGCCTGGCGATGGGCGGGCCGGTGGTCATCGCCCACGGCACCGACGCGCAGAAGCAGCGCTACCTGGAGCCGATCCTGACCGGCGAGGAGATCTGGTGCCAGGGCTTCTCCGAGCCCGAGTCCGGCTCCGACCTGGCTTCGCTGAAGACGCGCGCGGTCAAGGACGGCGACGAATGGGTCGTCACCGGGCAGAAGGTCTGGACCACGTTCGCCCAGTACGCGAAGTGGTGCATGCTGGTCGCCCGCACTGACTCCGACGCGCCCAAGCACCAGGGCCTCACCTACTTCCTGATGGACATGGAGCAGGAGGGGGTCGAAGCCAAACCGCTGGTTCAGATCACCGGCGAGGGCGAGTTCAACGAGGTCTTCATGGAGGAAGCGCGGATCCCCGACGCCAACGTCGTCGGCGAGGTCGGCGGCGGCTGGGGGGTGGCGATCACGACGCTGATGAACGAGCGCGCGGGGCTTGCCTTCGGCGCGATCGCCCAGATCCAGAACAGCCTCGGGCGCCTCGCCAAGCTGGCCCACGAGGTCAAGGTCAACGGCGGCTCGGCGGCCGACGACACCTACTACCGCCAGCGCATCGCCCAGCTCCACATCGAGGCCGAGACGATGCGGCTCAACGCCTACCGCGGCCTGACCAAGACGATGCAGTCGGGCATCCCCGGCCCGGAGGGCTCGCTCGGCAAGTGGCAGTGGGCCGACATCAACCAGGACCTGACCGAGCTGGCGCTGGAGATCGAGGGCGCCTACGCGCCGTTGGCGCGCGGCGCCGAGCATGCGATCGCCGGCGGCGCCTGGCAGTACGGCTTCCTGCGCTCGCGCGCCAACTCGATCGAGGGCGGGACCACCGACATCCTCAAGAACATCATCGCCGAGCGCGTCCTCGGCCTGCCGAGGCTGCGCTAGGGCTAATGGCAGCGGGAGCGTTTTAAAAATGTACTTCGACCTCACCGACGAGCAACAGGCGATCAAGGCGACCGCCCACGACTTCCTTGCCTCGCGCTTCAAATCGGCGCGGATGCGGGAGATCGCGGCCAGCGACGACGGCTTCGACCCCGACGGCTGGAAGCAGATGGCCGAGCTTGGCTGGACCGGGCTGGCGCTGCCGGAGGAGTGGGGCGGGCAGGGGCTCGGGATCGTCGACCTCGCCGTCCTCTTCGAGGAGATGGGCTACGCGCTCGCTCCCTCGCCGCTGCTCTCGAACACGGTCGCCGGCCTGGCGCTGAGCCTCTGCGGCAGCGACGACCTGCGCGAGCGCTACCTGCGGCCGCTGGCCGAGGGCGAGCTGCGCGGCACCCCGGCGCTCTGGGACGCCGGCTCGCCGGCGACCGTCGGCGGCTTCACGATGGAGGCCAAGGCCGATGGCGACGGCGTCGTCCTCGACGGCGAGAAGACCCTCGTCCCCGACGCCGCCAGCGCCGATTTCTTCCTCGTCGCCACCAGCGACGGCAGGCGCCACCTGGTCGAGCGCGGCGCCGACGGGGTCACGGTGACGGCGGAAGCGGGAATCGACCCCACGCGCCGCTTCTCCTCGGTCGGCTTCGAGGGCGTCCGCGTCGCCGCCGCCGACACCCTGCCCGGCGCCGAGGCCGACTACTACCCCGTCTTCCACCGCGTCTGCGTCGCCCTCGCGGCCGAGTCGACCGGGATCGCCCAGCGCACGCTGGAGATGGCGGTCGAGTACGCCAAAGACCGCCAGCAGTTCGGCCGCCCGATCGGCGCCTACCAGGCGGTCTCGCACCGCTGCGCGCAGATGCTGCTGGAGACCGAGAACGCCCGCTCCGCCGTCTATGGCGCCGCCTGGGCGGCTGACGCCGAGCCGGACTCGTTGCCGCTGGCGGCCTCGACCGCGAAGGCCTACGCCTCCGACGCCGGCTGGCGCGTGCCCGACGCCTCGATCCAGGTCCACGGCGGCATCGGCTTCACCTGGGAGCACGACCTCCACTTCTTCCTCAAGCGCGGCCGCTCCAACGCGGCGATCTTCGGCGACGCCAAGTGGCATCGCGAACGGGTCGCCGACGTGGTGCTGGCGCGCGCGGCCGAGCCGGCCGCCGCCTGACCCTGCTCGATGGCCGCGCTCGACCGCATCTCCGTCGCCGCGATCGGCACCTCGGTCGCCGACCTCGAGGCGGAGACGCTGCGGGCCGAGGCGGCCGGGGTCGAGTGCGTCTGGGCGCCGGAGCTGTTCCGCAGCGCCGCCACCCAGGCCGCCTACCTGGCGGCGAAGACGACGAAGATCGACGTCGCCACCGGCATCGTCTGGGCCTTCACCCGCAGCCCCTTCATCCACGCGATCAGCGCCCTCGACATCGACGAGATGTCCGGCGGCCGCTTCCGGCTGGGGATGGGGGCCGGGGTCAAACGCCTGAACGAAACCTGGCACAACGCCGCCTACGGCAAGCCGGCGCCGCACCTGCGCGAGGCGATCGAGGCAACCCGGTTGATCATGCAGCAGGCCAGCAGCGGCGAGCCGATCCGCTACGAGGGCGAGTACTACGACATCGACATCAAGGGCTGGGTGCGGCCGCACCCGGCGCCGCGCGAGTCGGTGCCGATCTACACCGCCGCGGTGCAGGCGGGGATGGCGCGGATGGCCGGCGACGTCGCCGACGGGTTGATCGGCCACCCGATCCAGAGCCTGCGTTGGATCGACGAGGTCGTCGTCGACGCCTTCGAGACCGGGCTGGCGCGCTCCGGGCGCGAGCGCAAGGACTTCGACTACCTGCCAACCGTCTGCTGCGCGATCGACGACGATGAGGGCCGGGCGATCGAGATGGCTCGCCGCACGATCTCCTTCTACGCCACGGTCAAGACCTACAGGCCGCTCTGGGAGCTGCACGGCTTCGCCGACAACGCCGCCGCCGCCGGCGACGCCTTTCGCCGCGGCGATCTCGCCGCGGTGCCGGCGGCGATCAGCGACGAGATGGTCGAGGCCTACTGCGCCGCCGGGCCGCTCGACAAGGTCCGGGCCCGGGTCGAGGCGACCGCGGAGCGCGCCGATGGCCTCTTCCTGACGCCGCCGACCTACTTCATCTCGCCGGAGGAGCTGAGCGAGTTCCAGAACCGGATCATCGACGCCTTCGGGCCGAACGCCGGCGGCTGAGCCGAGCCACCGCGCCGTGTCCGGAGAGGCGGGCGACCGGGAACTGGAAGTGCTGGAGCGGGTGCGGGCGATCCCCGCGGGGTTCGTGGCCAGCTACGGCGACGTCTCGCCCGGCGCCCCGCGCTTCGCCGGCACCGTCCTCTTCGCGGTCGACGAACCCGACCTGCCCTGGTGGCGCGTCGTCCGCGCCGACGGCTCGCTTGCCAAGGGCGCCCGCCAACGGCGCCACCTCACCGCGGAGGGCGTGCCCTTCCGCGGTGAGCGCGTCGACATGGCGGTGGCGCGAGTCGCGCCCCAGCTCTAGGGGCAGACGACGATCAGGTGGAAGTCGGCGTCCTCGTTGGCGCCGGCTTTGTCGCGGGTGTGGACTTCGACCGCGTTCGGGTTCGCCGGCGAGGTGTTGGTCTGGGCGTAGCCGGCGTTGGGCACGGTGGTGCCGGCGTTGTCGCGGCCGGCGACGTTGGCGCAGCCGCTGATGTCGCCCGGGAAGACGACGTTGACGGCGCCGCCGCCCTCGGCCGCGCTGATCGTCGGGTCGCTGGCCCGGGCCAGGGTCGCGTTGCCGGGGCTGGCGGGGTTGTTGACGACGGCCCAGTAGGTGTGGCTGGCGCGGACCGCGGTCTTCGCGGACGGCACCACTCCGAGCTTGTTGACGTTGATCTGGTAGCCGGTCAGGGTCTTCTGCTTCAGCTTGCCGCCGCCGATCGTCTGCTTCTTGATCGCGCCGCCGTTGATCGACTGCGCCGCGTAAGCGGTGCCGGCGAGGGCGACGAACAGGGCGATCACGGCGACGACCATCGCCGGTGAGGGCCCTCTCTCCTTGAGCTTGCTCATGCTGGACTCCCTTCCAGTAGCTGAAATTGGGTAACCCGCCAACCACTTACGAGCTGCGGTCCCATTCCCCTACCCGTGGGGCCAGTGGCTCTCCAGGCGGGCGCGGCTATGCAGGCAGGGCGGCGACGAACCGCTCGAAGGCGGCGACATCGGTCACGGCGGGGCCGTGGCCGGGGAGGATCAGCGTCGGGTTCAGCTCCGCCAGCTTGCGGATCGAGCGGCGGTTCTCGGCCGGGTCGTAGGTGAAGATCGGCGGCGGCTCCTTGATCCCGGGCAGGCCGGTGGCGTAGCTCATGTTGCGGATCACGTCGCCGCAGATCGCCACCCGGTCGTCCTCGCGGAAGAAGACGACCTCGCCGCGGGCGTGGCCGGGAGCGTGGACGACGCGGAAGCCGGCGACCTCGTCGCCCTCCTGCAGGACCCGGTCGACCGTGTAAGGAGGGCCCTGCCAGATCGTGCGGATCACTTTGTTGACGAGGTTGCCGGCAGCGGCCTCCTGCATCGGGCGCTTGCCTTCCATCGCTTCGACGTCGTCGGCGTGGCAGGCGAGCGGCACGCCGCGGGCTTCGCAGACGTCCTTGGCGACGCCCTGGTGGTCGGGGTGGGCGTGGGTCAGCGCCAGCATCGAGATCTCGCGCCCCTCCAGCTCGGCGAAGATCCGCCGCCGGTCCCAGCGCCGGCCGGCGTCGATCAGGACGTCCTCGGCCAGGTAGACGTTGATGCTCGGGGCCGGGAACTCCTTCAGCCGCCAGACGCCCGGGGCCAGGTACTTCATCAGTGCCCGATTCCCAGGGTGCCGCGCGGGTCGCCGCTGTTCTCGGCCAGCTCTTCCAGCTTGGCGATCTTGCGCTCGCCTTCGAGCCGGGCCGGGTGCTGCGGCGGCAGCGGCTCGATCAGGCGGCGGATGCGGTTGCGGACCTGCAGCGCGAAGTGGGGGGTGGAGGCGCCGGCCAGGGCACGGATGTCCTCCGGCGTGACCTCGCCGGCCTGGCCCAGCAGCTCGGGGTTCTCGGACTCGCTCATTCGCCGCCGCCGATCCTGGCCAGCTCCGCCAGTTCGTTGACCTCAGCCTGCTGGTTCACGTCGATTGCCTCCTGGTCGCCGATCACCCACACGTGGTTGTAGAAGGCGCGGGTGGGGTTGGTCGTATAGCCGGGCTTCACGTCGAGCAGATACTCCCGCAATGCCGCCGGCAGGGCGCTGGCGCTGTCGCTGAGCAGCAGCGGCCCCCAGGTGCCGGAGGCCGAGAGCGGCGAGGCGACGGCGGCGTCGAGCGGCGAGTCGTCGCGGACGAGGACGAAGCCGTGGCCGGGGTCGTTGACGTTCCAGCCGAAGCCGCCGTCGGCGTAGCGGGCGAAGGCGACGGCGTTGGCGACGGGGTCCTCGCCGGAGACGCGGTGGACCTCGTTGCCGATCTTGGCGATCGCGCGGACCGCCTTCGAGGAGATCGCCGACGAGGGCCCGAGGACGTAGACCGGCACGTCTTTGTGGCTCTTCAGCAGCGCCGCGGTCGGCTTCGGCAGCGCGTCGCCGGCGGCGAAGAGGACCGGGTCGCCGGAGCGGGCGGCCCAGGCCGCCGCCGGCATCGCGAAGGCGGGCTGGTTCGAGGGGGCGAGGAGGATGTGGGCGGGGCCGGAGCCGAAGAGCCGGTCGCGCAGCTGGGCGATCGCCGCTGCCGTCGCCGCCGGGTCGCCTGCCTTGACCGCGGTGGTCTTGCCGCCGTCGGGGGCGGCGACGCCGCCGATCGCGAAGGCCGTGGCGCCCCCCGTGTCCTTGGAGCCCCGGGGGTCGAGCGCGTCCAGTGCTTCTGAGGTCGGGTCGGGGAGGCCGTCGGCGCTGGAGATCAGCAGCGGCGCCCGCACCGGCGCCGACATCAGCACCGAGGCGGCGATCGCCCCGGCCCAGTCGTCTTCGCCGACCAGGGTCACCGCGGCTGGCCGCTGAGCCTCGTCGGTCGAGGGGAAGACGGCCAGCGCCACGCCGGCCGCGTTGGTGGCGGGGTCGGAGCCGCCGACCCTGGTCGTGTTGCCGGTCGCGAAGGAGGGGTAGCCCAGCGCTTCGGCGCTCTGGCTCGGCGTCGTCTCCGTCGGCTCGTCCGTCGCCGCGGGGGCCGGGGCAGGGGCGGGCCCGGCGCTCTCCGAGCTGCTCTTGGAGCCGCCGCTGCCGCCGATCACGGCGGCGACGATGAAGACGATCGCGACGAGGACGAGGGCGACGATCGCCTTTACCGCCCCGGGGATCGGCCTGCGCTTGCGGCGCTTGGGCGATGCCGGAGGAGCGGGCTCGGGCTTCGGATCCGCGGCAGCAGCCGCCGGGGCGGGCTTGGCCTCTTCCTTGGTCTCTGGTTCGGGCTCGCCGCCAACCGGCACGTCGGCGTTGATCGGGCGGTCGGCGCTCACGGCGGCAACGCTACACGCGAGTCCTGGCTGGCTGTTCGGCTAAAGTTCGGCAGGACTGGCTGACTGACCAGTCAATCGGTCCACGGCGAGGAAGGAACGAATGGATTTCGCACTCAACGAGGAGCAGCGCGAGTACAAGGAGCAGTGCCGGAAGTTCGCCCGCGAGGTGATCCGCCCGGCGGCCGCCAAGCACGACCGCGAGGAGAGCATTCCCTGGGAGGTCATCAAAGAGGCCCGCAAACAGGGCTTCGGCGGGCTCGAGGGAATCCAGCGCACGGCTTCCGATCCGGAGGGCCAGATGCAGGTGATCTCCGCCGAAGAGTTCCACTGGGGCTGCGCCGGCACCGCGCTGGCGATCTCCGGCTCCGGGCTCGCCGCCGCCGGCATCGCCTCCTCCGGCACGCCGGAGCAGATCATGCAGTGGGTGCCGGAGTGCTTCGGCAGCGAAGAGGAGATCAAGCTCGGCGCCTACGCGGTGACCGAGCCGCAGGCCGGCTCCGACGTCAAGAGCCTCAAGACCACCGCCAAGCGCGACGGCGAAGAGTGGGTCCTCAACGGCACCAAGGTCTTCATCACCAACGGCGGCATCGCCGACGTCCACGTCGTCGTCGCCACCGTCGACCCCGCCCTCGGCACCCGCGGCCAGGCCTCCTTCGTGATCGGCAAGGACACGCCGGGGCTCTCCCAGGGCAAGAAGGAGACCAAGCTCGGGATCCGCGCCTCGCACACGGCGGAGATCGTCCTCGAGGACTGCCGGATCCCGATCGAGAACCTGCTCGGCGGCGAGGAGAAGCTGGAAAAGAAGCTGCAGCGCGGGCGCGAAGGCAAAAAATCCCGCGGCGCCGACGCGCTCGCGACCTTCGAGGTGACCCGCCCCCTGGTCGGCGCCTCCGCCCTCGGCATCGCCCAGGCCGCCTATGAGTGGACCCTCGAATACCTCGACGGCCAGTCCGAAGCGGGCACCCCGCTGCTGCAGACCCAGCGCGTGCAGCAGACCCTGGCCGACGTCGCGACCGAGATCGAAGCGGCGCGGCTGCTGGTCCAGCGGGCCGCCTGGATGGGCCGCAACGGCCAGCCGATGACCGGCGGCCAGGGCTCGATGTCGAAGCTCAAGGCCGGCGACGTGACGATGTGGGCGACGACGACCCTGATGGACCTGGTCGGCCCCGACGCCTGGAACACCGACTACCCGCTGGAGAAGTTCTTCCGCGACGCCAAGATCTACCAGCTGTTCGAGGGCACGGCGGAGATCCAGCGCATGGTCATCTCCCGCATGCAGGCCCGCGACTACGCCGAGCGGCTCGGCTACGGCGCCGAAGTCGCCGCGGCGGCGATGGCCCCCAAGGAGCCCGTCCCCGCTTAACTGCCCGCCGATGGGCCGATTACCCACGCATGGCGTGGGTAATCGGCCCATCGGCCTATGCTCGGACCGTGCACGGACCGCATGGGCACTCGCACGCGCTGGACGCGCGGCGCGAGGACAGCAGACGGCGGATGTGGATCGCCCTGGCGATCAACGTCGGCCTGCTGCTGGCCGAGGCGGTCGGCGGCGTCGTCACCGGCTCGCTGGCGCTGCTGGCCGACGCCGGCCACCTGCTCTCCGACGTCGGCTCGATCGTCCTCGCCCTGATCGCGGCTCGGCTCGCCTCGTTGCCGGCGACCGGCCAGCGGACCTTCGGCTACCAGCGCTCGGAGGTGCTGGCGGCGCTGGTCAACGGCCTGCTCCTGGTCGCGGTCAGCCTCGGCATCGCGATCGCGGCGATCGGCCGCTTCTCCGACCCGCCCGCGATCGAGGGCGCCGGCGTCTTGCTGTTGGGCGTGATCGGCCTCGCCGGCAACGTCGCCGCCACCGTCGTGCTGGCACGGGGGCAGCGCGAGGACATCAACCTCGAGGGGGTGCTGCGGCACAGCTTCGCCGACGCGCTCGGCTCGGTCGGCGTCATCTTCGCCGGCGGCTTCGTCCTGCTCGGCGGCTCGGCGATCGTCGACCCGATCGTCGGCCTGCTGATCGCCGCGCTCGTCCTCGCCTCCTCCTGGCGGCTGATCAAGGAGCCCTTCGACGTGCTGATGGAGGCGGCGCCGGCCGACCTCGACGTCGACGCCCTCGGGGCCGCGCTCTGCAGCGAGGACGGGGTCCGCTCGGTCCACGACCTCCACGCCTGGACCGTCACCGCCGGCTTCGGCGCCGTCGCCGCCCACGTCGTCGTCAGCCGCGACTGCGATCGCGACCTGGTCCGGCAGCGGCTGGAGCTGACCCTGCGGGAGCGATTCGCCATCGAGCACACGACCCTGCAGATGGAGGAGGAGGCCTCCCCGGGCCTGCTGCGGGTCGAGAACGCTCCCGGCGCCGACGCCTGAGCGTCGAGCCCGGCGCCTCCGCGCCTGCCGAGCGCAAGCCCGATTGCAGGTGTGACGAAGCCCACAGGGCGGATTTGAGGCTTGGCTAGCCTCGGTTGGATGCGACGGAACCGATTCGTCGCGGTGGCGCTGATCTCCTTCGCTGCCGTGGCGCTCTGCTCACTGCTCATGGCCGGCCCCGCGGGGGCCGAAGACCTGCAGTCCCAGCTCGAAGCGAAGCAGTCGAAGCTGGAAAAGGTGCAGCAGAAGAAGGGCGTGCTGACCTCGACGATTTCGCATTACAAAGACGAAATCGAAGAGCTGACCAGCGAGGTCGCCGGCATCCGCACCCGCGAGGCCGCGGTCGAGGCCCGGCTCGCCGCGAAGCAGTCCGAGCTGGACAAGGCGGTGGCGGAATTGGACACCGCCAAGGGCAAGCTGGAGGAGCTGCGGGCGCGGCTCAAACGCGCCCTCGTCGCTCTGCGCGAGCGCCTGGTGGCGATGTATGAGAGCGGCAGCCCCGACATCATCAGCGTCATCGTCGGCGCCGACGGGGTCGACGACCTCGCTGCCCGGGCCGAATACCTCAACCGCCTGCACGGGATGGACGAGGCCGTGGTCGGCCGCGTGCGCGACCTGCGCGACCAGGTGCAGCGGATCGTCGACCGCCTGCGCGGCGCCAAGAACCGGATCGAATCGGCGCGCGACGCGATCGCCGCCGAAGAGCAGGCGCTGGCCAGCGCCAGGGCCGCGCTGCAGAGCCACCAGCGGGCGCTCGTCTCCGCGCGCGGCAAGCGCGAAGCGGCGCTGGCGAAGATCGGCGAACACGAAGAGGAGCTGGACGGCGACGTCGCCGCGATCCAGGGCAAGATCGCCTCGCAGCTATCGGCGACCGGCTCGGCGCCGTTGCCGGCGGGCCCGATCCAGGGCGGCAGCGGCGGCCTGATCTGGCCGGTCGACGGGGCCGTCGTCTCCGGCTTCGGCGGCCGCGAAATCGGCGCCGGTTACGAGTACCACCCCGGGATCGACATCGCCGTGCCGGAAATGACGCCGATCCGCGCCGCCGCCTCCGGCACCGTGATCTTCACCGAGCCCGAGGCCAGCAGTGGCGGCTACGGCAATTACACCTGCATCGACCACGGCGGCGGGCTCTCCACCTGCTACGCCCATCAGTCCTCGTTCGCGGTCGCCGCCGGTCAGTCGGTTTCGCAGGGCGACATCATCGGGTACACCGGTTGCACCGGTTACTGCCTTGGCCCCCACCTGCACTTCGAGGTTCGTATAAATGGCTCCGTCACCGACCCCATGGGGTACCTTTAGCAATCAAGAAGGCCCCCCGTGATTCGACAGGCGCACACCTACCTCGTGGGGGCGATGGGAGGGGCGGCGCTGATCGCCACCGCCATCGCCGTCTTCGTCGTGCTTGTTTCGGCCCAGGTATTCAAAGACTGGCCGATCGCGGCGCTCGGCGGCAACGACGACTCGGCCGCGGTTTCGAAGGCTGAGCCGGCTGCCGGCTCGGAGCCGGCAGCCGCGATCACGACCGTCGCCGGGGCGGCCCGGGGTGTGGGCAAGGGCCAGGCCGATCGAGCCAATGCGGTCACGGCGGGCAACGCCGGTTCGCTTGCCAGCAACGGCGTCACCGATGCCGGCGCCGAGTCGGTCACGCCCGACACGGGCGCAGCTGCCACCCCCGGCGACTCGGCTCGCGGTGGCGACGGCAGCGCCGGCGGCGACCAGCAGCAGAGCCCCAGCCCGTCCAGCCCGAGCGGCGGCAACGCCAGTGGCGGCGGCGCGGTCAGCTCCGGCGGCGGCAAAGCCGCCAGCGGCACGGGTGGCAGCAGCGGCAGCGCCGGCTCGACCACCGGGCAGGTCACCGAAACCGTCAACAACACCGTCAACGGGGTCGACGAATCGGTCCTCGGCGGCACGCTGGACAACACGGGAGTGACCGGCGTCACCGAAGGCGTCGTCAACGGCGTCGTCGGCCCGGAATCGCCAGTCGGCAAAGTCGTCGACGAAACCGTCGGCGCGGTCGGCGGCCTCCTGCACGGCAACCGCTGACCGGGCTTCGCGCCCAACCGTCAGAATGCCGATCCGATGGCGGAGCGAGAACAGGCGGGGTCGGTTGCGAGCGGCGACCCGATCGAAGGCTCGGCGGTTTACCCGGCGGGAAGCCGGGTCAACGAGCTGGGCCATCTCGAGGTAGCCGGCTGCGACGTCGTCGAGCTGGCCGCAGAGTTGGGGACTCCCGCCTACATCTACGCCGAGGACGAGCTGCGCGCCCGCGCCGGCGCTTACCGCGAGGCCTTCGAACGCCGCGGCCAGGACTTCGAGGTCGTCTTCGCCAGCAAGTCGTTCCCCTGCACCGCCGCCTACCGGCTCTTCGCCGAGGCCGGCCTCTCGGCCGACGTCGCCTCCGGCGGCGAGCTGCACATGGCGCTGCGGGCCGGCTTCGACCCCGACCGCATCCACATGCATGGCAACAACAAGACCGACGAGGAGATCCTCTTCGCCGCCCGCTCCGGCATCCGCCACCTGATCCTCGACTCCTTCGACGAGATCGAGCGCTGCGAGCGCCTGCTCGACTCGCCCCAGCGGGTCCTGATCCGGGTGACCCCGGGGATCAAGCCCTCCACGCATGACTACATCACCACCGGCCAGCTCGACTCCAAGTTCGGCTTCGGGCTCGAGGACGGGCTGGCGGCAAAGGCGATCGAGCGCGTTCTTGCCTCCGAGAAGCTGGAGCTGGTCGGCCTGCACGCCCACATCGGCTCCCAGATCTTCGAGCTCGAGCCCTACACGCTGGCGATCCGCGCTCTCGGCGAGCTGGCCGGCGATTGGTGCAAGGTGGTCAACGTCGGCGGCGGCCTCGGGGTCGCGTATACGGCCGAGGACGAGCCGCCGGCGATCGACGCCTACGTCGACGTCAAGGTCCGCGGCGTCGCCGAGGTCTTCGGCGCGGGCGTGAAGATCCTGGTCGAGCCGGGCCGCTCGCTGGTCGCCAACGCCGGGCTCACCGCCTACCGCGTCGGCACCGTCAAGGAGATCCCCGGTGTCCGCACCTACGTCGCCGTCGACGGCGGCATGTCGGACAACCTGCGGCCGATGCTCTACGGCTCCCGCTACGAGGCCCTGATCGCCGACCGCGCCGGCGCTGCGCCCGACACAGTGGTGACGGTCGCCGGCATGCACTGCGAGTCCGGCGACATCCTCGTCCGCGACGCGATGCTGGCCGAGCCGGCCGTCGGCGACGTCCTGGTGACGCCGGCCACCGGCGCCTACGGCCACGCGATGGCGAGCAACTACAACGGCGTCACGCGGCCGCCGGTCGTCTTCTGCCGCGACGGCGAGGCCCGGGTCGTGGTCCGGCGCGAGACCTACGAGGACCTGACGGCCCGCGATGTCTAGCGAGGGCTCCAAACCGATCCGCATCGGGCTGCTGGGCCACGGCACGGTCGGCGCCGCCTTCGCCGAGCTGCTGGCCGAGCGCGCCGATGCGGTCGAGGCCGCGACCGGGCGCCGGCCCGAGATCTCGGGCGTGCTGACCCGCTCGCAGGGGGACTTCGGCGCGATCCTCGCTAGCTCTGACCTGATCGTCGAGCTGATGGGGGGGACCGACCCGGCCCGGGGCTTCGTCCTCGACGCGATGCGGGCCGGGCGCCCGGTCGTCACCGCCAACAAGCAGCTGCTGGCCCAGCACGGCGACGAGCTCTTCGGCGTCGCCCGCGAGGCCGGCGTGCAGCTGCGCTTCGAGGCCGCCGTGGCGGCGGTGATCCCGATCGTCCGCACGATCCAGGAGAGCTTCGGCGTGACCGAGATCTCGAAGGTCTTCGGGATCGTCAACGGCACCACCAACTTCATCCTCAGCGAGATGGCGGCGAGCGGCGCCGGCTACGACGAGGTGCTGGCGCGGGCGCAGGAGCTGGGCTACGCCGAGGCCGACCCCACTGACGACGTCAACGGCGCCGACGCGGCGGCGAAGATGGCGATCCTCGCCCGCCTCGCCTTCCACACCCCGGTGACGCTCGCGGAGGTCGCCTACGAGGGGATCGAGGCGATCCAGCCCGACGACCTCGCCTACGCCAAGGAGCTGGGCCTCTCGCTGAAGCTGCTCGGCGTCGCCGAACGCCGCGACGGCGGCATCAGCGTCCGCGTCTTCCCCTGCTTCCTCTATTCCGGCCACCCGCTGGCGCCGATCGAGGGCCCGTTCAACGCGGTCATGGTCGAGGCGCCGGCGATCACCGAGGTGACGATGTCCGGCCCCGGCGCCGGCGGCCTGCAGACCGCCTCGGCGGTGCTTGGCGACGTCGTCTCGATCCTCGCCGGCGACGCCCCGGTCCACGAGACCCGGACCGAGCTGCCGATCGTCGCCGACGTCACCTCCTCCTTCTACCTCTACCTCGAGGTCGCCGACCAGCCGGGAGTGCTGGCCACGGTGGCGACGGTCCTCGGCGACCACGGGATCTCGGTCAAGAGCGTCGTCCAACGCGGCGCCGGCGACGACGCCCGCCTGGTGATGGTCCTCCACGAGTGCCTGGAGTCGCGCTTCGCGGCGGCGGTCGAGGCGCTCGGCGCGCTCGATGAGCTGCGGGCGCCGCCGCGCTCGATCCGGGTGATCGAGGAGGAGTTCTAGTGACGGTGCCGTTGATCGAGCGCTACCGCGACCGGCTCTCGCTCGAGCCCGGCGACCCGGTCGTGACCCTGAACGAGGGCTCGACCCCGCTGATCGAGGCGCCGCGGCTGTCGGAGCGGATCGGCGCCCGCGCCTACCTCAAGTTCGACGGCGCCAACCCGACCGGCTCCTTCAAGGACCGGGGGATGACGGTCGCGGTCTCGCGCGCCAAGGGGCGCGGGGCGGAGGCCGTGATCTGCGCCTCGACCGGCAACACCGCCGCCAGCGCCGCCGCCTACGCGGCGCGGGCCGGAATGCGCGGCGCCGTGATCGTGCCCGAGGGCAAGATCGCGATCGGCAAGCTGGCGCAGGCGCTGATGCACGGCGCCCGCGTGGTTGCCCTGCAGGGCAACTTCGACGACGCCCTGACGATCGTCCGCGAGCTTTCCCAGAAGCACCCGATCGAGCTGGTCAACTCGGTCAACCCGCACCGGATCGAAGGCCAGAAGACGGCCGCCTTCGAGGTCGTCGAGGAGCTGGGGGGGATGCCGGGCGCGCTGGCGATCCCGGTCGGCAACGCCGGCAACGTAACGGCTTACTGGCGCGGGTTCCGCGAGCTGGCGGAGTTGAACGAAGTGGGAGAGGTCACTGGTTCGAGCCCAGTCCTGCCGATTCTCTACGGCTTCCAGGCCGAGGGCGCGGCGCCGCTGGTCAGCGGCGCTCCCGTCGCCAATCCCGAGACCGTCGCCTCGGCGATCCGGATCGGCAACCCCGCCCGCTGGGAGGAGGCGATGGCCGCCTTCACCGCCTCGCGCGGCCGTGTCGCCGCGGTCTCCGACGAGAAGATCCTCGACGCCTACCACTGGCTCGCCGACACCGAAGGCGTCTTCTGCGAGCCCGCCTCCGCCGCCTCGGTCGCCGGCCTCCTGAACCACGGGCTGCCGGTCGTCGAGGACGCCGAGCCGCCCGAGTCGGTCGTCTGCGTCCTCACCGGCCACGGCCTCAAGGACCCCGACACCGCGCTCGGCAAAGCCCCCGCGGTGATCAACTGCGACAACGACCTCAGCGCGGTCGAGCGAGCCGTCTTCGATTGACCGTGCGCCACCGACTCGTCCGCGTCCCCGCCTCCTCGGCCAACCTCGGCCCCGGCTACGACGCGATGGCGGCGGCGGTGTCGTTGCAGCTCGAGCTCGAGGTCGAGGAGAGCGGTGAGTTCTCGCTCGACCCCGGCGGCCTCGAGGTCTCGACCGGCCGCGACAACCTGGTCGTCCGCGCCTTCGAGAGCCTGCACCCGGCGGACGGCATCGCCTTCCGGCTGCGCAGCGAGATCCCGCTGGCGCGCGGGCTCGGCTCCAGCGCCGCGGCGATCGTCGCCGGCCTCTTCGCCGCCGACCACCTCTTCGAGCTGGCGCTCTCCAAAGAGGAGATGCTGGCGCGGGCTACCGAGTTGGAGGGCCACCCCGACAACGTCGCCGCGGCGATCTACGGCGGCTTCGTCGTCTGTGACCGCGGCGGGGACGGGGTGCCGCGGGCGGCCCGCTTCGACCCGCCCGAGGGGCTGGAGGGGATCGTCGTGATCCCGCCCGAGGAGGTCTCGACCAAGCTTGCGCGGGAGGCGATCCCGGCCGAGGTGCCGCTTGCCGACGCGGTCGCCAACGTCTCCGCCGCCGCCCTGCTCGTTCTGGGCCTGCGCAGCGCCGACCTCGACCTCGTCTCGCGTGGGCTCGAGGACAAGATCCACCAGCCGCGCCGCCGCGGCCTCTATCCGCGCTCGATGGAGATCGTCGACTCGGCGGCCGAGCTGGGCGCTCTGGGGGCGACGATCTCCGGCGCCGGGCCGACCGTCCTCGTCTGGACCACCTGGCAGGAGGCCGGCAGCGTGGCCGCCGGGTTGGAGCAGCGCTGCGGCGACTGGGCGGAGGTTCGTCGCCTGCCCTTCAGCCCCCTCGGCGCCGACGTCCCCGAGCTGTAGATGGACTGGGTAGTCCAGATCGGCCTGGTCGAGTTGGCCATCGGCGGGCTGCTGGGCTGGGCGATGGTGATCCGCGGCGAGAAGCCGGAGTGGCTGCGCCGGATCGGTGTCGTCGCCCCGCAGCGGATCCGCCAGGTCCACCTCGACTACGTGATGATGGGCCTGATCCTGATCGGCGTCGGCCTCGCGGTCCCGGACCTGCCGACCGTTGTCGCCGCCGCCCTCGTCTTCGGCACCTTCGTCAACCCGCTGCTGTTCGTGCCGCTGGCCTTCGACCCCGAGGCGGAGAAACAGCTCTGGTACCGCTCGCTCGCGGTGGTCTCGTTCATCGGCGTCAGCGGCGGCCTCGTCGCCGCGGCGATCGTCGGCCCCGGCTGACGCCGGGCTCGCGCTTAGGATCGCCGCCATGCCAAGCCTGCCGAAGTTCTCACTGCTGGCGGCGCTCGTCGCCGCAATCGCGCTGCTCGCGCTTCCCACCGCCGCGGGGGCGACGCTGGCCTACGTCAAGAAGCCGATGAACCCGGTCGTCTATGCCGCCAACGACAACGGCAGCGGCGCCTTCAAAGTGGGGTCGGGAAACAACCCGAAGGTCTCGCCGGACGGCGACGTGATCGCCTACTCCCGCGAAGGCAACGGCGGCAAGCGTGGGCTGGTGCTGGGAGCGGCGACGGCCGGGGGTGGCTCCACGCCGGTTCTCGGCAACCTCCAGGACAGCTTCTACGTCACCTTCTCGCCGGACTCGAAGCTGGTCGCCGCGGTGCAGGGGCCGGAGATCGGCAAGGGCACGCTGGTCCTGCTCGACGTCACCAGCGGCACCCTGCTGCGCAAGGTCGCCAGCGGCTACTTCAGCGGCATCAGCTTCTCGCCCGACAGCACCGAACTCGCCTACTCCGTCTCCCAGAGCGAAGACTTCCCGGCCAAGACCGATGTCTTCACCGCCACTGTCGCGGCCGGCAAGCCGACTCAGATCACCAAGGGCGGCAACTCGGTGGACCCGCTCTGGGGGCCCAGCAAGATCGTCTTCGCCAAGCAGCTCGGCGGCAAGAGCCGCAAGTACGGGCCGAAGAACGAGCTCTTCCTGATGAACCCGAACGGCAGTGGCCAGAAGCAGCTGACCCACACCAAGGTCGACCAGCTGCTGCAGGGCCTCTACCCGACCGAGTGGTCGGCAAGCGGCAAGCAGCTGCTTGCCGAGTTCGAGGGCCAGGACACCAGCTACGCGGTCACCGTCAACCCGCAGACCGGCGCCCAGAAGCCGCTCGACAAGATGGGCGACGGCGAGCAGGGCTTCGTCGGCACCGCGCTCTCGAAGGACGGGTCCACCGTCCTCGGCTTCACCGGCGGCTTCGAACCCGGCCCCGGGCACGACGTCGCCACGATCCCCTACGGCGGCGGCAAGGCGAAGTCCCTGGTCAAGAACGCCTTCGAACCCGACTGGAGCCGCTAGTCGAGCAGGCCGACCTGGCGCAGGATCGAGACGCTGTCGGAGTAGACGTCCTTGCGTTTGACCAGGCCGTCCTCGAACGGGATCGAGTCGATCCCGTCCCACTCGACCCGCTTGCCGGTCGGCTCGGCGACGAGGTCGCCGCGGCGCATCGTCGCGGCGTGCGTCGCGCTGGCGGTCCACTCCTGCACGACCAGCCCGGCGCGCACGTAGAGGCGGCGGGTCGTGAACTCGATGTCGGGCCAGGTGGCGAAGATCGAGCCGATGTGGTCCCGCACCTCCGCGCCCGTCGCCGACTCGCCGGCGGTGTGGTTGGCGAAGACCATGTCGGGCGCGTGCATCGCCACGATCGCGTCGAGGTCGTGGGCGTTCCAGGCTTCGTTGTAGCGGCCGATCGCCGCGGTCAGCGCCTGCTCGGAGTCCTTGCCTGAAGCGGTCATCCGGGGGTATGGTCAAACCTAATGGCCGGCGGGTACTCGATCAAGCACCGCGACGAGTTCGAGTCGATGGAGGGCTCGGGCGAGGCGACCTGGAAGCTGGCGCGCAAGGCGCTCGGCACCTCTGCCTTCGGCTTCAACCTGGTCGAGATCGCCCCCGGCGGCGGCCTCCCCGAGCACACCGAGGCCGAGAGCGGCCAGGTCGAGCTGTACGCGATCCTCGAGGGCGAGGCGATCCTGCGAATCGAGGGCACCAACCACCCGGCGCCCGCCGGCACCTTCGCCTCGATCGAGCCGCCGGCCAGCCGCACGATCCTCAACCGCTCCGAGGCCCCGGTCACGGCGATGCTGATCGGCGTCCAGCCCGAGGGCGGCTACGAGCCGATGTCCTGGGGCTGATCCGCCCGCCTGCGCGCGGAAAGCCCGCGTATTGCGCATAAACAGGCGCATTTGTCGCCTAAATGGGTCAACTTTCCCCCTTCGAAATCGGCCCGGGGCCTCCTCCTGCCCCTATAATTCTCGAGCCCGTCAACCCGTCGCGCGCCCACTCGAAGAAGGCGTGGAACCCGGGAGGTCATATGTCGAAGCCCCAGTCCGCTGGCGCCAGCGTCAAGCGCTACTCGCCCGAGCTGCCCTACAAGCCACTGGTTTCTCCGCCCAGCGTCGAAGACAAGGACGCCTGCGCGATCTACGCCTCCGTCCGCAAGGACGCGACGCCGAGCCATCGGCCGATCGAACTGGCGATTCCCGCCCTGCAGAAGATGCTCCACCGCGCCGGCAACGTCGACGGCGAGGGCGACGGCTGCGGGCTGATGCTCGACCTGCCGCGGAAGATCTGGGCCGAGGAGGTGCGCAGTGGCGGCCATGACCCCTCGCTGACCCTCGACGACGCCTTCGCCGTCGCCCACATCTTCGTCGAGCGCTCGCAGGACCGCGACAAGATCCAGCACGACGCCCGCGAGCTGCTGGCCGAAGGCGGCTTCCGCATCCTCTCCGAGCGGATCGGCGTCGTCGACTCGCCCGCGCTCGGCCCGACCGCGCGCGAGGAGGAGCCTCACTTCTGGCAGCTGGCCGGGCTCGTCCCCGACGCCGCCAAGCGCGACCGCGTCCTCTTCGAGCTGATGATCGAACTCGAGCACCGGCTCGGCGTCCACGTCCCCTCCTTCTCCGCCACCACCTGCGTCTACAAGGTGATGGGCGCGCCGAAGGTCCTCGGCGAGTACTACCCGGACCTGCGCGACGAGCGCTTCGAGACGATCGGCAGCTTCGGCCACAACCGCTATTCGACCAACACCTGGCCATCCTTCAAGCGGGTGCAGCCGTTCTCGGCGCTCGGCCACAACGGCGAGATCAACACGATCGAACAGCTGCGCCAGGAGGCGAAGATGCTCTCGGTGCCGGTTCGTCCCGGCGCCTCCGACTCCCAGGACCTCAACCTCACGATCGACACCCTGGTCAGCCGCGAGGGCCTCAGCCTGGCCGAAGCGATGGAGATGGTGGTGCCGCCGATCGTCGAGGAGATCCGCGGCCTGCCCGAGGACCTGCGCGGCTTCTACATGTACCTGCGCCAGGCGATGGGGCCGTTCGCCCAGGGCCCGGTGGCCCTGATCTCCCGCCACGGCGACGAGTGCGTCTTCTCCTCCGACGCGCTCGGCCTGCGCCCGCTCTGGCAGATCGAGACCGAGGAGGACTACGTCTTCAGCTCCGAGCCCGGCGTCGTCTCCGTCCACAGCATGGTCTCCGAGCCGAAGCCGCTGGCGCCGGGCGAGAAGGCGCTGGTGCTGATCGACCGTGCTAAGCGCCACTCGAGCCTGCACGCCCACGACGCGATGCTGCGGATCGTTCGCGACAGCTGGCTCAAGCGCAACGGCATCGACCACGTCGCCGCCTACGAGCGCGCGATCGAGGCCGGCGGCCCGCTCGAGGGCGAGGACGTCCCCGGCTACTCCGACGCCGGCCCCGAGGAGCCGGTCAAGGTCTCCGACCGCGTCCTCGCCGGCTTCGGCTGGCAGCGCGACGACGTCAAACTGGTCCAGCAGATGGCCTCCAACGGGGCCGAGCCGGTCGGCTCACTCGGCTACGACGGGCCGCTGGCAGCGCTCTCGCCCGAGCGCCAGAACCTCGCCGACTACTTCAAGGAGACGGTCGCCGTCGTCACCAACCCGGCGATCGACCGCGAGCGCGAGATGGAGCATTTCTCGACTCGCTCGGTCTTCGGCCGCCGCCCCTCGATCGACGACGCCAGCCTCGACACCGGCACCGTGGAAACCGCCTTCCCGGTGATCCTCGGCGGCCACCACGGCCTGGCGCCGCTCTCGGACAAGACCTACCGGGCGATCGCCCGCAAGCACCGCACCTACCTGCTCGAGGACCTCTGGGAGGAGTTCCGCGGCCGCGCCTCCGCGGTCGACATCTCGCTGCTGGAGTCAGAGACGACCAGCGGCGCGATCGAGCGGATCAAACAGGAAGCGGTGAAGAAGGTCCGCAACGGGGCCGAGCTGCTGATCCTCACCGACCGCACCGTCTACGACGGCGAGCGCCGCTACCTCGACCCGCACCTGGCGACCTCGGCGGTCGACCAGGCGCTGAAGCAGTTCAAGGTCGAGCCCGGCGAGGAGAACCTGCGCCGCCGCTGCGGCATCGTCCTGCGCTCGGCCGCGATCCGCAACGTCCACGACACGATGCTGGCCCTCGGCCTCGGCGCCAACGGCGTCTGCCCGTACACGATGGTCGAGGTGATCTGCGTCGAGGACTACGAGTCCGACGTCAGCAACCTCTGCGCCGCCCTGACCAAAGGGATCGAGAAAGTGATCTCGACGATCGGCATCCACGAGGTCCGCGGCTACGCCCGCCAGTTCTCCTCGATCGGGGTCAAGCCGGAGCTGGCCGAGATCTTCCAGACCGAGGCCTTCGCCGCCTCGGCCAAGGGCGGCACCGGCTTCACCGAGCTCGACGAGGACACCAACGCCCGCGCCCGCGCCCTCAGCGGCGACGACGAGACGGCCAAACCGGCGAAGACGTTCCGCTTCTACCCGAAGGTCTACAAGGCGGCGATCGCGACCGCCAACGGAACCGGCTCCTACGAGGAATACTCGGAGAAAGTCCGCGACCTCGAGAAGCAGAGCCCGATCTCGATGCGCCACGTCATGGGCCTCAAGGGCGACCGCGAGCCAATCGCCGACGCCTCGACCGTCGACGCCGGCATCGGCCACCACGACTATCCGATCGTGATCTCCTCGATGAGCTTCGGCTCGCAGTCCGAGCCGGCCTTCCGCGCCTATGCGGAGGCGGCCAAGGCGACCAACATCCTCTGCGTCAACGGCGAGGGTGGCGAGATCCGCGACATGTACGGGAAATACCGCAAATGGCGCGGCCAGCAGGTCGCCTCGGGGCGCTTCGGCGTCTCGGCGGAGATGCTCAACTCCTCCTACGTCGCCGAGATCAAGATCGGCCAGGGCGCCAAGCCCGGC
>DASYKN010000093.1:0-22217 GCA_035995325.1 Solirubrobacterales bacterium
CGCGCCTCGGTGTACCTCATCGCCGCCGCCGGGTCGTCGTCGATCGAGCCGAAGTTGCCCTGGCCGTCGACCAGCAGGTAACGCAGGGAGAAGTCCTGCGCCATCCGCACCAGCGTGTCGTAGATCGCCGAGTCGCCGTGCGGGTGGTACTTGCCCATGACCTCGCCGACGATGAAGGCGCACTTGCGGTAGGCCCGGGTCGGCTGCAGGCCGACGTCGTGCATCGCGTAGAGGACGCGGCGGTGGACCGGCTTGAGCCCGTCGCGGACGTCGGGCAGGGCGCGGCCGACGATCACGCTCATCGCGTAATCGAGGTAGGACGAGCGCATCTCCTTCTCGAGCTCGCGCTCCTCGATCCGCCCGGTCAGAGCATCAAGTGCCATCAGTAAATCTCTCCTTCGGCCGAATCGGCGCGGGTCTGGGGGGCCGGTCTAGACATCGAGGAAGCGAACCTCTTTCGCGTGTTTCTCGATGAACGCGCGCCGGGGTGCCACCTGGTCGCCCATCAGCATCGAGAAGATCTGGTCGGCGGCGGTCGCGTCTTCGAGCGTGACCCGGGCCAGGGTGCGGCTGGCGGGGTCCATCGTCGTCTCCCGCAGCTGGTCGGAGTTCATCTCGCCGAGGCCCTTGAAGCGGGTCAGCTGGACGCCGTGACGAGCCAGCTCGAGAACCGCCCCGCGCAGCGTCTGAAAGGAGATCGCCGCGTTGCGGCGCTCGCCGAAGCGGATCTCGAACGGCGGTCGGCCGACCTGTTTGAGCAGCGCCTCGTGGACCTCGACGAACTTGCGGTAGTCGTAGTTGGAGAAGAGCGCCGCCGGCAGCCGGTGGGTGCGGGCGAGGCCACTGCGGCGTTCGATCGCCTTGACCACCAACAGCTCGTCGGAGGAGGAGACGATCTCGGTGTCGAACGGCGCCCCCTCGGGCGCCTTTTCGGCCAGCAGCTTGGTCGCGGCGCCGACGCTGGCGACGGCCTCGTCGAGCAGGTTCGACTCCTCGAGGAAGCGTACGACCTCGTGGCCGAACTCGGCCTGCAGCGAGGAGCCCCACCCCTCGTACTCTTTCGAGCGCCGGACGTAGGCCTGCCAGCGGCTCGTGGTCAGTTTCTTCGAGGACCCGGCCGCGTCGATCAGCTCGAAGTCCTCGAGCTTGCCGCGCAACAGCAGCTCCTCGAGTTCGGACTCGCGCTCCAGGTAGGTCTCCTGGTTGCCCTGTTTGACGCGGTAGAGCGGCGGTTTGGCGATGTAGACGTAGCCGGCGTCGATCAGCTCCGGCATCTGCCGGTAGAGGAAGGTGAGGACCAGGGTGCGGATGTGAGCCCCGTCGACGTCGGCGTCGGTCGCCATCACGATCTTGTGGTACCTGGCGCCCTCGATGTTGAACTCGTCGTGGACGCCGGTCCCGATCGCCGTGATCAGCGCCTGGATCTCGTTGTTGGCGAGGACCTTGTCGATCCGGCTCTTCTCGACGTTGATGATCTTGCCGCGCAGCGGCAGCACCGCCTGCGTGTTGCGATCGCGAGCCTGCTTGGCGGAGCCGCCGGCGGAGTCGCCCTCGACCACGAAGATCTCGGCCAGGCTGGGGTCCTTGACCGAGCAGTCGGCGAGCTTGCCGGGCAGGGTCGAGTTCTCCAGCGCCGACTTGCGGGTCAGGTCACGGGCCTTGCGCGCGGCCGCGCGCGCCCGCGAGGCGTCGATCGCCTTGCTGATCACCCGGCGCGCGTCGCTGGGGTTCTCCTCCAAGTACTCGCCCAGCTTGCGGTTGACCGCCTCCTCGACCAGGCCACGGATCGGCGGGTTGCCGAGTTTGGTCTTGGTCTGGCCCTCGAACTGGGGGTCGTGCAGCTTGACCGAGATCACCGCGGTCAGTCCCTCGCGCACGTCCTCGCCGGCGAGGTTGTCGTCTTTCTCTTTCAGCAGCCCTTTGTTGCGGGCGTAGGCGTTCAGGGTCCGGGTCAGCGCGGCGCGGAAGCCGGAGAGGTGGGAGCCGCCCTCGTGGGTGTTGATGTTGTTGGCGAAGCTGAAGATCGACTCCTGGTAGGAGCTGTTCCACTGCATCGCGACCTCGACCGCCCCCTCCTCTTTGGAGCCCTCGAAGTAGATGACCTTTTTGTGGACCGCGTCCTTGTTGCCGTTGAGGTGGCGGACGAAGTCCTCGATCCCGCCCTCGTACTGGAAGGTGACGCTGTTGGTCTCGCCGCGCTCGTCGACCAGTTCGATCTTGAGACCGCGGGTGAGGAAGGCGGTCTCGCGCAGGCGCTCGGCCAGGGTCTCGAAGTCGAAGCCGATCTCTTCGAAGATCTCGAGGTCGGGCAGGAAGGTGATCGTGGTGCCGTGCGCCTTGGTCGCCTCGCCCTTGGCCAGCTCGGTCATCGGTTTGCCGCGTGCGTAGTCCTGCGACCAGACGTGGCCGTCGGTGCTGATCTGCAGGTGCAGGCGCTCGGAGAGGGCGTTGACGACGGAGACGCCGACGCCGTGCAGCCCACCGGAGACCTTGTAGCCGCCGCCGTCCCCGAACTTGCCGCCGGCGTGCAGCACCGTCAGCACGACCTCTGCCGCGGGGCGCTGCTCTTTCTCCATGATCCCGACCGGGATGCCGCGGCCGTCGTCTTCGACCGTGCAGCTGTTGTCGGGGTGGAGAACGACGCGAACGCTGTCGCAGTGACCGGCCAGGGCCTCGTCGACGGAGTTGTCGACGACCTCGTAGACGAGGTGATGGAGGCCGCGCGGGCCGGTCGAGCCGATGTACATGCCGGGCCGCTTGCGCACCGCTTCCAGGCCCTCGAGGACGGTGATGTCCTCGGCCCTGTAGGAAGCGGAGGTGGCGCCGCTGGCTTTGTTCTCAGGCAATGAGTCCCTTCCGATTGACATACAAAACCCCGATGCATGGAGGCGCGCTCCACACAGATCGGGGCATAACGCGAGTTGCCATAAGAATACCAGTTGAGCGCCGCGGAACGCCTGGCGCGGTGAGGAAAATTCCCTGCAAATCGTGCATAATCAGGGACTAGGAGCGATCCTTGTTGAGGCGGAATCTCAGGGCTGAGGGAGCCAGGTCCCCCAACTCGTCCCGCAGGCGCCCCAGTAGTTGCTCCTGCATCAGGTCCAGCTCCTGCACCCAGACCGAGTCGACGCACTCGATCGTCAGCGTCCCGGCGCGCTCGGAGACCGGCGTCGCGACGGCCGCTACCTGCTCCCCCACCGTCGCCGACCAGGCCGCCTGCGCGGCCGCGAGCCCGGTGCGGGGAGCGACGCGATCGCGCGCCGCGCGGAACGCGGCCGAGGCCTGGCGCGGCGCCCGGCGGCGGCTCATGCGGCGGCAGCTCGCAGCGAGGGCGGCGGCATCCGCACCACCGAGGCCAGCGCCGGCGCCGGCAGCGACTCTTCGTCGGCGGCGGTGATCAGCGCCTGGCCGTCGCCCTCGAGCCGTCGCACCAGTCGCTCGCGGCGGCCGGGGTCGAGCTCGCTCATGACGTCGTCGAGGAGCAGCAGCGGCGTCACCTGTCTGGCCACCAGCAGCGCCTCGCGCTCGGCGAAGAGCAACGACAGGAGCGCGGCCCGCTGTTGACCCTGCGATCCGTAACGGCGCAGCGAGCGGCCGCCGGCCTCGACCTTGAACTCATCCAGGTGCGGGCCCCAGGAGCTGCGGCCGAGGCCGATGTCCTGGCCGCGTCGCTCCTCCAGCCCGGCCCGGATCTCGTCCGCCGAGCCGGCGGCGCGCGGCGCGTACTGGAGGCTGGCGCCGCCCTCCAGGCCCAGCTCCGCGGCGGTCTCCGCGAACGGGGCCGCGAGCTCGGCGACCGCCTCGTCGCGCGTCGCCACCAGCGCCGCTGCGGCCTCGGCCAGGCTCGCGTCCCAGGCGTCGAGTTCCCCCTGGCGGCCGACGCCCCGAGCTAAGCGCGAGAGCAGCGCGTTGCGTTGCGCCAAGGCCTGGCCGAAGCGCTTGCGCAGCTCCGCTCGGGCCGGCCAGCGGGCGGCAGCGAAGGCGTCAAGGTGGGCGCGCCGCTCCGAGGGCGGGCCCTTGATCAGGTTGAGGCGGTCGGGGGCGAAGACGGCAACGGGCGGCCTGTTGCGGGCCAGCGTCGCCGGGTCCGCCGGGCCGCCGTCGAGCAGATGCCGGCGCCCCTCGCTGCGGCTGACCGAGGCCAGCAGCCGCCGTTCGAGGCCGTCGCTGTCGCGCAGGGTCGCCTCGGCGCGGGCCAGGGAGCCGCCGAAGGGAATCAGGTCGCGGCGGTCGGAAGTGCGGAAGGAACGGCCGGTGAGGGCGAAGTAGAGCGACTCGACCAGGTTGGTCTTGCCGACGCCGTTGGGCCCGACGACGCTGACGATGCCGGGGTCCAGCTCGACCCTGACGTCGTCGAGGCTCCGCACCGGCCTCGCTTCGATCGCGGTGACGAGCACCGGCCGGCCGTCCTCAGACGTTGAGGCGGATGGGCATCACCAGGTAGCGGAAGTCTTCGCCCTCGACCGGCTGCAGCAGCCCGGGGCGCAGCGGCGAGATCAGCCGCAGCAGGACCTCGTCCCCCTCGACGCTTTCGATGCCCTCGCGCAGGAACTCCGGGTTGAAGCCGATCTCCAACGGCTCGCCCTCGAAGGCAGCAGGCATCGTCTCCTCGGCGTCGCCGACATCGGGGGTTTCCGCCGCGATCGTCAGCTCCCCGGGCGCAAAGGAGAGGCGCAGTGGCGCGTTGCGCTGCGCCAGTTGGCTGACCCGGCGGGTGACGTCGAGGAAGTCGCTGCGCGGCAGACGGACGTCGTGCTCGTAGGACTCCGGCAGGAGTTGTCGAAAGTTGGGGAACTGCCCCTCGATCAGCCTCGTCGTGAGGACGATTGCCCCTGCCTGGAAAACGGCCTGGTTGGCGAGCAGCGAGACGGTCGCCTCCTCGACCCCCTCGGAGCTGAGGATCCGCCCCAGCTCCCGCAGCGCCCGGGCCGGAATGTTGGCGTCGATCTCCCCGCCCAGCTCGGCCTCGAGATCGGTCCGTTTCACCGCCAGCCGGTAGGAGTCGGTCGCGACCATCGTCATCTCCGAGCCGCTGCCGGCGACGAAAACTCCGGTGAGAACTGGGCGCATGTCGTCGCGGGAGGCGGCGCGGGCGACGAGGTCGATGCTGGCGCCGAGCTCCTTGGCGGGGATCTTCAGGCTCGGCTCGTCCGCCGGCGCCGGCAGCTTCGGGAAGTCCTCGGCAGGGAGGACGCGCAGGTGGAAGCTGGAGCTGCCGCTGCGGATCTCAACGTCGTGCTCGGCCTCGCGCGACTCGATCTCTACCGTCGGGTCGGCCAGCGAGCGGGCGACCTCCGCCAGCAGCCGTCCTGGCAGCAGCACCGACCCCTCCTCGGCGACCTCCGCGTCGAGCGCCGTCTCGAGCCCGAGGTCGAGGTCGGTGGCCGAAAGCGTCACCCGGCCAGCGGCCGCGGTGAGCAGGATTCCGGAGAGCGCCTGGGTCGCCGCCCGGGTTGAGACAGCTCTGGAAACGATCGAGAGCTTGGAGACGAGGTCTTCGCGTTTGGTCGTCAGCTTCAAGAGTTGGATGCCTTCTTAAGTTGAGTTAGGACTTGTGGAAAGTAACGGGGCCGCGGAGGAAACCGCGCAGCGATGCGGTTTTGGGCCTGTGGAGGAGGGTGTGGGAAAGGCTCGATTCTTGCAGTGCCATCGGCCGTCAGCCTTGCTCGCCGGTTGGATTGTGGATAGCTCCGCGTAACTCCTGGACACGCTCGACCAGGTCGGAGTCGTCGGCGAGGCCGGCTTCGATGCGCCGCAGCGAGTTGAGCACGGTGGAGTGATCGCGGCCGCCGTAGAGGCGCCCGATCTGCGGCAGCGAGAGGTCGGTTAGCTCGCGGGTGAGGAAGATCGCCACCTGCCGTGCCCGCAATGGGGTGGCGGCACGGCTGGAGCCGATCAGCTCGGCCCGGGAGATGCCGAAAGTCTCGGCGACCCGCTGCTGGATCTCCTCGACCGAGGTAGCCTGGACGGAGCTGCCGCGGGGAATGACCTCGGCGATCAGCTCACTGCTCAGCGGCCGTGCCATCAGCGAAGCGTGGGCGATCACCCTGGTCAGGGCGCCGTGGAGCTGACGCACGTTGGCATCGATCCGGTTCGCCAGCTCGCCCAGCGCGTCGGCGTCGGCGATCTCGACCCCGGCCTCCTGGACGAGACGGCGCAGGACGGTGAGCCGGGTGGCGAGGTTGGGGGGCTCGACCGCGACCGCGAGGCCCCACTCGAAGCGGTCGCGCAGGCGCGAGGCGAGGGTTGACAGCTCCCGAGGAATGCGATCGGCCGAGAGGACGAGCTGGCTCCCCGACTCATAGAGGGCGTTGAAAGTGTGGAAGAACTCCTCCTCGGTGGCCGGCTTGCCCTCGAGGAACTGGACGTCGTCGATCAGCAGCACGTCGAGGTCGCGGTAGCGCGCCTTGAAGGCTTCGGCCCCAGCTGACTTGAGGGCGCCGACGAACTCGTTGGTGAAGGACTCGGCGGTCGTGTAGCGGACGCTGAGTTCGGGGGCGTTGGCCCGCAGATAGTTGGCGATCGCCGCCAGCAGATGGGTCTTGCCCAGCCCGGGAGGGCCGTGTAGGAAGAGCGGGTTGTAGGCCTCCGATGGCGCCTCGGCGACCGCGAGCGCAGCCCCGTGGGCGAGGCGGTTGCCGCCGCCGATGACGAAGCGGTCGAAGGTGTAGCTGGGATTGAGCTCGTCTTTGTCGAGCGCCGCGGGCACGCCGTCCCGGAACGCGACCTGCTTCAGCGGCGAGTCGACATCCGCCAGGGCCCGCCTGATCAGCGAGGAATAACGCCCCTCGGCCCAGACGCGAACCCGCTCCGGCCCACTCAGGTAGAGCGTGTCGCCATCGGCGCCGACGACGCGCAGCGGCTCCAGCCAGAGGCGGAAGGTCGACTCGGGCACCGATGCCCGAAGCTGTTCCTGGGTCGCCCGCCAAAGGGCGTCGAGTTCATGTCGAGAGGAGTCATCTGGCACCTGGCCGGCGACCATAGCGGCGTGCCTGAGCAGCCATCCCCGGCCCCCCGCAAATGCCGGGGAAAAGATTTGCGGACGTCATTACGAGCGCCGTCCGTATACTGCCGATCCCATGAAGCGTACGTACCAGCCAAAGAAGCGGAAGCGCGCGAAGACGCACGGCTTCCGAGCGCGGATGAGCACCCGCGGTGGCCGCGCCATCCTCAAACGGCGCCGGCGCAAAGGGCGGAAGCGCCTCACCCCCTGAATGGCGTCGAAGCGACGGCGCCTTTCGCGAAGCGGTGAGTTCGACCGCGTCTATCGCGACGGTTCTTCCCATGCGACCCGCTATCTCGTTCTCTACACCTTCCCCCGCCGCGACGAGGAGCGGGAGGACGTGAGGTTGGGCGTGTCGGTGAGCCGCAAGGTCGGCAGCTCGGTTGAGCGCAACCGGGTCAAGCGCGCTCTGCGCGAGGCTTTCTGGGGTCTCTCGGACCGGCTTCCGGAGCGGCACGACTTCGTCATCGTCGCCCGCTCGGAGATCGGCGATCTGATCGAGCGCGAGGGCACCGGCGGCGTCACCAAGAGCCTGGAAGAGGCTTTGGCCGGGGGGCGTTCCACGTGAAACGGGTCTTCCTGGCGCCGATCGCCGCCTACCAGCGCTGGATCTCCCCCTCGCGCCCGCGTCGCTGCCGCTACGAGCCGACCTGCTCGGCTTACGTGACCGAGGCGGTCGAGCGATTCGGTGTCGCTCGCGGCTTGCTGCTCGGCGCCTGGCGCCTGCTGCGCTGCAATCCCCTCAGCCACGGCGGCTTCGACCCCGTCCCAGAGCGGTTCACGCTCAGGGTCGGCCCGGTCGATCCGGCCGACCACCACGGTGAGGCAAAGGCCTGATGCTGCCGCTCGGATTCCAGCTCGCGCCGCAGTTCCTGGTCGACATCGCCGACGAAGTCCTCGTCTTCTTTCACGACAACGCCGGCCTCTCCTGGGGCGGGGCGATCATCGCCCTGACGATCTGCATGCGCACGCTGCTGATCCCGCTCACCTACAAACAGCTGAAAGGGATGCGGGCGATGCAGGCCCTGCAGCCGCAGATCAAGGAGCTGCAGGCCAAATACAAAAACGACAAACAGCGCATGCAGCAAGAGATGATGAATTTCTACAAAGAGAACAAAGTCAACCCCTTTGCCTCTTGCATCCCGCTGGTCGCGCAGCTACCGGTCTTCATCACCCTCTTCTACGTCCTCCAGCACGACCTGCGCTTCGACATCTGCAAGCAGACTGCGAAGACCTGCAGCGAATACGCGGTCAGCCAAGGCCACTCGGCCGGCTTCTTCGGCGAAAGCTTCCTGATCATCCCGGACCTGACCGCGAAGGCCGAGGGCAGCGTCCTGATCGCGCTGCTGGTCCTCTACGTCGGCACCCAGCTGATCTCCGGCTTGGTTATGTCGGTCACGGCCGACAAAAGCCAGCGCACGATGATGTTCCTGCTGCCGCTGATCTTCGTCCCCTTCGTGATCAGCTTCCCGGCCGGCCTGATCCTCTACTGGATCACGACCAACGTCTGGACGATCGGGCAGCAGTTCGCGATCCAGAAGATCATCCCGATGCCGGTCACGGCGACGCCGGCTGGGGCCGCGGCGGCGGCTGAAGCGAAGCCTCCTCCGAGGCCGCCGAAAAAGAAGAAGCGGCGGCGCTAGGCGGGGTTGGCTTGGGGAGGGACGGGTAACCCTCTTCACTTAACTTGCTCGGGAGTAGCGCTGGGGGCCATCCGAGTCGGCCCGTGACCGAGAAGTACAAGGCGTTTCGAGGGTTACCCGTCCCTCCCCAGCGAAGCGCCTGCCTAGCTTCCTAGGCGAGGACGAGAGGGACGACTCCCGGCTGTGAGGATCAGCCTTTGGGGCGGTTCTTGGCTACGCCCGGTCTCCTTGGGAGGGTTGGGTGCGTGGGGCCGGACTTCCTGATGACGTGGAGGTGGCGGTGTTGGCTGCCGGCGCGGTTGCCTACGTCGAGGACCTGCTCGGGGCGCATCGCCAGGGATTCCGAGGCTCGGGCGAGCTGATGCTCTTCCTCCTCGTCGCGTTTGCCCTTCCAGGCGATGAGGACGCCGTTTGGCTCCAGGAGTGGGGATGCGAGCTCGGCGAGGGTCGAGAGGCGGCCGACGGCGCGAGCGGTGACTACGTCGTAGGCCTCGCGGCCATCGGCTTGGGCCCATTCCTCGGAGCGGGTGTCGAGGACGGTCGCGTTGGCGATGCCGGCCTCGTTGATCGCCCTGCCCATGAAGGCGCACTTGCGGCTAACCGACTCGACCAGGTCTATCTGGGCGGCCGGCAGGGCGACGGCCAGGGCCAGGCCGGGGAAGCCCGCGCCCGCGCCGACATCGGCGATGCGGCGGGCGGCCGCAAGCTCCGGAACCTCGAGCCCGGTGAGGCTGTCGACGACATGGACGCGCCAGGCGCGCTCGTCGACCACCGAGCTGACCGAGGCCCGCTCCTGCGCCAGCAGCTCGAGGACCTTCTGCAGCGCCGCGCGGGCGGCGGGATCCAGAGCCGCCGTGGGGTTCTGGCTCACTCCGCGACGAGCGGGGCGACGATCACGCAGCGGCGGGGCTCGTCGCCCTCGCTGTAAGTCTCGATCCCGGCGCGCTCCTTGAGGCGCTCGTGGACGACGCGGCGCTCCTGCGCGCTCATCGGGTCCATCTCGACGACGTTGTTGCTGCTCAGCGCCTGCTCGGCAGCCCGGTCAGCGCGGCCCTCGAGAGTCTCGCGCCGGCGCTCGCGGTAGCCGGCGGCGTCGACGATGACCCGCTTGCGCTCGCGCAGGCCGCGGTAGGCGGCCTGGTAACAGAGCAGCTGCAGGGCATCGATCGTCTGCCCCCGTTTGCCGATCAGCAGGCCGTAGTCGTCCTCGCCTTCGACCGTGGCGGCGATGCGGTCGTCGTCCTCGTCGATCTCCACCTCTCCGTCCAGGTCGAGTTCGTCAAGGACGCCCTCGACCAACTCGCGGACGCGCTCGGCAGGCTCGGCAGGCCAGTCTCCGGTCTCGGTCACGAGCCGCAGGCTATCCGACCTCTCGCCGCCGCGGCGGGGCAATTAGGGTGGCTGCGACATGGGCAAGGTCTACGCGGTGGCAAATCAGAAGGGCGGCGTCGGCAAGACGACCACCGCGGTCAACGTCGCCTCCTGCGAGGCCGCGGCGGGCCAGCAGACGCTGCTGGTGGACCTGGATCCCCAGTGCAACGCCACGGTCGCGCTTGGCGGCGGCCGCGAGATGCACCCCTCCTCCTACGACTGCCTGACCGGCGACGTCTCGGTCGCCGAGGCGGCGCGGCCGGCCGGCCCGGACAACCTCTGGCTGGTCCCGGCCAGCCGCGACCTCGCCGGCGCCGCGGTCGAGCTGCCGCGAATCGACGGCTCCGAGACGCGCCTGCGGGAGCGCCTGGGCCCGGTCCGGGAGCGGTTCGCGGTGACCCTGCTCGACTGCCCTCCCGCCCTCGGCCCGGTCAGCGTCAACGCGCTCACCGCCGCCGACCGGGTGATCGTTCCCGTCCAGGCCGAGTACCTGGCGCTGGAGGGGCTGGTCCAGTTCCTCGAGACGCTGGGCCTGATCCGGCGCGAGCTGAACCCGCAGCTGGAGGTGGCGGGGCTGCTGGTGACGATGCACGACGAGCGCACCCGCCTCGCCCAGGACGTCGAGGCGGAGCTGCGCGAGCATTTCGCCGGGATGGTCTTCGAGACTGTGATCCCGCGCAGCGTCCGCGTCGCCGAGTCGCCGAGTTATGGTCTGCCGGTGACCGAGCACGCCCCCAGCTCCCGCGGCGCCATCGCCTACCAGGCGCTGACCAAGGAGCTGGACAGCCGTGGCTAGCGGCACCAAGCGCGGCATCGGCCGCGGCCTGGCGGCGATCCTGCCCGAGGCCAACGACGACGGCGCCGGCGAGCTGCGCGAGCTGCCGGTCAACCTGATCAAGCCCAACCCGGGCCAGCCGCGGACCAACTTCGACCCCGAGGCGTTGACCGCGCTCGCCGCCTCGATCGAGGCCAGCGGCGTCGTCCAGCCGCTGCTCGTCCGCCCCCTCCCCGACGGCAGCTACGAGCTGGTCGCCGGCGAGCGCCGTTGGCGCGCCGCCCAGCAGGCCGGGCTCGAGCGGGTTCCTGCGGTGGTCCGTGAGCAGGCCGAAGCGGAGCGGCTGCAGGCGGCGCTGATCGAGAACATGGTCCGCGAGGACCTCAACCCGGTCGAGGAGGCGCGCGCCTGCTCGGCCCTGATCGAGGACCTCGGCCTGACCAAAGAGGACCTGGCCCGCCGCGTCGGCCGCAGCCGCCCCGCCGTCTCCAACCTGATCCGCCTGCTCGAGCTTCCCGACGAGACCCTGGAGTTGCTGGAGGCCGGCGATCTCAGCGAGGGGCACGGCAAGGCCCTGCTCGCGGCCGCCGGCAACGACGTGCGCCGCCGCCTCGGCCGCGACGCGGTGCGCGGCGGCTGGTCGGTGCGCGAGACCGAGAACAGGGTTCGGCTGGCTAGCCAGCCAAAAGCAAAGGCGAAGCGTGCGGCGGTGGATCCGGAGGAGGCCGCCGCCCTCGAGGAGGCAGCCGACGCCCTGGAGGCGGCGCTGGGCCACGAGGTGACGCTCCGTCGCAGGGGAGACGAGGTCAGCGCCGAGCTGCGTTTCGACGACCTCGACGAGGCCCGGACGCTCGCTCGCACGCTGCGCAAGCGGAGCCGCTGAGCGGCGGCCAGACCGCGAAGCCGGACGCCGCTATCATCGCCGGCCGCGGGCGATTAGCTCAGTTGGTTAGAGCGCGTCTCTGATAAGGACGAGGTCCCTGGTTCGAATCCAGGATCGCCCACTGGCCCGACCTATACTTCGCCGTCAACCACGGTCGGGAGCCCTTCTCGTGCAGCAGATGCAGATCTATGGCGTCAGTTTCGACATGGTCGGCAAGCAGCCGATCGTGTTGCTGAAGACGGTCGACGGAAACAGGTTCTTGCCGATCTGGATCGGCCACCCCGAGGCGGCGGCGATCCTGATGAAGCTGCAGGGCGCCTCGACGCCGCGGCCGATGACCCACGACCTGCTCTCCGACGTCCTCGAGCAGCTCGACGCCAAGTGCGAGCGGGTCTCGGTGACGGAGCTGCGCGACAACACGTTCTACGCCTCGATCACGGTCTCGGTCAACGGCTCCGAGGTTGAGATCGACTCGCGCCCCTCCGACGCGCTGGCGCTCGCGGTCCGCGTCTCCGCCCCGATCTTCGCCGCCGAGGACGTGATCGAGGAGTCGGCGATCGAGTTCGAGCATGAGGTCGAGGACACCGAGGAGGTCGTCGACAAATTCAAAGAGTTCCTCGACGAGGTCACCCCGGAAGACTTCGCCAAGGGCGAGGACGGCTAGGCGGCCGCGGGCTCGAGCGCGAGGTCGAGGATGCGCTCGACCAGCTGCTCGAAGGAGAGCCCCGCCGCCTCCGCCGCCTGCGGCAGCAGGCTGGTGTCGGTGAGGCCGGGGATCGCGTTGGCCTCCAGCACTTGGGGGCCGTCGGTGCCGAGGATCAGGTCGACGCGGGCAAAGCCCGAGCAGCCGAGCGCGCGGTAGGTCGCCAGCGCTGTCTCGGTCACCGCGGCCTGCTGCTCCGCGTCCAGCACGGCCGGGCAGACGAAGCGGGTGCGGCCGATCTCGTAGCGGGCTTCGAAGTCATAGCCGTCGCCCTGCTCGGGGATCGCTTCGACCACCGGCAGCGCCTCCTCGCCGAGGATGCTGACCGCCAGCTCGCGGCCCGCGACGAAGCGCTCGAGCAGGATGCGGTCGTCGTAGCTGAAGGCGGAGACGAGCGCCTGCGGGACCTCGCCGGCGTCGGCGGCGAACTTGACGCCTAGCGCGGAGCCGCCGCGGCTGGGCTTGACGACCAGCGGGAAGCCGAGGCTCTCTCCAAGCTGCCCGAGCGCGTCGGCGGCGCCGAGCTCGCGGAAGGCGGTCTGGCTGAAGGCGAACCAGTCCGGCGTCGGCAGGCCGGCCTCGCGGATCGCGTGCTTGGCCAGGGACTTGTCCATGCAGCGCGCGCAGGCGGCCGCGCCGGGCCCGGTGAAGGGGATCCGCAGGATCTCCAGCAGCTCCTGCGCGGTGCCGTCCTCGCCGCCGACCCCGTGCATGGCGACGAAGGCGACGTCGGGCCGCTCCTGGATCAGCCGCTTGACCAGGTCGCCGCCGACGTCGAGCGCGACGACCTCGTGCCCGAGCCGCCCGAGGGCGTCCTCGACCCGCGCTCCGGAACGCAGCGAGACGCCGCGCTCGAGCGAGCGGCCGCCTTTGAGGACCGCGACCTTCATCCGGCCTCGCTCGCCTTGCGGAAGGGGAGGACGTTGATGGAGTCGGCGGCCTCGGGCTGCGCCGGCGCCGACTGCTCGCCGCTGATCGCCTCGTAAAGCTCGACCTGCTCGGAGATGACGGCGCCGATGCGGCGGATCCCCTCGCGGATCTCGTCCTCGTTGACGCCGGAGAAGTTGAGCCGCATCGAGTTGCGGCCGCGCTCGTCGATGTAGGCGGCCTGGCCGGGGACGAAGGCGACGTCGGCCCGCAGCGCCTTCGCCAGCAGGTCGCCGGTGTCGATGTAGGGGGGGAGGGTGGCCCAGATGAAGAGCCCGCCTTCGGGCTCGGTCCATGTCGCCGCCGCCGGGAAGTGCTCGGTCAGCGCCGCCAGCATCGTGTCGCGGCGCCGGCGGTAGATCTCGACCAGGTCGGCGACGTACTGGCGCCAGCGCCCTTCGGCGAAGTACTCGTGGACGAAGTACTGGGTCAGGGTCGAGGTGCAGAGGTCCGCGGCCTGCTTGCCGAGGACGATCTTCTCCATCACCGGCGGTGGCGCCACCGCCCAGCCGAGGCGGATGCCGGGGGAGAGGATCTTCGAGAAGGTGCCGATGTAGAGGACGAAGTCGCCGCCGTCGAGCTGGTAGAGCGGCGGCACCGGCTCGCCGCCGTAGCGCAGCAGGCCGTAGGGGTTGTCTTCGACGACCAGCAGCTCGTGCAGGCGGGCCAGCTCGACCAGGCGCTGGCGGCGGGCCAGCGACATCGTCACCCCGGCCGGGTTCTGGAAGCTCGGCACCGAGTAGACAAACTTCGGGCGCCGTCCCTCGCCGCGCAGCCGCTCGAGCAACTGCTCCAGCTCGTCGACCCGCATCCCGTCCTCGTCGCACTCCACCTGGATCACCTCGGCCTGGTAGCTGCAGAAGACCGGCACCGCGCCGGGGTAGGTCGGGGCCTCGCAGATGACGACGTCGCCGGGGTCGACCAGGGTCTTGGCGATCAGGTCGATTGCCTGCTGGCCGCCGGTGGTGACGATCACGTCGTGGGGGTCGACCAGCATCCCCTCGGCGCCCATCACCTCGACGATGCAGTCCTTGGTCTCTTCGAAGCCCTCGGTCGGCCCGTATTGCAGCGCCTCCGCCGCCGACTCCTGGGCGATCCGGGTCATCTGCGCGGCAAAGCTCTTGGGCGGGAAGGTGGAGGTGTCGGGCAGGCCGCCGGCAAGCGAGATCACTTCCGGCCGGGCGGTGATCGCCATCAGGTCGCGCATCGCCGAGGAGCGCATCACCGTGGTCCGCTCGGCGAAGAGGCCGGCGTAGCGCTCGAGGTCGCGGGTGCTGGTGTGGGCGCGCCGGCGGTGGGGCGGTGGCGGTACCTCGCTCATGCACGGAAGTGTGGCGGATCGACGCCGCCGCGCCAGGGAGGTTAGGTTTTCGCATGTGGACTTTCTGCAAGAGGTAGGCATCGGCATCGCGATCGGCATGCTCGCTGGCACCACCGGCACCCATGGCTCGGCCCGCGGCCGCATGACCCTGCTGGCCGCGGTGATCGGCCTGATCGCCGGCTTCCTCCTCGGCGGCCCGCTCGGCGCCGTCCTCGCCCTGGCCGGCGCCGTCCTCGCCTGCCTCGTGATCAGCGACCTGATCGCCGGCGCCAGCCGCCGCGAGGGCAGCGGCAGCGGCGCCCTCGCCTTCATCGTCGCCCTGGTGGCGCTGATCGTGATCGCCGCGGCGCTGCTGCTGCCGGTCCTGGTCATCGTCTTCGTCCTCGCCCTGGCCTGGCTCGGCATCACCCGCCACCGCCGCGCCCAGCGCAAACACGCCGGCCTCCGCGTCCTGCGCTAGATCGCCGGCCGAGCTAACCGGTCGAGCATCATTCGGACGATGCCCCGCGCCAAGAAGCTCGTCCTCACCTACGTCGACTCGCTGCGCACCGACATGCTGCAGCTGGCGGTCGCCGAGGAACGGGCGCCGAACTTCGCGGCGCTGCTCGAGCGCGGGGTGCTGGTCGAGGACTGCGTCTCCAGCTTCCCCTCGGTGACCCCGGTCGCCTGCTCGGAGATGGTCACCGGGGTCGGCGCCGACCGCCACTGGATCAGCGGCATGAACTGGTACCACCGGCTTGAGCGACGCTACGTCGAGTACGGCTCCTCGCTCGAGGCGACCCGCGCCTTCGGCGTCTTCAGGGCGCTCTACGACCTCGTCTACAACATGAACCTGGCCCACCTCAGCCCGGAGATCGAGACGCTCTTCGAGAGCCTCGACGACGCCGGCGCCCGCACCGCCTGCACCCCCTTCCTGATCTACCGCGGTCGCCACCGCCACCAGGTCTCGCTCGAGGGGCTGATGCGGCGCGCGGTCGAGGCGACCCGGCTCAAGTTCCGCCACCACACCTGGGGCCCGACCGAGCTCTTCTACGGCGACCTCTACGCCAGCCGCGAGGTGCCCTGCAAGTCGACCTCGATCCCCGGCAACCGCGACGGCTACGCCGCCTGCTGCTCGGCCGAGCTGATCGAGCAGGACCTCTGCGACTTCCTCCTGCTTTCGCTGCCCGACAACGACAACTACTCGCACCGCCACGGCCCGGAGGCGAGCGTCGAGTCGATCGCCAAGGCCGACCACTGCTTCGGCAAGGTGGTCGAGGCCGGCGGCGGCCTCGACGAGTTCCTCGCCGCCCACGCGCTGATCCTGCTCGCCGACCACGCCCAGACGCCGGTCCACCGCGGCCTGCCGCTGGCGGAGCTGCTGGGCCACGAGTGGACGGTGCTGCAGCCGTCCGACGACCGCCCCGGGCGGGCCCAGCTCGCGGTCAGCCCGACCGGCCGCGCCGCCCACGTCTACCTATTGCCCGGCGCCGATGAGCCCGCCGACCCGGCGGCGGTGGGGGAGAGGCTGACGGAGATCGAGGGCGTCGACCTGGTCTGCTGGCTGCAGGGCGAGGACGGCTTGCCGCTCGTCCGCGTTGAGCCCGGCCCTCCGCCCGCCGGCGCCTGGGCGACGGTCGAGCGCGGCGGCGAGCGGCTGCGCTTCCGGCCCGGCGACGGGGTTGCCGACCTGCGCGGCGCCAGCTGGGAGGTCGAGGGCGAGACAACCGCGTTGGCGGCGACGGTCGAGGACGGGCGCCTGCGCAGCGAGGAATACCCCGATCCGCTGGCCCGGGTCTGGTCGGCGCTCGCGGCCCCGCACGGCGGTGACTTCATCGTCTCGCTGCAGCTCGGCTTCGAGGCCGTCGACTGGGGGGGAGTGACCCATGCCGGCGGTGGCAGCCACGGCGCCCTCCACGCCGGCGACTCGCTCGGCCCGCTGCTCTTCGTCGGCTGCGGGCCGGGATCGGCGGACGAGCGGGAGCAGTGGACGCTGAAGGACGTGGTCCCCGTGGTCCGCGAGCACTTCGGGCTGGAGGGCGAGTGACCCAGAAGGCGCGGGCGTGAGCGACAAGGGGTCCTGCGGGCGGGCAGGTGTGTCCGTTCTCGGACCCCTTGTCGCTCCACTCGTCGCCCTCGCGGCGTTCGTTCTCCTGGCGGGTTGCTTGTTGCCCGGGACCGCTTTCGCCGAGAGTGATCAGCTCTCCGAAGCCGAGGCGATTCGGATTGCGGACCGGGACCCGAATGCGGTCAAGGAGCGGAAGCTGAACGGCGGGCTGGCGCCGGTCGCGAACAAGGTCGACGGCAACTGGGAGATCGCCTACTTCGCCGCCGGCGAGGAGGTGGTGCTGGTCATCGTCGACCCCGGCAGCGGCGAGGTGAAGGAGTCCTGGACCGGCGACCAGGTGGCCTGGAAGATGGCCCGCGGCTACTCGGGCGCCTTCGGCCACAAGCTCAACGCCCCCTACGTCTTCCTGCCGCTCTGCGCGATCTTCCTGCTCGGCCTGGTCGACTGGCGGCGCTGGCGCCGCGTCGCCAACCTCGACCTGTTGGTCCTGCTCGGCTTCGGTGTCTCGCACTTCTTCTTCAACCGGGCCGATATCGGCGTCTCGGTGCCGCTGCAATACCCGGTCCTGCTCTACCTCCTGGGACGGGCGCTGTGGATCGGCTTCCGCGGCCGCGGCGAGGGCCTGCGCCCGGTCTGGCCGGCCGCCTACCTGCTGGTTGCGGCGCTGTTCTTGATGGGCGTGCGGGTCGGGCTCAACCTCGCCGACTCTGGCGCGATCGACGTCGGCTACGCCAGCGTCGTCGGCGCCGATCGGATCACCCACGGGGAACCGATCTACGACAACTTCCCCGACGACGTCTCCCAGGGCGACACCTACGGTCCCGCCACCTACGTCGCCTACGTCCCCTCCGAGCTGATCTGGCCCTGGTCGGGAAGCTGGGACGACCTGCCGGCGGCCCACGGCGCCGCGGTCAGCTTCGACATCGCCACCTTCCTGCTGCTGATCCTGCTCGGGATCCGGATCCGCCCCGGACCGGCCGGCAAGCGTCTCGCAGCCACTCTGGCCTTCGGCTGGGCCGCCTACCCCTACACCGCCTTCGCCCTCGAGGCCAACTCCAACGACACCCTCGTGGCCATGCTCCTAGTCGCGATCCTGCTGGTCCTCGGCAGACCCAGAGCCCGCGGAGCCCTCACGTCCCTCGCCACCTTCGCGAAGTTCGCCCCGGCGTTGCTCGCGCCGATGCTCCTGACCTACACCCCGAACCCGGAGATTCGGTCCGGATCGAACGGGGAGGGAGTCCGAGAACGAAAACCTCGCCCGCAGGATTCCCTCCCCGTTCGCTCGGGGCTCCTCTTCGCCGGGGCCTTCCTGCTGGTCACCGTCCTGGTCATGCTGTGGCCGGCGCTCAACCCCGGCCTGCATACGTTCTACGACCGCACCATCGCCTACCAGTCGAGCCGCGACTCGCCCTTCAGCATCTGGGGCCAGGTCCCCTCGCTGGAGCCGTTGCGCGTCGCGATCCTCGCCGCGACTTGCGCCCTGTCGCTGTTCCTCGCCGTCCGCCCCCGCCGCAAGTCCCTGGTCCAGGTCGCCGCCCTCGGCGCGGCGCTGCTGATCGGGCTGCAGCTGACGATGCACCACTGGTTCTACCTCTACATCGTCTGGTTCTACCCGCTGCTGCTGGTCGCCTTCGCCGCGCTCGCGGTCAGGCCGGGGGAGGAGCGGGAACCATCACCTGCTCGAACGAGTCGGCCAGCCCCTGCTGGTTGACCTCGACCAGCGCGCCCATCACCCAGACGTCCTCCTCGGCGGTCTCGAACCGGGTTGGCATCTGCGTGATCAGCGAGGCCAGCGCCTGCTCGGGCTTGACCCCGAGGACGCTGGTCCGCGAGCCGGTCATGCCGACGTCGGAGATGAAGGCGGTCCCCTGCGGCAGCACCCGGCCGTCGGCGGTCGGCACGTGGGTGTGGGTGCCGAAGACCGCGGCGGCGCGGCCGTCGAGGTGCCAGCCCATCGCCACCTTCTCGCTGGTCACCTCGGCGTGGAAGTCGACGATCGTCGCGTCGGCCTCGATCCGCTCGAGGATCTCGTCGACGACATCGAAGGGCGAGCGCGCGACCCGCAGGCCGACGCCGCCGCTGAGGTTGATCACGCCGACCCGCATGCCGCCGGCCTCGACCACGGTGTAGCCGCGGCCGGGGTTGCGCTGGGGGTAGTTGGCCGGCCGCAGCACCAGGCGCTCGCGTTCGAGGAACTCATAGGCCTCGCGGTGGCGGTAGACGTGGTTGCCGGTGGTGATCACCCCGGTGCCGGCGCCGAAGAGGTCGTTGGCGGTGCGCTCGGTGATGCCCATGCCGCCAGCTGAGTTCTCGCCGTTGACGACGATCAGGTCCGGCCGGTGCTGCTCGCGCAGAGCGGGCATCGCCTCGCGCAGCCCGCGCCGCCCGGGGCCGCCGACGACATCGCCGATGAAGAGGACGCGCATCGGCCGACCCTACCCGCAAGGTTGAGGAGTTACCGGCGTCATCGGCCGGCTAACTCCTCGGGGAAGGCTCAGACGGAGGTAAAGCGCCGCAGGGCGAAGCGGGCCAGCAGGCCGTAGGCGGCGATCAGGATCGCCAGGTGCAGGAGCGGCCCGCCGATCCCCGGCCCGGCCGAATCGAGCGCCGCGGTCATCGCCTGCAGCGCCGGCTTGAACGGGAACACCGCCGTCACCACCTTGACCAAGTCGAAGACCGTGCCGCCGACGGCGCCGGAGGGGACCAGCGAGAGGAAGGCGACCGGCAGCGTCACCATGAAAGCCAGCAGCGAGACGGCGCGAACCTCGCGCGCCGCCGCGCCGAGAGCGGCTCCGGCCGCGGCCAGCGCCGCCCCGCCGGCGAGGATCGCCAGCAGCCAGAGCCCGATCCGGCTCCACTGCAGGGGCACGAAGAACTGCATGCCGGCGAGCATCAGCAGCGTCACCACCAGGCCGATCGCCATCCCCAGGACCACCTTCTCGGCCAGCAGCGCGCTCGGCGAGACCAGCCCCCGGGTCAGTCGTGGGAAGGCGTTCTCCTCCCGCTCCAGCGCCAGCGACCCGGCCACCAGCAGCACCGTGACGAAGGCCAGCGTCAGCGTCGCCGCAACCGCGATCGCGAAGATTTCCAACGGCGGCGAGGAGCCGTCGACGACCTCCTTCTTCACCGCGATCGGCTGCGCCAGCCGTTTCACCAACGGCCCGGCGACGTCGAGGTTTTCGCGCGCCTGGGTCGCGAACCGGGTGACCTGGTTGAGCGACTGGCGCAGCGTCCCGGCCGGCAGCGCCGGTTCCAGCGCGGTCAGGATCTGCGCCGCGGCCCGCAGGCCGAGAATCTGCACCGAGGTGCCGAGGACGCTGAACTGCCCGCCGTTGATCAGCAGGTTCAGGTAGTGGCCGCCTTCACCGGCGATGCGTTTCGCGATCGCCAGGTTGGCCTGGGCCAGCAGGGTCGAGATCCGTTCGTCGACCAGCTGCGCCTTGACCGGGTCCTCCTCGTTGACCAGGACTTCGACCTGGGGGGTGCTGGGGGTCAGGGTCGAGAGCGAGTTGATCCGGTCGACCAGGTCGGCGGGGAGGATCAGCGCCGCCAGCACGCCGCCGGACTCGACTTCCGCCACCGCCTCGGCGCGGTCGCGGACGTGGACGCACTCGACCCGCGAGCAGATCCGGTCGCTGACCCCGGCCGCCGGCAGCTGCTGGCCGCCGACGCTGACCCGAGTGTCGGTGGGCACCTCGTTGAGGAGGGCGACCCGCGGCTTCGACGGCCCGCCCGAGATCGCGAACCCGACCAGGACGGCGATCAGGACCGGATAGGCGACCAGCAGCACGGCCTGCAGCGGCGAGCGCCGGAGGATCTGCAGGTCCTTCAACAGCAGCCAGCGCATCAGTGGCCCCGGTGCTGCAGGTAGGCGACGAAGGCGGTCTCGAAGTCGCGGTCGGCGGCCTCGGGCGCCTCGCTGCGAACCGCCTCGCGCAGCTGCTCCGCCGGCCCGTCGAAGAGCGACTCGCCGTCGGCGAGGACCAGCAGCCGCTGGCCGTAGCGCTCGGCCTCCTGGATGTCATGAGTCGAGAAGATCACCGTCGTGCCGCGCCCGGCAAGGCCGGCGATGAACTCCCACAGGCGCGCCCGCTGGCGCGGGTCGAGGCCGACGCTGGGCTCGTCGAGCAGCAGGACCAGCGGGCGCGAGAGCAGCCCGATCGCGACGTTGATCCGCTGCTGGTTGCCGCCGGAAAGGCGGGCGACGATCTCGCCCCGGCGCTCGCCGAGACCGGCCAGCTCCAGCATCTCCTCGGTCGAGGCGCGCGGGTCCTCGTGCCCCTCCAGCCGCGCGAACAGCAGCAGGTTCTCCTCCACGGTCAGGCGCCGGTAGAGCGCCGCCTGCTGCGGCACCCAGCCGACGGCCCCGCCAGCGGCCTCCAGCTCGCCGCCGTCGGCCTCCATGATCCCCGCCAGGATCGAGAGCAGCGTCGTCTTGCCGGCGCCGTTGGGGCCGATGATCGCCACCAGTTCCCCAGCCTCGGTTGCGAGGTCGACCCCCCGCAACGCTTCCCTGTCGCCGTAGCGCTTGACCAGCCCCCGTGCCCGCACGGGCCGAACGCTACTGGCCCTTCCCTAAACTCGGCCTCGATGCCCTTCCCAAGCACGCGCCTGCGCCGCCTGCGCAGCACCGACACCCTGCGCGGCTTCGTCCGCGAGACCGAGCTTTCGCCGGCCCACCTGATCCAGCCGGCCTTCGTCGTCGCCGGCGAGGGGATCCGCGAGGAGATCGAGTCGATGCCCGGCATCGAGCGCTTCTCGATCTCCGGCCTGGTCGAGGAGGCCGGCGAGGTCGCCGCCGCCGGCATCGGCGCGATCCTGCTCTTCGGCGTTCCCGCCGCGAAGGACGAGTCCGGCTCCGGCGCCTACGACGACGAGGGCATCGTGCAGATGGCGGTGCGAGCCCTCAAGGAGGCCCACCCCGACCTCACGGTGATCACCGACGTCTGCCTCTGCGAGTACACCTCGCACGGCCACTGCGGCTTCGTCCGCGAGGGCGAGGTCGACAACGACATCACCGTCGAGCTGCTGGCCAAAGTCGCGATCTCCCACGCCGAGGCCGGCGCCGACGCGGTCGCGCCGAGCGACATGATGGACGGCAGGGTCGGCTCGATCCGCTTCCAGCTCGACGAGGAGGGCCATTCGGGCGTTCCGATCATCGCCTACAGCGCCAAGTACGCCTCCGCCTTCTACGGCCCCTTCCGCGACGCCGCCGGCTCGACCCCCGAGTTCGGCGACCGCCGCGGCTACCAGATGGACCCGGCCAACGCCGCCGAGGCGGTGCGCGAGGCCGAGCTCGATCTCGACGAGGGCGCCGACATGCTGATGGTGAAGCCGGCGATCCCCTATCTCGACGTGGTGCGCCGGGTCAAGGACGCCACCGCCGCCCCGGTTGCCGCTTATCACGTCTCCGGCGAGTACTCGATGCTGAAGGCCGCCGCCGCCAACGGCTGGATCGACGAGCGCGCCGCCGTGCTCGAGACCCTGACCTCGATCCGCCGCGCCGGCGCCGACGCGATCGTCACCTACTACGCGAAGGAGGCC
>DASYKN010000094.1:0-35086 GCA_035995325.1 Solirubrobacterales bacterium
CGGCATCGCCGCCGAGGACCTCGGTGGGGCACCGGGGATCTACTCGGCTCGCTACGCGGGCGAAGACGCCAGCGACGAGGTCAACCTCGACAAGCTGCTGCGCGAAGTCGACGCCGCCGGCGGCGAGCGCCGCGCCGCCTACGTCTGCGCGATCGCCCTGATCGAAGAGTCGGGGGCCGAGTACGTCTTCGAAGCCGACTGCGAGGGCCGCCTGCTCGACGAGCGTCGCGGCAGTGGCGGCTTCGGCTACGACCCCGCCTTCGTCCCCGACGACACCGGCGCCGACGACACGCGCACCTACGCGGAGCTGAGCGCGGCCGAAAAGAACGCGATCAGTCACCGTGGCCGGGCGGTGCGAAAGCTGGCCAGACATCTGGGCCTGGCCACGGTCGGACCGTCGTGATCCGGACCAAAAGCCGGGCGGCGGCGCTCTCGATCGCCTCCAACGCGCTGCTGATCGCGCTCAAGCTCGCCGCCGGGGCGATCACCGGCTCGATCGCGATCCTGACCGAGGCGGTCCACTCGCTGATCGACCTGGTCGCCTCCGTCGTCGCCTTCATCTCGGTGCGCAAAGCCGACGAGCCGGCCGATGCCGACCACCCCTACGGCCACGAGAAGGTCGAGAGCCTGGCGGCGACGATCGAGGGGATGCTGATCCTGGTCGGCGCCGGGATCATCGTCTTCGAGGCGACCCACCGTCTGGTGGTCGGCTCGGAGGTCGAATCGCTCGGCGTCGGCATGGCCGTGATGGGGGTCTCGGTGGTTGCCAACATCGCCGTCTCGACCGTTCTCTACCGCCGTGCGAAGACGCTCGAATCGCCGGCGCTGGAGGGCGACGCCGCCCACCTGCGGACCGACGCGATGACCTCGGCCGGCGTCCTCGTCGGCCTGGCGCTGGTCGAAATCACCGGGATCGCCGCCTTCGACTCGATCACCGCCTTGGTCGTGGCGATGGCGATCGTCGCCGCCGGGATCGCGATCATCCGCCGTTCCTCGGGGGTGCTGGTCGACGAAACCCTGCCCGAGGCCGAGCTGGACCGGATCGAGCTGGCGATCGCCAGCGCCCGGTCGCCCGAGGTCGCCGGCTACCACAAGCTGCGCGCGCGCCGGGCCGGCAGCCGCCGCCACATCGACATGCACGTCCAGTACCGCTCCGGCACCAGCCTCGAGCTGGCGCACGAGCTGGCCCACCGGATGCGTGACTCGATCGAGGCCGAGATCCCCCACGCCGAGGTGCTGATCCACGTCGAGCCCGAGACCTCCTTCCGCGAGCCCGACGACAGCGGCTCGGGCCCCTTTCGCTCCGGCTAGACCTCTTAGGGAGGCGGCAGCAGATTGACCGCGGCGGCGAGGCCAACCGCGACCAGGGTGATCGTGTAGCCGGTGTAACCGCTGATCGCGAAGAGGACCGCGGCGATCGCGCAGGCGACGATGACGGTGATCCAGGAAGCACGGGCAAGGGACACGGTCGCTATTTTCACCTATGTGCCTGACGCTGCCGCCACCGAGGTCGCTCCGGGCGACGCCGCCGAGGCGGCGCTGGCCTTCCTCGCCGAGATGTCGACGGACCTGCGAGGCGCGGCGATCCTCGACTCCGGGGGCGCCGTGCTGGCCGCCAGCGGCGAGCGAGAGCCATGGGGCGAGCAGGCGAGGGCGCTGTTCGCGGTCGCCGACCGGGCCGGCGAGGAGCCCGCCGAGCAGGTCCACGTCGCCACCGAGCTGGGCGAGGTCTTCGCCCTGCGTCACGCCGGCCTCACGGCCGTCGCCGTCACCGACCGCCTGGCTCTCGCCTCGCTGCTCTTCTTCGACCTGCGCTCGACCCTGCGCGACCTCGCCCGTGGCGAGACCGCCGGGGGGGAGGGCTGATGCCCCCGAAGCCACACCGGATCCTGCTTGACCGCGTCTCCGGCTACGCCGACGAGGCCGCCGCCTACATGCGCCGCCGCCGCGTCTCCCGCCGTCCCTTCGCCCGCCTCTACTACCCGAACGGGCGCAGCAGCGACCACGCCGACGACTCGACCGCCGGGGCTGAGCTGTTCGAGGCCGCCGGCAGCCTGGTCGAGCTGGCGGGAAAGCGGCCGAAGCCGTGAGCGGGCTGCTCGAGCCCGCGGTCGCCGAACGCGTGCTGGCGCGGGCGCTCGCCAACGGCGGCCGCTTCGCCGAGGTCTTCGCCGAACGCCGCCAGGGGCTCTCGATGTCGATCGATGAGTCGCGGATCGAGGCGGTCCAGTCCGGCGCCGAGCAGGGGGCCGGGGTGCGCCTGGTCGACGGCGGCACCACTTACTTCGCCCACGTCGACGGCCTCGACCCCGCCGACCTCGAACGCGCCGCCGACGAGGCCGCCGCGGCGCTGCGGGGGGAGCGACGCGAGCCGCGGGCGTTGACCGCGGTGGCGAGCGAGCCGCTGCCGATCGAGCTGCGCCCCGAAGACGTCCCGGCCGCGCGCAAGGCGGCGCTGCTGCGCGAGCTCGACGAGCGCGCCCGCGGCCAGGGCGGGGAGATCTCCCAGTTCACGTCCTCCTACGCGGAGGCGCGGCGCGAGGTCGCGGTCGCCAACTCGGAGGGCCTGCTCAGCGGCGACGACCGCACGCGGACGCGGATCGGCGCCCAGGCCGTCGCCCGCCGCGGCGACGCGGTCGAGACCGGAGCCGAGACGCTCGGGGCCCATCGCGGCTTCGAGCTGCTGGAGGACGACCCGGGGCTGATCGCCGAGCAGGCCGCGCGCAAGGCGCTGACCCTGCTCGACGCCGGCCCGGCTCCGTCGGGCTCGATGCCGGTGGTCGTCGGCGGCGGCTTCGGTGGCGTCCTCTTCCACGAGATGACCGGCCACGGGCTCGAGGCCGACCACATCCACAAGCAGGCCAGCGTCTATGTCGGCAAGCTCGGCCAGCAGGTCGCGCAGCCGCTGCTCAACGCCTACGACGACGGCCGCCTGCCGCACGAGTGGGGCAGCGACGCGATCGACGACGAGGGGACGCCGACCCAAAAGACCCAGGTGATCGAGGACGGGCGCCTGACCGGCTACCTCTACGACTACCTCAGCGCCGAGCGCGACGGCGTCGCCTCGACCGGCAACGGCCGCCGCGAGAGCTTCCGCCATCTGCCGATCCCGCGCATGACCAACACCTACATCGCCCCCGGCGACGCCACTCCGGAGGCGATGATCGCCGAGGTCGAGCGCGGCTTCTACGCGGTCTCCTTCGCCGGTGGCCAAGTCGAGCCGGCGACCGGCGACTTCGTCTTCGGCGTCTCCGAGGGCTACCTGATCGAGAACGGCAAGGTGACCCGGCCCTGCCGCGGCGCGACCCTGATCGGCAACTGCCTGGAGGCGCTGATGGCGATCGACGCGGTCGGCGACGACTTCTTCATGAAGACCGGGATCTGCGGCAAGGGCGGCCAGAAAGTCCCGGTCGGCACCGGCCAGGGCCACGTCCGCGTCGGCGCGATGACGGTCGGCGGAACCGAGCGATGACCGAGCTGAGCGCGACCGCGGGGCGCGCGGTCGAGGCGGCGCTCGCCGGCGGCGCCGGCGCTGCCGAGGCCTATGCCTCGCGCGACAGCGGCCGCGAGGTGCGCGTCCACGGTGGCGAGGTCGAGAGCCTGACCGCGGCCACTCAGAGCGGCATCGGCGTCCGCGCCTGGATCGGCCAGCGGGTCGGCTACGCCTACGGGACCGACCTCTCCGACGCGGGGGTGGGGGCGATCGCCGCCCGCGCCGCCGAGGCGGCGGCGGTTGCCGACGAGGACGAGTTCGCGGCGCCGCCCGAGCCGGCGGCGGTCGAGGCGCTGCCCGGGCTCGACGACCCCTCGGTCGCTGCCTGGGACAGTGGCCGGGCGGTGGAGTTGGCGCTGACGGTGGAGCTAACGGCGCTCGCCGCCGACCCGCGCGTGAGCGGGGTCGAGCAGGTCGTCTACGCGGACTCGGCCGAGCGGGTCGCCGTCGCCTCCTCCAGCGGGGTTGCCGGCGAGTACGAGACCTCGAACTGCTTCGCCTACCTGCAGGCGATGGCCAGGGGCGACGACGGGCTCGAGACCGGCCTCGGTTTTGGCCTCGCCAGGGGCCCGGCCGGGCTCGACCCGGAGGCGATCGGGGCCGAGGGCGCCGCCCGTGCCGTGGCGATGATCGGCGCCAGCAAGCCGGGCTCCAGCAGCTGCCCGGTCGTCCTCGACCCGACCGTCGCCGCCAGCTTCGCCGGCCTGGTCGGCGGCGCTCTCGGCGCCAACGCGGTGCAGCGGGGCCGCTCGCCGTTCGCCGGGCGCCTGGGCGAGGAGCTGGCCAGCGAGGCGCTGGTCCTGCACGACGACGGCCGCGACCCCGGCGGCTTCGCCGCGGCGCCGTTCGACGGCGAGGGCGTGCCGCGGCGCCGCACGGCGCTGATCGAGGGCGGCAGCCTGCGCGCCTTTCTCTACGACACCTACACCGCCAACCGCGAGGGCGCTGCCTCGACCGGCAGCGCCGCCCGCCACGGCTATCGCTCCCTGCCGACGGTGTCGTCCTCGAACCTCGTCGTCGGTGCCGGCTCGCTCTCCTTCGCGCAGCTGCTGGCCGAGGCCGGGGACGGCGTCTACGTCACCGATGTCGCCGGCCTGCACTCGGGCGTCAACCCGGTCACCGGCGTCTTCTCGGTCGGCGCCTCGGGCCGGGCGATCCGCGCCGGCGAGCTGGCCGAGCCGCTGCGCGAGTTCACGATCGCCGGCGACCTGGCGTCCTTGCTGGGCTCGGTCCGGGCGACCGGCAGCGACGCCCGCTGGGTCCCTTTTGGGGGGTCGGTGCGGACGCCTTCGGTGCTCGTAGAGGCCCTCGCCATCAGCGGTTCTTGAGGTGGGGCCGGCGCTGACGCCGAGCCCGCTGTTAGATTGGCGCCCGTCTTCAACCCCCGAGGAGGATTTCCGACGTGACCAAGGCTGAATTTCTGGATCAACTGGCTGGCGACGACCGGCTCGGCAGCAAGAAGGCTGCCAGCGACGCCGTCGATGCTGTTCTCGACGCGATCACCGACGCCCTGAGCTCCGGTGGCGAGGTCAGTTTCACCGGCTTCGGCAAATTCCACGTCGCCGAGCGTGGACCCCGCCAGGGTGTCAACCCGCGCACCGGCGAGCGGATCACGATCCCGGGCGGCAAAGTGCCGCGCTTCTCGGCCGGTTCGGCCCTGAAGACCAAGGTCAAGGGCGGCTGACTCCCTGACGCTGTTCGCCGATCGGCTGGCGGCGCTCGTCGAGGAGCGCCGCAGCCAGATCTGCCTCGGTCTCGACCCCGACCCGGCCCAGCTGGCCGGGGAGGGGGAGATGGCCGCCGGCCCCGGGGTCTTGGCCGCCGAGTTGGCCGCCGCCGCCGTGGTCACCCACTGCCGCTCGCTGATCGAGCAAGCCGGCCCCGCCTGTGTGGCGGCGAAGCCGCAACTCGCCTGCTTCGAGCGCCTCGGCGCGCCCGGTTGGGCCGCCCTCGCCGAGGTTTGCGCCGCGGCCGGCGAAGCCGGGCTGCTGGTGATCGCCGACGGCAAGCGCGGCGACGTGCCGGTCACCGCCGCCGCCTACGCGCAGGCCCTGGTCGGGGAGACGCCAACCCCCTGGGGCCCCGTCGCCGGGCTCGGCGCCGACGCCTTCACCGCCAACCCGCTGCTCGGCCGCGACGCGCTCGAGCCACTGGTCAGCGCCGCCGTCGAGACCGGCGCTGGCGTCTTCGCCCTCGTCCGCACCAGCAATCCCGGCGCCGCCGACGTCCAGGACCTGCCGGCGCCGGAGCAGCCGCTGCACGAGCGGTTGGCCGAACTGGTCGACGGCCTGGCGCCGCGACTGCAGGGCAGCAGCGGCCTCAGCGGCATGGGCGCGGTGGTCGGGGCAACCGAGCCCCAGCACCTCGCCCGCATGCGCGAGCTGATGCCCAGCTCGATCTTCCTCATCCCCGGCGTCGGCGCCCAGGGGGGCAAGCCGGAGCTGCTCGGCGCGGCTTTCGGGCCCGGCCGAGCGGCGGCCCTGGTCGCCGCTTCACGCGGGATCGCCGCCGATCCCGATCCGGCCGCCGCCGCGGAGCGTCTGCGAGCAGCCGTTTGGGACATTTCGACCATCTAGAGACACCGGCAGCGGCCACTAGGATTCCCCGGCTCGCCGTCCAATATTCCTGCACCCATGGAAAAACGCACCAGCGCCTTCACTCGCATCTTCGCCGCAATCGCGCTGGCGGGGGCGGTCGTGCTGGTCATCGCTGTGGTCTCCAGCTCGCTCGGCGGCTCCGACTCCACGACCAAGTCGCCCAAGGGAAGCAGCCACAAGGCCGAGAAGCCGAAGACGACGGCCGCGACCTACGTCGTCAAGAGCGGCGACACGCTGGTCTCGATTGCCCACAGCACCGGCGTTCCGGTGGCGCACATCAAAGCGCTGAACCCGGAAGTCGACCCGCAGATCCTGATCGCGGGTCAGACGCTGAAGTTGAGATGAGCTGGCGCCACGCCGGCGTCGCGATTCTGGCGGCGCTGATGGCGGTGCTTTGCGGCGCCCCTGCCGCTTTGGCCGCGCCCGCGCCGCAGCCCCTCGCCCGCGCCTGGACCTTGATCGACGCCCGCACCGGCGCCGTCCTCGACTCGCATGCGGCCGCCAAACAGCTGCCGATCGCCAGCACCACCAAGCTGATGACCGCCTATGTGGCGCTGCAGGAGCTGCCGCTCGAGAAGGTCGTGCGGGCCGCTCCCTACGACCCGATCTACGGCGAGTCGCTGCTGGGCCTGCGGACCGGGCAGCAGGTCAGCGTGCGCGACCTGCTCTACGGGTTGATCCTGCGCAGCGGCAACGACGCCGCCTACGACCTGGCGCTCGCCGCCGCCGGTTCCGAGGCCCGCTTCGTCGCCGCGATGAACCGCCATGCCGCCGCCCTCGGCCTCGCCGACACCCACTACGCGAACCCGATCGGGCTCGACCAGCGCGGCAACTACTCCAGCGCTCGCGACCTGGCGACGCTGAGCCAGCGGCTGATGCGGATCCCCGCCTTCGCCCGGATCGCCGGCTCGCGCAGCGCCGAGCTGCGCAGCCTGCGGCCGCCACGCCGGATCTCGACCATCAACGAACTGCTGCTGATGGCGCCCTGGGCGACCGGGATCAAGACCGGGCACACCTTCGACGCCGGCTACGTCCTCGTCGGCTCCGGCCGCCGCAAGGGGGTCGATCTGATCGCGGTCGCGATTGGCGCCCCGACCGACGAAACGCGTTACAGCGACAACCTCGAACTGCTCGAATACGGCTTCTCCCAGTATCGGCGCCGCCAGCCGGTCCACGCCGGCCAGGATCTCGCCGATCCGACGATCCGCTACTCGGGCGGCGAACTGCCGCTGCGCGCCGCTCGCGGCGTCGCTGTCGGCCTGCGCAGGGGGCAGCGGCTGCAACTCGACGTCAGCGCCCCCGAGGGGGTCGAGGGCCCGATTCGCCGGGGCACCGTGCTTGGCCGTGCGACCGTCTTCGTCAACGGCCGTCCCGCCGCCACCGTCCCTCTGTGGGCGGGGCGTTCGATCCCCGCGGCAAGCGCTTTCGACCGGGTCCGCGGCTTCCTCTCCGATCACTCGATCCCTATCGCGATCGCGGCGTTCGTGATACTGATTGGCGGGGTATTGCTCTACCGCCGTCCATCCGGCCGAAACGACTGACGGGAGCGAATCCGGAGTGAAAGCGGCGTGATTCTCACCGTAACCTTGAACGCGGCGATCGACCGCACGGTCGCCGTGCCGAATTTCCGCCTCGGGCGCCGCCATCGCGCGGTCGAGAGCCGCACGGTCGCCGGTGGCAAGGGGATCAACGTCGCCCGTGCCCTGAGCCTGCTCGGACGCCCCGTGATCGCCGCCGGATTCGTCGGCGGCCCGACCGGAACGCGGGTGCTGGAAGGCCTGCGCGAAGAGTCGGTCCTCACCGACTTCACCCGGATCGCGGCGGAGACGCGGATCAACCTCGCGGTGATCGACCCGACCTCGGGCGAGCAGACCGAGATCAACGAGCGCGGCCCGGCGGTCAGCCCGGAGGAGACGAAGAAGCTGTTCGAGCGCATCGGCTATCTCGCCAGCGGCGCCAAGATCTGCGTCCTCGCCGGCTCGCTGCCGCCCGGCGCCGGCGACGACCTCTACGCCCGCCTGATCGCCGACCTCGGCCGCCGCGGCGTGCCCGTGGTGCTGGACGCCGAGGGCGAGGCGATGCTCGCCGGCGTCCGCGCCGGCGCCTCGATGGTCACCCCCAACGAGCGCGAGGCCGAGGAGCTGGTCGGCCAGGAGTTCGCCGACCGCAGCGACCTCGCCCAGGGTTTGAACGAGCTGGTCCGGCTCGGCGCCACCGAGGCGGCGGTCACCCGCCCCGAAGGCTGCGTCGCCACGGTCGGGGAGGGCGCCGAGCGGCGCCTGCTCGAAGTCCACACCGAACCGCTGGAGGCGGTCTCCACGGTCGGCTCAGGCGACGCCTTCCTCGCGGGCTACGTCGCCGCCCGCTACGAGGGCCGCTCGCCCGAGGAGTGCCTCGCCTACGGGGTTGCCTGCGGGGCGGAGTCGACCCAGCACTTCGGCGCCGGGACCGTCGATCGCAATCAGGTCGAGCGCCTGCTCGGCGAGGTCGCGGTCCACGATTTGGAGGTCCCGGCCGAAGTGTAGTCTGGCTGTTTCAACGCCAGCCCTGGAGGAATCACTTGGAAATCGAAATCGGCCGCGGCAAGAAGGGCCGCCGCGCTTACGGATTCGACGACATCGCGATCGTCCCTTCTCGCCGGACGCGCGATCCCGACGACATCGACATCAGTTGGACCCTCGGTCCCTATCGCTTCGAACTGCCTTTGGTCGCCTCGGCGATGGACGGGGTGGTGAGCCCCGATACGGCGGTCCTGGTCAACGAGCTGGGCGGCCTCGGCGTGCTCAACCTCGAGGGCATCTGGGCCCGCTTCGAGGACGCCGAGGAACGGCTGGAGCAGATCGCCGCCGCCCCCAAGCACGTGGCCACGCGGCTGATGCAGGAGATCTACACCGAGCCCGTGAAGTCGGAGCTGATCGGCAAGCGGGTGGCTGAAATCAAGTCCCGCGGCGCCGTCGCCTGCGCCTCGCTGACGCCCCAGAAGGTGCGTGAGCACTACGAGGTGGCGGTCGAGGCCGGCCTCGACATCCTCGTCATCCAGGGCACCGTGATCTCGGCCGAACACGTTTCGACCACGGTCGCCCCGCTCAACCTCAAGGAGTTCATCGCCGAGGTCCCGGTCCCGACCGTGGTCGGCGGCTGTGCCTCCTACTCGACCGGGCTGCACCTGATGCGGACCGGCGCGGTTGGTGTCCTCGTCGGCGTCGGCCCCGGCGCCGCCTGCACCACCCGCGGCGTCCTCGGCATCGGCGTCCCCCAGGCGACCGCGATCGCCGACGTCGCCGCCGCCCGCTCCCAGCACATGCTGGAGACCGGCGAGTACGTCAACGTGATCGCCGACGGCGGCATGCGCACCGGCGGCGACATCTCCAAGGCGATCGCCTGCGGCGCCGACTCGGTGATGGTCGGCTCGCCGCTGGCGCGGGCCAAGGAGGCCCCCGGCCGTGGCTTCCACTGGGGCATGGCGACGTTCCACTCCTCGCTGCCGCGCGGAACCAGGGTCTCGACCAAGCAGGACGGCTCGATGGAGGAGATCCTGCTCGGCCCGGCACAGGAGAACGACGGCACCTTCAACCTGATGGGAGCGCTGAAAACCTCGATGGCCACCTGTGGCTACGAGGACATCCGCTCCTTCCAGCGGGCCGAGGTGATGGTCGCGCCGGCGCTGATGAGCGAGGGCAAGAAGCTCCAGAACGAGCAGTCGGTCGGGATGGGGTCGAATGGTCGGGCCGCGGTGTCTGCGGGAGTTGCCGTCTCGGATGACTGAGCAGGCGCTCGCCGGCACCCAGGGCACGCCGGCGCCCGACCCTGCCGGGGCACTGCCGATTGACGATGTGAAGGCTGTGGAGGAGGTGCTGGTCCTCGATTTCGGGGGCCAGTACTCGCAGTTGATCGCTCGGCGCATCCGCGAATGCGGAGTGTTCGCCGAACTGTTGCCGGCGACGGCTTCGCTGGAGAAGATCCGGGAGCGCAAGCCGAAGGCGCTGATCCTCTCCGGGGGGCCGGCTTCGGTCTACGAGGAGGGGGCGCCTCCTTTCCCGACCCAGCTGCTCGACCTCGAGATCCCGATGCTCGGCATTTGTTACGGGATGCAGGCGATGGTCCTCGCCCTCGGCGGCAGGGTCGAGACGGCCGAGACGGGCGAGTTCGGCCGCACCGACCTGGTCCTCACCAACGGCGGCGGCCGCCTGCTCGGCGGGCTGCCGGAGGAGCAGAGCTGCTGGATGAGCCATCGCGACGCCGTCTTCCAGGCGCCGGAGGGGTTCACCGCCCTCGCCTCCAGCCCCAGCTCGCCGGTTGCCGCCTGCGAGCTGCCCGACCGCGGCCTCTACGGGATCCAGTTCCACCCCGAGGTCGTCCACACGCCTTACGGGACCGAGATCCTCTCCCGCTTCCTGCGCGACGTCGCCGGTTGCGAGCAGCAGTGGTCGCCGCAGTCGGTGATCGCCGAGCAGGTCGAGCGGATCCAGGCCCAGGTCGGCGACGGCCACGTCATCTGCGGCCTCTCCGGCGGCGTCGACTCCTCGGTGGCGGCGATGCTCGTTTACAAAGCGGTGGGGGCGAAGCTGACCTGCGTCTTCGTCGACCACGGGCTGATGCGGATGAACGAGGCCGAGCAAGTGGTCGAGGCCTTCAGCCAGTTCGGGATCCCGCTCGTCCACGTCGACGCCGAAGAGCGTTTCCTCGCCAAGCTCGCGGGCCAGAACGACCCGGAGCTGAAGCGCAAGATCATCGGCGCCGAGTTCATCCGCGTCTTCGAGGAGGAGGCGGAGAAGCTCGACGACGTCAAGTTCCTGGTCCAGGGCACGCTCTATTCCGACGTGATCGAGTCCGGCGGCTCCGACCACGCGGCGACGATCAAGTCGCACCACAACGTCGGCGGCCTGCCCGACGACCTCGAGTTCGAGCTGGTCGAGCCGCTGCGGATGCTGTTCAAGGACGAGGTCCGCGCGGTCGGCGCCGAGCTGGGCCTGCCGGAGCGGATGGTCTGGCGCCAGCCCTTCCCGGGGCCGGGGCTGGGGATTCGCATCGTCGGCGGCGAGGTCAACAAAGAGCGGCTCGACATCCTCCGCAGCGCCGACGCGATCCTGCAGGAGGAGATCCGCTCGGCCGAGCTGTACCGGCAGCTGTGGCAGTCGTTCTGCGTGCTGCCGGTGGTTCGCTCGGTCGGGGTCCAGGGCGACGGCCGCACCTACGCCTACCCGATCGTGATCCGCGCCGTCACCTCCGACGACGCGATGACCGCCGACTGGGCGCGGCTGCCCTACGACCTGCTGGAGCGGGTCTCGAACCGGATCATCAACGAGATCCGCGACGTCAACCGCGTCGCCCTCGACATCTCCTCGAAGCCACCCGCCACGATCGAGTGGGAGTAGCGCTCCGCGCTTAGACCATCTCTTCGCGGCCCCTCGGGGTCTCGAAGCTGGCGACGCCGACGATCGCCGAGATCGCGCCCCGGCCCTTGTTGCGGGCGAGGCGATGGCGGCTTTCCTCCTGGATCGCAAGCACCGTGTCGACGGTGTCTTCCATCGTCGCGGTCACCTTGCGCCAGCCCTGCTCGTCGAGGCGCACCGGCATCCAGTACAGCGTCGTGTCCTCGCGGCTGTCGATCGTGCCCGCCTCCAGGGCCGCGACCGCGCGGTCCATGAAGCTCTGCAGGGTGGCGCCGGAGACGCCGCCGAGCAGGGCCCGCGGCACCCGCCGCCAGATTCGGTCGCCGATGAAAGAGTGCGGCGCGGCCTTGTAGAAGTGCTCGGTGGCACCGCGCCGCTGCGCCGTGTCGACCAGCTCCAGGCAGCCGCACTTGTCAAGCGCACGCGTGTGGTAGGCGACGTGGCTCAGCCCCGTGTCGAGGTCGTCCGAGAGCCTGTTCGGGCTCGCCACGCGTTCGGTCAGGATCTCGAGGATCTTGATCCGCAGAGGGTGGGCCAACGCCCGGACCAGGCGTTGATCGATCACTTCTGGCCGAGTTCTCTTCACTGGGGGGCTCCTTGAAATGGGGTGGCATGGGACTACGCAAAACTCCTTGTTAGTGGAATACGTGTTGATTATTTGTATGGATCACAACCAAACCCCGCAAATTGCTGCTTGGCGGGCGCCTAGATGCCGGCGACGCGGGTGATCGCGAAGATCAACACGAACCCAGAGGCGGTCAGCGCAACCCGTGCCCAGGAGGCATGGGCGTGGGCCTCGGGGAGGAGGTCGGTGGCGCCCATGTAGATGAAGAAGCCGCTGTAGACGCAGAGGATGTAGCCGAGGGTGTGGTCGGAGACGGTGACCAGGGAGCCGACGATCGCGCCCAGCAGGGGGGCGATCGCGTCGATTCGCAGCCATTTCCTGGCGCTGCGGCGGTCGCCGGACTGGCTCAGCACGAAGCTGACCGTGTTGAGGCCGTCGGCGAAGTCGTGGCTGATGACCGCGATGAAGACGAGGAAGCCGGTGGCGCTGTCGAGCCCGAAGGCGAGCCCGATCCCGAGCCCGTCGATGAAGCTGTGGACCGAGAGCCCCATCGCCCCGAGGACGCCGACGCGGTGGTGGGCGCGGGCGTCGGAGGGATCGTCGCGATGGTGCAGCACCAGCGCCCGCTCGGCGAAGAAGAAGGCGAGGAAGCCGACCGCGACCAGCGACGTCGCCTTGTTGGTGTCGCCGAGGTTCTCGATTCCCTCCGGCAGCACGTCGAAGAGCGCCACCGCGACGACGATCCCTCCGGTCAGGGCGATCACGGTCGGCAGCGTGTGCGAGAGGCGCAGCGCGATCTGCCCGCCGATCAGGGTCGCGACCACGGTCAGGCAGGCGAGCGGGATGGCAACGGACGGCATCGCTGGCTCCTAGTTCAGGTCCGGCGCCTGGCAGCGCGGGCAGCGGCCGCGCAGCACGACGTCGTGGCTGTCGACCTCGAACTCGGCGTTGCGGCTGATCGACTCGATCGCCCGCTCGAGTGTCGGGTCGGCGAAGGGGGCGAGCAGGCCGCACTCGCGGCAGACCAGGTGGTGATGGTGGCCGTCGGAGTCGAGCCGCTCATAGCCGGCGGCGTCGCCGCCGACGTCGATGCGCTGGATCAGCCGCAGCTGCTCGAGTTGCTCGAGCGTGCGGTAGATGCTGGCGCGGCCGACCGCGAGGCGCTTGTCCATCTCCAAGGCGGTCAGGGCGCACTGCTGTGCCTCCAGCAGCTCAATCACCTGGCGCCGGGCACTGCCGCTGCGGTAGCCGGCCTGGTCGAGTTTCTCTTCCGCTCGCTGGGCCCAGGTCATGCCGGGGACCGTATCAGAGAATGGGAATCATTCTCATTCCAGCGAGGTCAGCTGTAGGCGTCCCATTTTTCGAGGTCGGGGAGGGGGTCGAACGGGCTGCCGCCCTTGTACCAGCCCGGCGAGCCCCAGATCTCGAAGTGGAGGTGGCAGGCGCTGGCGTCGCCGGTGTCGCCGACGATCCCGATCGGCTGGCCGGTGCGGACGGTTTCGCCGGCCTGCAGCGGCGAGGGTTCGGCCAGGTGCGCATACATGAAGTCGTTGGGCGTGCCCTTGCCGTCGATGACCACGTAGTTGCCGGCGTTGGCGTCGTACTCGGAGTACTGGACAACGCCGCCGCGGGCGGCGACGAGCGGGGTGCCACAGGCGGCCATCACATCCTGGCCCTGGTGGGTGTGGCCCGAACGCGCCGCGCCGAAGCGGCCGCCGCTGAGGCTGAATTCGTGGGCGCCGAGGATCGGGAACGCGTAGCCGTAGAAGGCGAAGCCAAGGCTGAGCGCGGTCGACTGGGTGGCGCGGCGGGCGGCCGGCGCTTCGGTCTGCGGCCCGATGCGGAAGCTGTACTGGCCGTTGCGGGCCGGGCGGCCTTCGTTCGTGGTCCCGTCCCAGCGCAGGCTGTTGGGGGCGTTGGAGGCGACGTCGTTGCGGTAGAAGGTTTTGACGATCGCGCCAGTGGCGTCGACCACGTCGATCCGCAGGTCGTTCTGTTCCTGGCTGCTGCCGATCGTGTAGCTGAGGCGGGGGAAGCGGAAGCCGAAGTAGAAGGACTTGCGCGGCGTGGTTTCGCCGGCGACCAGGGTCAGGGCGCCGGCGCTGGGCGCGGCGGTCGGAGCGCCCGCCGGGCTGCTCGGAGGCGGCGGGCTGCCGCTCGGCGTGGGGGCGCCGCCGGTCGAAGCCGAGGCGGTCGCGGCGCCGATCGAGAGCAGCGCCAGAGCGGCGACGAGGAGGAGCTTTACCGCCGTGCCGGCCGTAGCCGTTTGCTTGTCACGCACCAACTAGCCTCTCTTTCGATCGCCTACGGAGTTAGCTGTCGGGCTCGCGCTGAAAGAGATGCGCTACGGACCGTTTTCGTCCGATTCGCCCCGGAGACCTGCTTGGTCTCTGCGGTTCCTCCGCTCCCATTCGGTTGCCCGGATGGGATTAGGCATTTGCTGGCGCGGCAGTATAGATGGCGGGATGGCTATGATCATCCGGCCGCGTGGCTCGTCCGCGCGGTTTTTGCGCGATGAAGACCTACGTAGCCAAGCCAACTGACCGCCAGCGCGACTGGTACGTCGTCGATGCCGAGGGTAAGACCCTGGGCCGGCTCGCGACCCAGATCGCCGACGCTCTGCGTGGCAAGCGCAAGCCCGAGTACACGCCCCATATAGACACCGGCGACTTCATCGTCGTCGTCAACGCGGAGAAAATCCGCGTCACCGGCAAAAAGATGGAGCAGAAGATCTACTGGCGCCACAGCGGCTACCCGGGTGGGATCAAGTCGCGCACGCTGGCCGAGATGCTCGACCGCCGACCGGAGGAAGTGATCCGCAAGGCCGTCAAGGGCATGCTGCCGCGCAACCGCCTGGCGCGCCAGCAGTTGACCAAGCTGAAGGTTTACGCCGGGCCGGATCATCCGCACGCCGCCCAGCAGCCCAAATCGATGGAGACGAACTGATGGCAGACGACGAGACGAAGCGCGACGACGCGAAGCGCGACGACGAGACGACCGAGGGGCAGGAGCCTCAGGACGCGGGTCCTGTCGCGGAGTCAGACGACTCGTCCTCGCAAGCCGCGGGCGAGTCGCCCGACCCCACGCCACCCGCGTCAGAGACGCCTGAGGCACCGGCAGCCGAGGCGTCGGAGGCTGCGGACGAGGAGTCTGCCGAGGAGGCCGCTCCCGTAGCTGAGGAGCCGTCCGAGGAGGCCGTCGAGGAGACTCCGGCTGAGGACGCGCCCGCCGCCGAGGAGGCGCCCGCCGAGGAGCCTGTCGCTGAGGAGGCTCCCGCCGAGGAGCCTGTGGCCGAGGAGGCGCCCGCCGAGGAGCCTGTGGCTGAGGAGGCCCCCGCTGAGGCTGAGCCCGAGGCGCCGGCCGAGGAGCCGAAGGCCGAGGAGAAGAAGAAAGACGTCATTCCCGGCGCCGACCTGGAGCCGATCGCGGTCGAGCCGGAGAAACAGCTCAGCGCCGAGGAGAAAGCGCGTCTGGAAGCCGAGGAGGAGGAGAAAGCTCGTCGCGAGGCGGCTCTCGCCGGCGAGGACTCCGAGCAGGCCGCCAGCCGCGAGCCGGCGAAGATGGAGAGCGGCTCCCGCTTTCTCGCCACCGGCAAACGCAAGTGCTCGATCGCTCGCGTCACCCTGCTTCCCGGCGACGGCAAGGTCGAAATCAACAAGCGCGGCCTCGACGAGTTCTTCCCCCGCCCCCTGCACCAGACGATGGCGGTCCAGCCGCTCACGGTCTCCGGCTACGAGGGCAACGTCGATGTTCGCGTTCGCGTCCACGGCGGCGGCATCAGCGGCCAGGCCGGCGCGGTTCGCCACGGCATCGCCCGGGCCCTGACCGAGATCGACCCGGAGCTGCGCGGTGAGCTCAAGCGTCGCGGCTTCCTCACCCGCGACGCCCGCGTCAAGGAGCGCCGCAAGGCCGGCTTCAAGAAGGCCCGCAAGAAGCCTCAGTTCAGCAAGCGCTGAACGGAGCCGCATGAACTACGAGCGCAAGCTCTTCGGAACCGATGGGGTCCGAGGGGAAGCTGGGACGTTCCTCACGGCGGAGCTGGCGACGGCGCTCGGCCGCGCCACCACCGCCTCGCTCGAGGCCGAGCGGCCGCAGGTCCTGATCGTCCGCGACACCCGCGAGTCGGGACCGATGCTGGAGGCGGCGCTGGCCGCCGGGGTTGCCGCGGCAGGCGGCGACGCGTTGCTCGGCGGCGTGCTGCCGACCCCTGCCGCCGCGATCCTCGTCAAGCAGCTGGGGCTCGACCTCGCGGCCGTCGTCTCCGCCTCGCACAACCCCTATCGCGACAACGGGATCAAGTTCTTCTCCGGCCAGGGGACCAAGCTCGGGGACGAGCTTGAGGCACGGATCGAGGCGCTGCTGGAGGAGCCGCCGAGCGCGGCCGAGCCGGGCCGGGTGCGGGAGCTGAACGGCGGCCTCGACGACTATCTGCGGGCGCTGCAGGCGGCTTTCCCCCTCGACCTCAGCGGCCGCCGCGTTGCCCTCGACTGCGCCCACGGGGCCACGCATCGCGCCGCTCCCGCGATCTTCGAGCGGCTCGGCGCCGAGGTCGAGCTGATCGGCGTCGAGCCGGACGGCCGCAACATCAACGCCGGCTGCGGCTCAACCCAGCTCGAGCCGCTCTCCGAGCTGGTCGCCAACGGCGAGGCCGAGATCGGCTTTGCCTTCGACGGCGACGGCGACCGCATGCTGGCGGTCGACGGCGACGGCCGCGTCCACGACGGCGACGAGCTGATTGCCCTCGCCGCCCGCGGCCGCTCCGCGCGCGACGAGCTGAACGGCGGCGTCGTCGTCACCGTGATGACCAACTGCGGCTTCCACCGGGCGATGGAGGAGGCCGGCGTCGAGGTCGCGGTCACCCAGGTCGGCGACCGCTACGTGCTCGACGAGATGCAGCGCCGCGGCTGGTCCCTGGGCGGCGAGCAGTCCGGCCACATCATCGCCTCCGATTTCGTCGCCACCGGCGACGGAATCGCCGCGGCGCTGATGACGTTGCGGGAGCTGGGCGACGCCCAGCTCGCCGACGCGGCGACGATGGAGAAGCTGCCGCAGACGCTGGTCAACGTCGAGGTCGCCGACCGCGAGGCCGTCAACGGCGCCGACGCGGTCTGGAAGGCGGTGGAGCTGGAGGGCGAAGCCCTCTCAGGACGCGGTCGCGTCCTCCTGCGCCCCTCCGGCACCGAGCCGCTGGTGCGGGTCATGGTCGAGGCGCCCAGCGCCGAGGAGGCGGAGGCGGTCTGCGGTCGCCTCGTCGCAATCGTGCGTCAAGAGCTGTCCTGAGCTACCCCGCCCTTTACTCTTACTCGCCCTGATGTGCGGAATCGTCGGATACGTGGGCGGCCGCCCCTGTGAGGAGCTGCTGCTCTCGGGGCTGGAAAAGCTCGAATACCGCGGCTATGACTCGGCCGGCCTCTCCGTGCTTGAAGACGGCGAGGTCGAGAGCGTCCATGCGGTCGGCAACCTCGCCAACCTGCGCGCCGCCGTCGCCGAGCGGGCCAAAAACGGAGCCGGCGCCCTGCCGCCGTCCAACACCGGCGTCGCCCACACCCGCTGGGCCACCCATGGCCGCGTCACCGAGGAGAACGCGCACCCGCACGACGACAGCTCGGGCAAGGTCCACATCGTCCTCAACGGGATCGTCGAGAACCACGCCAGCCTGCGCAAGCGCCTGCAGGCCGAGGGCGAGGAGTTCACCTCCGAGACCGACGCCGAGGTCGTCGCCCACCTGATCGCCGCCCACTACGACGGCGACCTCGCCGCCGCGGTTCGCGGCGCCTACGCCGAGCTGCGCGGCCATTACGCCTTCGTCGCCATGCACGCCGACGAGCCCCAGCGCCTGGTCGGCGCCCGCAAGGAGTGCCCGCTGGTCGCCGGCGTCGGCGAGGGCGAGACCTTCCTCGCCTCCGCGATCCCGGCCTTCCTCGCCCACACCCGCGTCGCGGTGCCGATCGAAAACGGCGAGATCGTCGAGATCGAAGCCGGCGGCGTGCGGGTCACCGACACCGACGGCAACCCGATCGAGCGTGCCTCCGAAGAGGTCACCTGGGATGCCGACGCCGCCGAGAAGGGCGGCTATGAGACCTTCATGCTGAAGGAGATCCACGAACAGGCCGACGCCGTCGCCGAGACGCTCGCCGACCGCCTGCCCGGCGACGAGGGGGTCGACCTCTCCGACGTCGCCCTCGACGACGATTTCCTGCGCGGCCTGAAACGGATCGTGATCGTCGCCTGCGGGACCTCCTACCACGCCGGCTTGATCGGCCGTTACGCGATCGAGGAGTGGGCGCGGGTTCCGGTCGAGATGGACGTCGCCTCCGAGTACCGCTACCGCAACCCGGTCATCGGGCCCGGTGACCTCGTCGTCGGCATCACCCAGTCCGGCGAGACCGCCGACACGCTGGCGGCGATGCGCCTGGCTCGCGAGGCCGGGGCCAAGGTGCTGACGGTGACCAACATTATGGGCAGCCAGGCCACGCGCGACGCCGACGCAGTCCTCTACACCCGGGCCGGGCTCGAGATCGGGGTGGCGGCGACCAAGACCTTCCTCGCCCAGGTGGCGGCGATGTACCTGCTGGGGCTGCGCCTGGCCGAGCTGCGCGGGTCGCTCCCCGCGGCCCGGATCGCCGAGCTGGTCGCCGGGCTGAAGGCGCTGCCGTCGAAGGTCGAGGAGACGCTGGCGGCGGTCGAGGAGCCGGTTCGCGCCGCTGCCGCCGCCCACAGCGACCAGAACTTCTTCCTCTATCTCGGCCGCCACATCGGCCTGCCGGTCTGCCTCGAGGGGGCGCTGAAGCTGAAGGAGGTCTCCTACATCCCCACCGACGCCTACGCGGCGGGGGAGATGAAGCACGGCCCGATCGCCCTGCTCGACGAGTCGACCCCGGTCGTCTGCATCGCCACCGACAGCCCGGTCCTGGAGAAGGTCCTCTCCAACGTCGAGGAGGTCCGCGCCCGCGGCGCCCAGACGATCGCGATCGCCACCGCCGGTGGAGAGCGCGCGGCGGAAGTCGCCGACGAGACGATCGAGGTGGCCGCCACCGACTGGATCCTGCAGCCGATCGTCGCGATCCTGCCGCTGCAGCTGCTCGCCTACGACATCGCCCGCGCCCGCGGCCTCAACGTCGACCAACCCCGCAATTTGGCCAAGACCGTGACGGTCGAGTGATCCGATCCAATCGCGCCGCTAGGATGCGCCGTCCCGTGAAGGCCCGTCTCCTCCTCATGGTCGCCGCCGCGACCGCCCTGATCGCCCTCGCCGCCGCTGGCTGCGGTGGCAGCAGCGACGGCTCCGGCGCCGATCCGGCGACGCTGACGCCGCCGAAAGCGCCCGTCTACATCCAGGTCGCGGTGCAGCCCGAAGGCGAGTTGAAGGCCAACGTCGAATCGCTGGCCAAGAGCATCGGGGGCATCGACGACCTCGGCGCCACGATCGTCTCCGAGCTTGAAGACTCGGCCAGCTCCTCCGGCGAAGAATTCGACTACGCGACCGAAGTCCAGCCGTGGCTGGGAGAAGAGGGCGGCCTCTCCTTCCAGAACTACGACGGCGACGACTTCACCGGCTACGGCTTCGCGGTCCAAAGCACCGACACCGACGCCACCCAGAACTTCATCGACGACCAGGCCGGGTCCGGCGACGAACCGGTCGAAGACGCCTCCTACGAAGGGGTCGACTTCAAGGTCGAGGAGGACGAAGGCACCGCGATCGGCGTGATCGGCGACTTCATCGCCGTGACCGAAGACGAAGCGACCTTCAAACAGATGGTCGACGCCTCCGAGGGCGAATCCCTTGCCGACGGCGAGGACTTCGCCAGCACCTTCGACGCCGCTCCCAGCGGCAGCTTCGCCGACGTCTTCGTCGACATCGGCGCCCTGATCGACCAGGCGGGCGGCAAGATCGACGCCAACGAGCAGCAGTTCTTCGACAGCGCCGGGATCGATCCCGAGAACGCGACCGCGACCGCGAGCCTGATCCCGGGCGCCGACCAGGTCGAGATCGACGTCAGCTCCAACGTCAGCGGCGACAACCCGCCCAGCGGCGACGCCTCCGAGCTGCTCGGCTCGCTGCCCGCCGACTCCTTCGCGGCGATCGCCTCTTCGGACTTCGGCAACCGACTCGGCGAAGCGATCGACGAACTCGACGCCAAGGGCGTTCCCGGCGAGGTGCCGCCGCACGAATTCAAGAGCGGCCTGAAGAAAGCCGGCATCGACGTCGAAAAGATCGCCGCCTCGGTCGGCGACCTCGGGGTCTTCGCCACCGGCAACAGCGAAAGCAGCCTCGGCGGCGCCGCGGTGCTGACCACCAAGGACGCCAACGAAGCGACCAACACGGTCGCCAACATCGCGCTGCTGCTGCGCGCCACGCAGACGCCTGGCATCACCGTCCTCTCCGGCAACCTCAGCGGCTTCTCGATCCGCAGCGCCGACCTCGGCCCAAAGCCGCTGGTGATCGCCGCCAAGGGCGAAAAGATCGCGATCGCCTACGGCCTGCCGGCGGCGACGCAGGCGCTGGCTTCAAGCTCCGGCTCCACGCTCGCCGACGACCCGACTTACAAGGAAGCCGTCAGCTCCCTCGGCGGCACCCCGATCAGCGGCTTCGTCGACGGCCCCGCCGCCTTGACCCTGGCCTCGGCGCTGGTCCCGGCCGACGAACAGGAAGGCTTCCTCGAAGCGAAGCCCTACCTGGAGAAGATCGACTATCTGGCGATCGGCTCCGGCTCCGACGGCGAACTGGCGACGGCGAAGCTGATCGCCGGCATCGGCAAGTAGCCGCCCCGGCCGTGGCCGGCGTCGGCATCGATCTGCTCGAGATAGACCGATTGGAGTTGGCCCTGGAGCGTTACCCGCGCCTGGCTGAGCGCGTCTTCACCGCGGCCGAGCGCGAGTACGCGGCGGCGCGGGCGCGGCCGGGCCGGCACCTGGCGGCGCGCTTCGCCGCCAAGGAGGCGGTGGTCAAGGCACTGGGGATGGGCGGCGGCTTCGGGCTCGGCGAGATCGAGGTCGTCGCCGGCGAGCCGCCGACGGTGCGGCTCTCCGGGCGCGCGGCCGCGGCAGCGGGTGAGCGGAAGGTCGCGATCTCGCTCACCCACTCGCGTGAGAACGCCGCCGCGGTGGCGGTCGTCCAGGCGTAGTAGGCCACGGTTAGGCTGGTCGGGATGGAGTCCTGGCTGACCCCGCTGTATGACGCCGAGGGGATTCGGGCGGTCGACAGCTGGGCGATCGAGGAGCAGGGGATTCCCTCGCCACAGCTGATGGAGGCCGCCGGCACGGCGCTGGCGGAGGCGGTCGCCGGGTTGGCGCCGCAGGGCCCCGTGCGGATCGTCTGCGGCAAGGGCAACAACGGCGGCGACGGCGAGGTCGCCGCCCGGCAGCTGCGCCGGCTCGGGTTCGAGGCCGAGACCGCGGGCCTCTGGTCGGAGGCGCCGCCAACCGACCTCGACGCCTGGCTCGCCGGAGCCGGCGCGGTCGTCGACGCGATTTTCGGCACCGGCTTCGCCGGCGCGCCGCGCGAGCCGGCCGTGGCGGCGATCGAAGCGATCAACCGCTGCGGGGCGCCGGTCGTCGCCTGCGACATCGCCTCCGGGGTAGACGCCTCCAGCGGCGAGGTCGAGGGCGTCGCCGTCGAGGCGGACCTGACCGTCAGCTTCCACGCCGCCAAGCTGGGGCAGCGGATCGCCCCCGGCAAGTGGCACTGCGGCGAGCTGCGGGTGGTGCCGATCGGGATCCCGGCCGGGGCGCCGAGCGAGCCGGCGGGGGGGACGATCGATCCCTCGGTCCTCTCCCTGGCCCCGGGCCGCGGGCCTCGCTCGACCAAGTTCAGCTCCGGGCAGGTGGCGATCGCCGGCGGCTCGCGCGGCCTCACCGGCGCCGTGCGGATGTCCTCGCTGGCGGCGATCAGGGCGGGGGCGGGATATGCGACGGTCGCGGTCCCGGCCGACCTCGAGCCCGTTTTCGAAGCGGGCGAGCCGGAGGTGATGTCGGTCGGCTGCCCGGGCGGCGACGGCCGCCTGGTCCCGGCCTCGGCCAAGGCGCTGCTGCGCGCCTTCGAGCGCGCCGCGGCCGGGGTCCTGGGGCCCGGCATGGGCCGCGACCCCGGCAGCGTCGAGCTGGCCCGCGAGGTTGTGACCGCGATCGCGGCGCCGCTGGTGATCGACGCCGACGGCCTCAACGCCTTTGCCGGCGAGCTGCGGCTGATCGCGGCGCGAGAGCAGCCGACCGTCCTCACGCCCCATGCCGGCGAGCTGGGCCGGCTGCTCGGGCGCGGCGCCGAGGAGATCGGCGCCCACCGCCTGGCCTGCGCCCGCGAGGCGGCCAGGGCGAGTGGGGCGGTGGTGGTCCTCAAGGGCGACGACACGATCGTCAGCGACGGCGAGCGGGTCGCGGTCAACGCGCTGTCGGCCCCGGCCCTTGCCACCGCCGGCAGCGGCGACGTGCTTTCAGGGCTGACCGCGGCGCTCCTCGCCCGCGGTCTCGAGCCCTTCGCCGCGGCCTGCGCTGCCGTGTTCGCCCACGCGCGCGCCGGCCGCGCCGCCGCCACCCGGGTCGGCGCCGCCGAGTCGGTGATCGCCAGCGACGTGATCGACGCGATCGCACTGGGCCTGCGGCCCGACCAGCGGGTCGAATAATCTCGCTCCAGTGAAGACGGCTGCCGACATCATGAACGCCGACGTGCCCGCGGTCTCCCCGGAGGACGACGCCCGTCGGGCGATCGACCTGCTGGCGAAGACGGACATGGGCGCGGTGGCAGTGGTCGACGAGGACCGCAAGGTGGTCGGCATCGTCAGCGAGTCGGACCTGATCCTCAGCGACGAGGAGTCGGATCTGCACCTCCCTCACTACCTCAACATCATGGGCGGGATCGTCTTCGTCGGCTCGATGAAGGGCTTCGAGAAGCGGCTCGACAAGGCCTTCGCGACCAAAGTCTCCGAGCTGATGACGGCCGACCCGATCGTGGCCCACGACTACGAAGCGGCCGACCGGGTCGCCAAGAAGATCGCCGACAAGCACCACAATCATCTCCCTGTGGTCGACGCCGACGGGCGCCTGGCGGGCATGGTCACGAGGGCCGATGCCCTCGCCGCGCTGGTCGACGAGTAGCCCGATGGAGCGGGCGGTCGCCCGGATCGACTTCGATGCGATTCGGGCCAACTGCACCAAGCTCGCCGCGGAGCTGCGCGACGGGGCCGAGCTTTGCGCCGTGGTCAAGGCCGACGGCTATGGGCACGGCGCCGACGGCTGCGCCAACGCGGCGCTGGCCGGCGGGGCCACCCGCCTGGCGGTGGCGACCGCGGTCGAGGCCGAACAGGTCGGGCGCCGGCTCCAGCACATTCCCCTGCTGACGATGGGGGCGCTGACCGCGACGGAGGTCGACATCGTCCTCTCCGCCGGCTCGGAGGTCGCGGTCTGGCGCGAGGGCTTCCGCCGCCTGCTCGCCGACCGCGCCCGCGCCCAGGGCCGGCCGGCCCGGGTCCATGTCAAGTTCGACAGCGGCATGGGCCGGCTCGGCAACCCCGACCCGGCCGAGGTGCTGGCGCTGGCCCGCGCCTGCGATGCCGATCCCAGCCTGCAGCTGGCCGGCGTCTGGACCCATTTCGCCACTGCCGACGAACCCGACTCGCCCTTCTTCGCGGAGCAGCTGGGGCGCTTCGAGCAGGTCGCCGCCGCGGTCAAGGCCGAGTTCCCCGGGGCGATCGCCCACGCCGCCAACAGCGCCGCCGTCTTCCGCGAGCCCAGCTCCCACTTCGACATGGCCCGCTGCGGCGTCGCCGTCTACGGCCTCGACCCGTTCCAGGGCGATCCCGCCGAGCGTGGCTTGACCCCCGCGCTCTCGCTCAGCTCCTACGTCGCCGACGTCAAGCGCTTCGCGGCCGGGGACAGCGCCGGCTACGGCCAGTGCTGGCGGGCGCCGGCCGAGACCTGGGTCGGAGTGGTCCCGATCGGCTACGGGGACGGGGTCCGGCGCGGCCTCAGCGACAACGCCGAGGTCCTCGTCCGCGGCCGCCGCCGGCCGCTGGTCGGAACCGTCTCGATGGACAACGTGACGATCGACCTCGGTCCCGAGACCGAGGTCGAGCCCGGCGACGAGGCGGTGCTGATCGGCGCCCAGGGCGAGGACGCGATCCGCGCCGAGGAGGTCGCGGCCCGGCTCGACACGATCAACTACGAGGTCACCTGCGGGATCTCGGCCAGGGTGCCGCGACGGGCAGCGTGATTGGCGCCTTCGTAGCCGCATGAGCGACAAACTCGCCAACGTCTCCGATCGCCTCTTCGCCTCGCCGCTGGTGCGGGCCGCCCAGCGTGCGCTCGCGGGCGCGGAGGGCGCCTGGATCGTCGGCGGCGCCGTGCGCGACGCCGCCCTCGGCAAGGGCGTCTCCGACCTCGACCTCGCCGCCGCCGGCGACCCCGGCAAGGCGGCGAAGGCGATCGCCGCGGCGCTGGGAGAGCATGCCTTCGAGCTCTCGGCCGAGTTCGGAACCTGGCGCGTCGCCGCCGCCGGCAGCGACGGTTGGCAGGTGGACGTCACCGCCCTGCGGGGCGGCAGCATCGAGGCCGATCTGGCCGCGCGCGACTTCACCGTCGGCGCCGTCGCCGTGCCGCTCGCCGGCGGCGAGGAGATCGATCCCTTCGACGGGCTCGGCGACCTCGGGCGCGGGTCGCTGCGCGCGGTCGGCGATCGCAGCTTCCTCGAGGACCCGTTGCGGCTGCTGCGCGCGGCCCGGCTGGCCGCCGAGCTGGGCCTGGAGATCGACGCCGGCACCGTCGCCCTCGCCCGGGCCGCGGCGCCACGGGCGGCCGAGCCGGCCGGCGAGCGCCAGCTGGCCGAGCTGCGGCAGCTGCTCGGCGGCCCCGACCCCCTGCGCGGGCTCGCGCTGCTCGACGAGCTGGCGCTGACCGCCGTGGTCCTGCCGGAGCTGGAGAGCCTGCGCGGGGTCGAACAGGGCCCCAACCACCACCTCGACGTCCACGGCCACACGCTGGCGGTGCTGGAGCACACGCTCGAGGTCGAGGCCGACCTCGACCGCTTCGCCGGCGAGCGCGCTGGGGAAGTGGCGGCGCTGCTGGCCGAGCCCCTGGCCGACGAGATGAGCCGGGGCACGGCGCTGCGCTTCGGCGCCCTCTTCCACGACATCGCCAAGCCCGCGACCCGGGCCGAACGCGACGGCTTCGTCGGCTTCCGCGGCCACGACAGCGTCGGCGCCGAGGTGGTGGCCGAGATCTGCAAGCGCCTGCGCAGCAGCCGCCGCCTCAGCCGCCACCTGCAGGGGCTGACGCTCCACCACCTGCGGCTCGGCTTCCTCATCCCCGAGATGCCGCTGCCCCTCCGGCGCGTCCACGAGTACCTGCGGGCGACCGAGCCGGTCGGGGTCGACGTCACCCTGCTCACCGTCGCCGACCGCCTCTCGGCCCGTGGCGCCGGCCCGCTGGCCAGCCCGGAGATGGTCGAGGCGCACCTGGCGCTCGCCCGGCAGATGATCGCCGCCGCGCTCGATTGGCGCCGCGACGGGCCGCCGGCGCCGCTGCTCGACGGCGACGAGCTGGCCCGCGAGCTGGGAATCGAGCCCGGGCCGCAGCTGGGGAAGCTGCTCGCCGAGCTCGAGGCGGCGCAGTACGCGGGGGAGGTTGCCGATCGCTCGGCGGCCCTCGGGCACGCCCGCAACTGGCTCCAGTGGACGGCCGAGAACGCCTGACCCAGGCAGGGAGCGTCGCCTCGGGCAGGCCGGGTCAGGTACGCTGCCCGCCGCATGGCCAAAGAGGAAAAGATCGAAATGGAGGGGGAGATCACCGAGGCTCTCCCCAACACCATGTTCCGGGTCAAACTGGACAACGGCCACGACGTGCTGGGCCACATCTCGGGCAAGATGCGCCGCCACTACATCCGCATCCTCCCCGGCGACCGCGTCAAGATCGAGCTTTCGCCGTATGACCTCGACCGAGGTCGCATCACCTACCGCTACAAATAACTCGTCTTCGCGCCCTCGTCCGGAGCGGCCAGCTCGGCGATCAGGGCTGACCAGGCGAAGTCCTTTGCGCCCAGGCCCACGCCAGTGCGCGGGTCGTAGTACTCGCGCAGGCCTTCGCGGGCGGCGGCGGCGATCAGGCCGTCGGCGAGGCGCTGCGCCTCGGCCTCGTAGCCGAGCCGGCGCATCCCCAGCCAGGCCATCCAGGCGGAGTTGACCCAGGTCGGCCCGCGCCAGTAGCGGCGGATCGGGCCATGGCCGCCGTCCGGCTCATAGCTCGGCTCCGCCGCGGAGACCGAGGGCGGCGCCACCGGGGTGAGGAACTCGCGCTCGTTCAGCAGGTGCTCCTCGACCAGGCGCCGGCCGATCTCCTCCGGCAGGTCGGGCAGGGCGAGCGGCGCGAAGGCGGTCCAGGTGACGACGTCGGGCCGCAGCCTTCCCGGCTTGGCCTCGTCGAGGAAGAGCCCCCGGCGCTCGTCCCAGAGCCGCTCGACCAGAGCCGGGGTCGCCGAGGGCCGGCCCAGCGCCTGCAGCGAGAGCGACCACATCGTGTTGACCAGCGTCTCGCAGAGCAGCGGCTCGCCCCGCTCGAGCGCTCGCCTCGCGTCGAACCCGAGCTGGCGGTTGCGCCGCACCAGCAGCGGGAAGCCGAGGCGGCCGTTCGAGCGCCGCCTCCAGACCGGTTCGAACTTGGGCGAGGCGTCGAGGCCGGACTCGTCCGGCTGCAGGATCCAGAGCAGGCCGTCGCCGTTGAGGTCGCGGTTGGCGGCGAGCCAGTCCATCTGGGCGCCGATCCGCGGCTCCTCGGCGGGGTCGCCGACGGCGATCCGCCAGGCCCAGGCCAGCAGCGGCGGCTGGATCGTCTCGGTCTGGAAGGAGCTGCGCGAGGTGACGTTGTAGAAGAGCGAGCGGATCAGCGAGACCTTCCCGTCCCAGAAGATCGTGTGGCCGATGAAGCCGTTCGGGCGCTGGGCGGCGAGCAGGCTCTCCAGCTCGGCCCGGGCCCGGGCCGGGTCGAAGCGCCGCCAGACGATCGCCGCGAAGCAGGAGTCCCAGTACCACTGCCAGGGGTAGCGGCCGGGGCTCGGCTGCGTGTAGCGGTAGTGGATGCCGTCCCGCTCGCCCTCCTGCCAGTTCTGTCGCAGGACGCGCTCGGTCTCGGCGATCGCGGCGGCGGCGTCGCTCATAGCGCCGTGCGGCGCATCTGGCGCAGGGCCAGGGCGCCGAGGACGAGGAGCAGCCCGGCCAGGGCCAGCAGCCCCGGCCAGGTTTCGGCCCAGGTGACGCTGCCGACGAACCCCTGGCGGGCGGCTTCGATGACCTGGGTGACCGGGTTGACCCGGGCGACGTCCTGGAGCCAGCCCTGCAGCAGCGCCAGCGGCGCGTAGGCGGTGGTGGTGAGGATCAGCGCCATCATCCCGGCCTGCATCAGCGGCGCCGCCGACTGGCTCTTGAAGCGGAGGGCGAGGAACGAGCCCCAGCAGGCGGCGACCGCGGCCATCGCGGCGACCATGAAGAAGGTGATCAGGAGCCCGTCGACGCCGGGCCAGCCGGCCCCGAGCGCCAGCGCGATCGCCAGCACGAAGCTGGCCGGGATCAGCGCCCGCGCGCTCGCCGCCAGCACGGTCCCCGCCAGCAGCACCCAGCGCGGGGCGGGGGAGACGAGCAGGCGGTCGAGCCAGCCCTGTTCGATGTCGCGGGCGAGGTTGACCCCGGCGGCGGCGCCGGTGAAGCCGGCTCCCTGCAGCATGCTGACCGGGACGATGAAGCTCTCATAGGCGCCGGTTTCGAAGCCGTTCAGCTGGGTCAGAGCGCCGAAGACGCCATTGAGGCCGAGGAAGAAGATGGTCGGCGCCAGCACGCCGGGGATCGCCGCCCCCGGAACCCGCAGCAGCTCGTTCTTGGCCCGCGCCATCAGAGCGGCGATCGTCGCCAGGTTGGCGCGCCAGGGAGCGGTCGCGACTGCGGCCTCCATCAGCCCACCCGCAGCCGGTGGCGCAGCGCCCGGGCGCTGAGGACCAGCCCGAGGACGACGATGCCGAGGATCGCCAGCACCGCGTAGAGGGTGTCGGCGGCGTCGATGCCGGAGATCATCGGCTCGCGCACCCCTTCGGCGATGAAGCTGAGCGGGTTGTACTGAGCGATCGTCTTCGCCGGCTCGATCATCAGTTCCTGGGGGAAGAAGGCCGAGGAGATGAAGAGGACGACCAGGACCAGCGGGAAAAGGCCCTGGACGACGCTGGCGCTGCCGGTCCGCAGCGCGATCGCGGCGCCGATGCCGCCGACCGCCATCGCCGCCGCGGTGACGAGCGCGATCGCCAGCAGCGCGCCGGGGACGCCGCTCTCGATCTCCGCCCCGAAGACCAGCCCGATCGCCAGGAACCAGAGGGCGCCGAAGAGGCCCAGCGCCGCGGTCCCGGCCAGCCGCCCGAGGACGATCGCGAAGCGCGGGATCGGGGCCGAGAAGAGGCGGTCGGTGAAGCCCATCTCGATGTCGACCGCGAGGGCGATGCCGCCGCTGTTGCCGGCCAGCATCAGCGACTGCATCATCGCCCCGGCCAGCATGAACTGGAGGAAGCTCTGGACCGGCGGGAAGCCCGGCAGTTCGACCGCCGCGCCGGCGCCGCCGGTCTGGATCGCCAGCAGGATCGTCGGGAAGACGATGATCGGCGCGATCAGCTGCGGGCGGCGAAAGGTCTGGCGGATCGAGCGCATGCCCAGCGCCTTGACCACCCGAGTGTTGACGGCCAGCTGGCTCACGCCTCGACCGACTCCTGCTCGGCGTTCTCCTCGCTCTCCTCCGCGAGGTGGTAGCCGGTCTTGGCGACGAAGACGTCGTCGAGGGTCGGTTTCACCAGCTCCAGCGCCTCGACCGCGATCCCGGCCTCGTCCAGCGCCCGCACCACCCGCGGGATGTCGGCGGCGCCGTTCTCGACCTCGACCAGGACCTTCTTGCCGCCCTTGGACGGCAGCAGCTTGCCCACCGGGGCGAGGATCGCCTCCGCCTCGGCGACCGAGCCCTGGGCCAGCTGCAGCTGGATGTGGGGGTTGCCGATTTCCTCCTTCAGCGCCTCCGGCGTGCCTTCGGCGACGATGCGGCCGCTGTCGATGATGCCGACGTTGTCGGCGAGCTGGTCCGCCTCCTCCAGGTACTGGGTGGTGAGAAAGACCGTGGTGCCGTCGTCGTTCAGCGCCTGCACCTCTTCCCAGATCGTTTTGCGGCTGACCGGGTCGAGCCCGGTCGTCGGCTCGTCGAGGAACAGCACCCGTGGTTCGTGGACCAGCGCCGCCGCCAGGTCGAGCCGGCGCTGCATGCCGCCCGAGTAGGTGCCGACGCGGCGGTCGGCGGCCGCCGCCAGGTCGACCCGCTCGAGCAGGTCGTCGGCGCGGCGGCGGCCCTCGGCGGTGGGCAGGCCCTGCAGCGTCGCCTGCAGCCGGATCAGCTCGCGGCCGGTCATCAGCGGGTCCAGCGCCGCTTCCTGCAGGGCGACGCCGATTGAGCCGCGCACCGCCCGTGCTTCCTTGATCACGTCGTGGCCGGCGACCGTGGCGCTGCCGCCGGTCGGCAGCAGCAGGGTCGTCAGCATCCGCACCGTGGTCGTCTTGCCGGCGCCGTTGGGACCGAGGAAGCCGAAGATTTCGCCCTCGGCGACGGCGATGTCGATTCCCTGCACCGCCAGGACCTCGCCGAAGGCCCGCTCCAGGCCCGATACCGCTATCGCCGGTGAGCTGTCACGCGGCGTCGGGTTGGGGGCGTTCACGGCTGGCAACCCTAGCGGGGGCGATTGGCCGGGATCGTGCAAGCGGCGCCGCTCCAGCGCATTCCTCTGCCCCGGGAGGCAGAATCCGGGCGCAACCGGGGTCCCGACTCCGTGTTTGTCCAAGTTCATGCCCTTAACCGAGAACACGACCCGGAACGGCCGCGCCTGGGTGGCGCTGGCGGCAGCCGCCTGCCTGCTCGTCGGCCTCGTCGCCGCGCTCTACCCCGGCGACGCCGACTCGGCGCCACTGCGCGTCGTGGTCCTGGGCCAGACCTCGGAAACCCCGCCGGCCTCATGCCCCGGCAAGATCGTCAACAACGTCGAGATCACGCCCTGCCGCGTCGAGGGCCACGTGTCCGGTTTCCAGGCGATTGCCGGCGGCGTCGCCCGCCCCTACGAGGCGCCCTTCGAAGGCAAGATTGTCTCCTGGTCGATCACCCTCGCCAAGCCCTCGACCGTAGAATCGCCGACCACCTCCAACGAGGTCGGCTTCTTCGACGAATTCCTCGGCAAGCCCTCGGAGGCGCGGATCGGCATCCTGCGCCCGGTCGAAGGCTCGAAGCCGCCGCAGTACACGCTCGTGCGCCAGAGCCCGCTCGAGGTCCTCAACCCCTACTTCGGCAGCACCCCGGTCTTCGCCCTCGACCACCCGCTGACCGTGCTCAAAGGCCAGGTCGTCGCGCTCACGGTCCCGACCTGGGCGCCGATGTTCGCCTTCAACGTCGACGCCGACAACACCTGGCGCGGCAGCCGCCTGCCCGAGCATTGCGCCTCCAAGGAAGACATCCAGGGCGGCCACCCCCAGCAGGGCGTCGGCAAGACCAAGACCTACGGCTGCTACTACAGCAACGCCCGCCTGCTCTACACGGCGACGCTGGTCAAGAAGCCGTAAGCCCGGCGTTTCTCGCACTGAAGCTTGATTCTTTGCGCGCCACCCTTGCGCCATTGCGCATGAGCATCGTTGGGTGTCTTTCGGCCTTGCCCTCCTTGCCGCAATCCTGCCTCAGGTTGAAGCGCCGTTTCCCGATCGGATAGGCCTGGGGTTCCCGATCTCCACGGCCGGCGCCGCGGGGGTCGTCGCCGGAATCGTCCATTCCACCTGGTCGCCTTGATCGTGCAGGTAAGCTACTGATATGAAACGTATTGTCCGCAATGAGATTGCGTATGGCATGGCTCTGGCCTTGCCGGTGTGCGTGGTCGTTGCGTTGACCGGCGCAGGGGCGCGGGCCACCTACCTGATCACGGTCGGGTTCCTCGCGCTCGCGATCGTCTGGCGGCGCTTCAACGGATCGATCTAGGCGGCCGGGGGAACTAGAGCGCCGACTGGCGCAGCCCGCAATGCGGGCAGTCGCTGACATCCAGCCCGATCAGCTGGTCACAGCGGCGGCAGGCGCGCAGGTTCGCCGGGGTGCGGGGGAGCGAGGACGCCGACGGGGCGAGCGGCAGCACCATCGCCACCGGCTCCATCTCCTCGCCGGTCTCGCGATCGACGTAGACCTGGCCGGGCTCGGCGTGGGCGAGAGCCTCGCGGCCGGAGGCCGGGGCGCGCATCCTGAAGAGCTGCTTCGCGTTCATCGCCGGGAAGACTATTAGCTTGGGCGGCAGCGATGCGCGTTCTTCTCTTCCACGGCTACATGCTGCGCGGCACCGGCAGCAACATCTACAACGTCAACCTGGCGCGGGCGCTGGCCCGGCTCGGCCACGAGGTCCATCTGCTCTGCCAGGACCGCGAGGTGAAGATCGAGGGGGTCGAGATCCACAACCCCGAGATCCATGGCCTGCTCCCGGTCTACGTCAAAGACCCCTACGAGGGCTTCGAGGTCAAAGCCTTTCCCGAGCTGACCGAGGCCGAGCTGGACCGCTACATCGAGTCCAACGTCGCCGCCGTGCGCGAGGTCGCTGACGCCGTCGGCGGCGTCGACGCCGCCCTCGCCAACCACCTGGTCATGGGCCCGGCGATCCTTGCCCGCGCCGAAATCGGACCATTCGCCGCCAAGATCCACGGCTCCGCGCTCGAGTACACGGTCAAACCGCACCCGCGCTTCCGTCCCTACGCCGAAGAGGGCATGCGCGCCGCCACGGGAGTCCTGGTCGGCTCCGGCCACACCGCCGAGTCGCTCTGGGCGGCGCTGCCCGCTCTCCCGAGCTTGAGAGAGAAGACCCGCCTTGGTCCTCCGGGCGTCGACATCTCCGCGTTCCGCCCGTTGGAGACGGAGGGGGAGGGTCCGAGAACGAAAACCTCGCCCGCAGGATCCTCCCCCTCCGTCTCCCGACGTTCGGGCCTCGTCGTCTTCGTCGGGAAGCTGATCGTCTCCAAGGGGGTCGATCTGTTGATCGCGTCCTGGCCGCTGGTTCGAGCGGCGCACCCGCAGGCACGTCTGCAGATCGCCGGGTACGGCGAGTACGAGGACGGTTTGCGGCGCTTGCTGGCCGCGTTGGACCGCGGCGATCTCGAGGACGCGCGCGAGGTCGCGCGCCTTGGCTGGGCGCTCGAGGGCGGGGAGGAGAGGGCGCTGCCGATCCTCTCCGCGTTCCTCGCCGACCCGCCGGCCGGCTATCTGGATGCCGCCAAAGGCATTGCCGGTTCGATCGACCTCGTCGGCCGGCTGGAGCACGACGAGGTCGCCGAGCTGCTGCCGCGGGCCGAGGCGCTGGTGATGCCCAGCACCTTCCCGGAGGCCTTCGGGATGGTCGCGGTCGAGGCCGCAGCCTGCGGAAGCCTGCCGGTTTCGGCCGGGCACTCGGGGATGCTCGAGGTCTCCCGTCAGCTCGCCGCGGCGCTGCCCCCCGAGGTCGGCGGCCTCACCTCCTTTCCGGTCGAGCCCGGCGCGGTCGAGGCGATCGCGCAGCGGCTCGAGGCCTGGCTGTCGCTGCCGGAGCCGGCGCGGCAGCAGGCGCGAACGGCTCTGGTGGCGACCGTGGGGCGGTTGTGGAGCTGGGAGGGGGTGGCTCGGGGAGTGCTTGCGGCCGCCGCCGGGGAGCTCGAAGAGCTGCCCCGACCCGGCTAGCTAGTGCCGAGCGTCATTTGAGGCGGAAAACCTCCCGCCGCCGCTTCAATAGAATGCCCGCCGCCTCATGTACGGCCGCCTCCCAATAGTGAAGATGCTCGCTGCCACGCTTGCGTTGACCGTGGTCATGTCCGCGGTGATGGTGTCGATCAACTGGGATGGTCAGCAGGCTTCGACCGCGGCGCCGAAGATCGACGATCTGCTCAACGTGATGATCGTCCTCTCCTCCTTCGTCTTCTCGCTGGTCATGGTGATGCTCTTCTACGCCCTCTGGAAATTCAAAGCCAAACCGGGCGATGAATCCGATGGCGAGCCGATCCACGGCAACACCCGGCTCGAGGTCGCCTGGACGCTGATCCCGACCGTGATCGTCCTCTTCGCGGGCGGCTACAGCTGGTCGGTGCTGAACGACATCGAAGAGCCGGCCAAGAACCCGCTCACGGTCGAGGTCTTCTCCCAGCAATACGCCTGGAGCTTCGGCTACCCGGGCAAGGACCTGGCCTGGTCGGAGGGCGAATTCCACGTCCCGGTCAACCGCCAGGTCCAGTTCAAGATGCACGCCCAGGACGTGATCCACTCCTTCTGGGTGCCGGAGTGGCGGATCAAGAAAGACAACGTGCCGGGGATCACGACGACCGCGATCGTCACGCCCGACAAGGTTGGGACCTATCAGCTGATCTGCACCGAGCTCTGCGGCTTCGGCCACGCCTCGATGCGGGCCAAGGTCGTGGTCGAGCCGGCGCCCAAATTCCGCGAATGGGTCGCCAGCCTGAAACAGAAAGTCCCGCAGCCGTTGATGCAGTCGGTCACGCAGGACACGGAGACCAACCCGGTGCCGCTCGACGCGGGCGGGGCATAATGGAGGGGAACGGATGACGGCTGCGATCAAGCAACCGGGGTGGATTCGGGGCGCACTCGGCGCGATCCTGGCTGGCGCCTTCGGCTTCGGACTGGTCATCGCCCTGCGGGCGATCTCCGACCTGCCGCTCTACCAGACCGAACAGACCGGCTATCCGCACATCGTCGTGCCGCTGATCCTGGCGCCGCTCGGCTTCCTCGCCGGCTTCGGCTGCTTCGACTACTGGCTGCGCTGGGCCGCCGGCATGCCGACGATCCCCGAGGACCACTCCCAGCACGGGGCCAAAAGCTGGAAGGACTACTTCCGCTTCAACACCGATCACAAGGTGATCGGCATCCAGTACATCTGCACCACCTTCTTCTTCTTCTTCGTCGGCGGCCTGATGGCGATGCTGATCCGGGCCGAGCTGGCCCAGCCCGGCACCCAGATCGTCGACGCGGCGGCCTACAACAGCCTCTTCTCCACCCACGCGGTGCTGATGATCTTCGTCTTCGTGATCCCGGTCTTCGCCGGCATCGCCAACTACGTGCTGCCGTTGATGATCGGCGCTCCGGACATGGCCTTCCCGCGCCTCAACGCGCTCAGCTTCTGGATGCTGCCGCTGGCCGGGATCCTCTTCATCGGCAGCTTCCTCGCCCCCGGCGGCGCCTTCGACGCGGGCTGGACCGGTTACGCGCCGCTCTCCACCGGGGCGCCCCTGGGCCAGTCGTTCTTCAACCTCGGCGTCCAGTTCGCCGGCGCTTCCTCGATCGCGACCGCGCTCAACTTCTTGGTCACGATCATCACCATGCGGGCGCCGGGGATGACCTTCTGGCGGATGCCGCTGCTGGTCTGGGCCAACCTCTCGACCTCGCTGCTGGTCGTCGCTGCGACCCCGTTCATCGCCGGTGCCCAGTTCATGGTCCTCTTCGACCGCATCCTCCACACCAACTTCTTCCAGTTCGCGGCCGGCGGCGACGTCATCAGCTACCAGCACATCTTCTGGTTCTACTCGCACCCGGCCGTCTACATCATGATGTTGCCCGGCTTCGGGATCATCAGCGAGGTCATATCGACTCATGCCCGAAAGCCGATCTTCGGCTATCGCCTGATGGCCCTGGCGCTGATCGGGATCGTCGTCCTCAGCTACTCGGTCTGGGCCCACCACATGTTCGTCGCCGGCATGTTCAGCTGGCTGCGGGTGCCGATGATGCTCACCACCCTGCTGATCGCGGTGCCGACCGGGATCAAGATCTTCTCCTGGCTGGGCACGCTCTACTTCGGCAAGATCCACACCTATTCGACGGCGATGCTGTTCGCGCTCGCTTTCATCGTCACCTTCACGATCGGCGGCATCAGCGGCGTCATGCTGGGCATGGTGCCGATCGACATCCACGTCTCCGACACCTACTTCATCGTCGCCCACATCCACTTCGTCCTCTTCGGCGGCTCGGTCTTCACGATCTTCGCCGGGATCTA
>DASYKN010000095.1:0-7818 GCA_035995325.1 Solirubrobacterales bacterium
GCGCTCGCTGGTCGTCACCAACGCCGGCACGATCCCCGACCGCGGCCTCTACAGCGTCAACCTGCCGGACGGCCGCCGGGTCGGCGAGCTCGACGAGGAGATGGTCTACGAGGCCCGCCCCGGCCAGACCTTCCTGCTCGGCGCCACCACCTGGCGGATCGAGGAAATCACCCGCGACCGGGTGATCGTCACCCCGGCCCCCGGCGCCCCCGGCGCCGTCCCCTTCTGGAAGGGGGACGGGATCGGCCGCCCGGCCGAGCTGGGGCGGGCAATCGGCGCCTTCTCCCGCGAGGCGGTCTCGCGCGAGCCGGAGGAGCTGGCCAAGGACTATGACCTCGACCCGCGCGCCGCCAACAACCTCGTCACCTACCTGCGCGAGCAGCAGCAGGCGACCCGTGTCGTCCCCTCTGATGAGACGATCGTGGTCGAGCGCTTCCGCGACGAGATCGGCGACTGGCGGCTCTGCATCCTCTCCCCCTTCGGCGGCCGCGTCCACTCCGCCTGGGGGCTGGCGCTGGCCGCGAAGATCCGCAACGAGCGCGGCCTCGAGGCCGACGCGATCTGGTCCGACGACGGCATCGTCATCCACCTCCCCGACGCCGACGAGCCGCCGCCCGCCGACCTCGTCCTGATCGACCCGGAAGAGATCGAGGATCTGATCGTCGCCGAGCTCTCGGGCTCGGCCCTGTTCGGCGCCCGCTTCCGCGAGAACGCCGCCCGCTCGCTGCTGATCCCGCGCGCCTACCCCGGCAAGCGCACGCCGCTCTGGCAGCAGCGGCTGAAGTCGCAGAGCCTGCTCGAGGTGGCGCGGGACTTCCCCCGTTTCCCGGTCATCCTCGAGACCTACCGCGAGTGCCTGCAGGACGTGCTCGACTTGCCGGCGCTGGGCGATCTGCTGACCAAGCTGCACTCGCGCCAGATCGGCCTGGTCGAGGTCGAAACCCCGACCGCCTCGCCCTTCGCCTCCTCGCTGCTGTTCGACTACGTCGCCACCCACATGTACGAGGGGGACACGCCCAACGCCGAGCGGCGGGCGGCGGCGCTGGCCCTCGACCGCGACCTCCTGCGCGAGCTGCTGGGCCAGGAGGAGCTGCGCGAACTGATCGACCCCGAGGCCCTGGTCGAGGTCGAGGAGCAGCTCCAGCACCGCACCGAGGCCGGCCGCGCCGGCGACCGCGACGCCTTGCAGCAGCTGCTGCGCAACCTCGGCGACATGACCGCCGCCGAGTGCGAGGAGCGGGTGACGGAGGGCTACTCCGCCAAGTCGATGCTGGAGAAGCTGGTCGCCGAGCGCCGCATCGCCAAGGTCCGGATCGCCGGCGAGGAGCGCTACATCGCCGCCGAGGACGCCGGTCTCTACCGCGACGCGCTCGGGGTGCCACCGCCGGGCGGGCTGCCGGAGACCTTCCTCGAGGACCACCCCGACGCGATGCGGGCCCTGGTCCGGCGCTGGGCCCGCACCCACGGCCCCTTCCCGACCGCGCGCCTGGCCGAGCGCTACGGGGTCGACCCCTCGCCGGCCCTGCGCGAGCTCGAGAGCGAAGGGGCGATGGTCCGCGGCGAGCTGCTGCCGCAGGGGACCGAGCGCGAGTGGTGCGACTCCGAAGTCCTGCGCCGGGTCCGCCGCGCCAGCCTCGCCCGCCTGCGCAAGGAGGTCGAGGCCGCCGACACCACCGAGCTGGCCCGCTTCCTGCCGAGCTGGCAGAACGTCGATGCCTTCCGCCGCGCCGGCGCTGGCCCCGACCGCCTGCGCGAGGCGCTGGTGCCGCTGCAGGGGGTCGCCCTGACCCCGAAAGTGTGGGAGGGGGACGTGCTGCCGCGCCGGCTCGGCGCCTACTCGCCGAGCTGGCTCGACGAGCTCTGCACCAGCGGCGAGCTGGTCTGGATCGGGGCCGGCGCGCTCGGGCGCAGCGACGGCCGCGTCGCCCTCTACTTCCGCGAGGACGTGCGCCTGGCCGGGCCGCCGCCGGCCAACGCCAAGCTCGAGGCGCCCGCGGGCGAGGTCCACGAGGCGATCCGCGAGCGCCTCGCCGCCGGCCCCTCGTTCTGGCTCGACCTGCTGGCCGACCTCGACCACCCCGCCGAGGAGCTGCACAACGCCCTCTGGGACCTGGCCTGGACCGGCGGCGTCACCAACGACGCCTTCTCGCCGCTGCGGGCGCCGCGCCTGCGCGCGGTCCAGTCGGCCGACCGCCACGGCCGCCGCTTCGCCCGCCGCCGCGCCAACGCGGGCGCCGCCGTCCAGGGCCGCTGGTCGCTGACCGCGCCGCTCTTCGCCAACGCCCCCGGCCCCGGCGCCCGCCTCCGCGCCCAGGCCGAGCTGATGCTCGAGCGCTACGGCATCGTCACCCGCGAGACCGTGCTGGCCGAGGGCGTCCCCGGCGGCTTCGCCACCCTCTACTCGGAGCTGGGCAACCTCGAGCTGCTCGGCACCGCCCGCCGCGGCTACTTCGTCGAGGGCCTCGGCGGCGCCCAGTTCGCCCTCCCCGGCGCGGTCGAGCGCCTGCGCTCGCTGCCCGAAGCCAACGGCTCCTACCTGCTGCTCGCCGCCACCGACCCGGCCAACCCCTACGGCGCCTCGCTGCCCTGGCCGAAGCTCGAGGGCGGCCGCCGCCCCGGCCGCACCCCCGGCGCCCACCTGCTGACCCGCGACGGCGAGCCGGTCGTCTTCCTCGAGCGCGGCGGCCGCGGCATCCTCCGCCTGCAGCGGATCGAGGGGGCGGAGCTGGAAGCGGCGATGCGGGCGCTCGCCGACGCCGTCTCCGCCGGCCAGCTGAAGAAGCTGGCGATCGAGAAGCTCGATGGCGCAGCGGTGATCGGCTGCGGCCACGAGGAGGCGCTGATTGGCGCCGGCTTCAGCCGCGGCCCGCGCAAATTGACCGCCAGCGCCTAGGCAGAATTCGCCGCGCTGGGATAATCACCGTATGGAGGGGGTCGAGACCAGCGCCGAGCTGCTGCGCAGCGTCCCGCTCTTCGCCGATCTCGAAGCCGAGGAGCTGGAGCGTTTTTCGCGCGTCGCCGTGCCCCGCTCCTTCCCCGCCGGCACCCGTGTCTTCCACGAGGGCGACCGTTCCGACGCCTGTTACATCGTCCGCGAGGGCAGCTTCCGCGTCACCCGGGAGCATTCCGACGGGCGCGCGATCACGCTCGCCACGCTCGGCCCCGGCGAGGTCTTCGGCGAGCTGGCGATGCTCGACGGCGACCTGCGCTCGGCCAGCGCCGAAGCGCTCAGCGACGGCGAGCTGTTGGCGCTGCCGGCGACCGACGTCAAGGGCCTGCTCGCCCGCCACCCGGAGATCTCGCTGAAGCTGGTCGCGGCCCTGGTCCGGCGCCTGCGCGCGGCCAACGAGCGGATCTCGCGCCAGTCCTTCCAGACCGTGCCCAGCCGCGTCGCCGGCGTCCTCTCCCAGCTTGTCTCCGAAACCCGCAGCGGCGAGGGGGGAGAGGTGACGATCCGGATGAACCAGGCCGACCTCGCCCAGCTCGCCGGCACCTCGCGCGAGAGCGTCAGCCGCTTCCTCGCCGACCTCGAGCGAGCCGGCGTCGTCCGCTCCGGCCGTGGCCGGGTCACCGTGCTGGACTCGGGCAAGCTCGGCAACTACATCTTCTGACCGTGGCCGACTTCGCCAGCCTCCGCGCGAGGATGGTGGAGCGGCAGCTGCGCGGCCATGGCATCGAGGACGAGCGGGTGCTGGCGGCGCTGGGCGCGGTGCCCCGCGAGGCCTTCGTGCCGGCGCGCCAGCGCCACCGCGCTTACGCCGACTCGGCCCTGCCGCTGGCCCGGGGGCAGACGATCTCCCAGCCCTGGATCGTCGCCGCGATCTGCCAGGCGCTGGAGCTGCGCGGCGAGGAGCGGGTGCTCGAGGTCGGCACCGGCTCCGGTTACTCGGCCGCCGTGCTGGCCCGCCTGGCGGCTGAGGTGGTCAGCATCGAGCGGCATGGCTCGCTGGCGCTGGCGGCGCGGGAGGCGCTGGCGAAGCTCGGGGTCGCCAACGTCGAGCTGGCGGTCGGCGACGGCAGCCTCGGTGTCCCCGAGCGGGCGCCGTTCGCGGCGATCGCCGTCCACGCCGCCGCCCCGGCGGTGCCGCCGGCCCTGATCGAGCAGCTCGCCGAGGGTGGCCGCCTCGTGATCCCGATCAACCAGGACGGGGAGACCGATCTGCTGACGCTGCTGCGCCGCCGCAGCGACGGGGTCGAGACGGAGTCCCTCGGCCCCTGCCGCTTCGTGCCGCTGCTCGGCGAGGAGGGGTTCTGAGAGGGCCTAAGGGCCTAGTGCTGGCGGCCGCGGCGCCCGGCGGCGCCGCCTGAGGAGCCCGGGCAGCCCGAGGTCGGGTCGGCGCTGTCCTTGACCACTTCGTCGTCGTTGCCGCCGCAGACGATTCCCTTGTCGCGCTGGCCGTCGGCGGCGTCGATGAAGTCGTCGCCGCCGCGGCCGAAGAAGGTGTCGGCGCCGAGGTGGCCGAGCAGGCTGTTCTCGCCGTTGTCGCCGGTCAGCACGTCGTTGCCGTCGGATCCCTCGAGGCTCTCGTTGTCGCCGAGGATCTGGTCGGGGTTGCCGCAGCCCTCGGGGCCGCCGCTGCCGCCCAACGTGATCCGCAGATTGTCGTTCGAGCGGGCGTAGGAGACCGTGTCCTCGCCGGGGCCGCCGTCGTAGCGATGGCCCTGGCAGGTCGGGACCGAGGAGACCAGCAGGTCCTCGCCGGGGCCGCCGTTGAGCTGGTCGCCGCCGGGGTCGGCGTAGAGGACGTCGTTGCCGTCGTTGCCGTAGAGGACGTCGTTGCCGTTGTTGGGGCTGTTGTAGTTCTCGCCCGCTTCGAGGACGTCGTCCTCGGGCCCGCCGACGAGATGGTCGCTGCCGGCGTTGCCGTTGATCCGCACCTTAGCGCTGCTGGGGACGCTGGCGCCGACCGTCAGTTCGTCGTCGCCGTCACCGCCGGTGACCACGACCAGGGCCGCTTCGCCGGCGCAGTTGACCGAGGCGGTGCTGCCGCCGGGGTTTTCGCAGCCGTCGCCGGCGTAGACCGGCTGGTCGTCGCTGACCGCCCAGCCGCCGTTGTGGGAGATCTGCATGTGGTCGTTGCCGCTGCCGCCCTGGACCACGAGGCTGGAGCCGTCGAGGCCCTGGTTGAGGATCACGAAGGCGGCACCCGGGGGCGGGCCCGTTTCCGGCCCGCAGGAGTCTTCGATCGAGAAGCCGCTGCAGCTGTCGGTGCCGGGGCCGCCATAGGCGACGCCGCCCCCGCCGCCGCTCTCGAGCGTGTCGTCGCCGACGCCGCCGTCGAGCTTGTTGGCGTTGCCGTCGCCGACGATCGTGTCGCCCTGCGGCGAGCCGACCACGTCCTCGAAGCCGCTGAGGTCGTCGTGCCCGTCGCCTTTCGCCTTCTCGGAGGCGAGGCTGACCTGGACGGCGCCGCGGGTGGCGGTGGCGTAGGAGACGATGTCGTCGCCTCCGCCGCCGCCGGCAAGGGAGTCGGTGCCGGCGTCGCCGCGGACGACGTCGCCGTCGCCCTCGCCGCCGTCGGCGTTGTCGGTGCCGGCGCCGCCGACGACCGTGTCGGAGCCGCCGCCGCCGTCGAGGCTGCTGTCATCGCCGGCGCCGCCGTCGACCTTGTCGTCACCGGCGCCGCCTTCGACCTGGTCGTTGCCCTTGTCGCCGAAGAGCTGGTCGCCGTCGCCACCGCCGTCGATCTCGTCGCTGCCCTGCTGGCCGTCGATGAAGTCCGAGCCGGCGTCGCCGGTGAGCGTGTCCGGGCCCTTGGCGCCGAGCAGCGCGTCGTTGCCGGGACCGCCATGGAGGGCGTCGGCGCCCTTGGCGCCGTTGAGGGTGTCGTCGCCGGCGCCGCCGTCGATCATGTCGGAGCCGGTTTCGCCGAAGAGCTGGTCCTCGCCCTCTTCGCCGAGGATGGTGTCGAAGCCGTGGCCGGCGTGGATCGAGTCGTTGCCCGGGCCGCCGCAGATCGTGTCATTGCCGTTGGGCCCGCCGGTGATGACGTCGTCGCCACCGCCGCCGTAGATCACGTCGCTGGCGGCTTTGCCGACGATCGTGTCGTTGCCGGGGGTGCCCATGATCGTCACCTGCTTGCCGTTGCAGCTTTTCGCCGTGGCAGTCGCGGCGAGCGGCACCAGCAGCAGGCCGCAAGCGCAGGCCAGAGCGATGAAAAGAAGTCTCAGTTGCGGCGGGGTCGCAGTCACGACTCCTCCCATCGGCTCGCGGGCGGAAAACTCGAATTGGCCCCAGATCTGCCTAGAACAGGTGTCCAGGGCGGTCGTCGGAATAGGGCCTCGGATACGCGGCGGCCGCCAGGATCACGCGGTCCTATACGCTCGCCGCGCATGAGAGGCGGCACCTACGTCTTGAATTTCTATTCCGCGGTCTTCGTCGACCAGCTGAAGCGGGGCCGCAAGACGGCGACGATTCGGCTCGGCGACAAGAGCGGCAAGTACGAGCGCGGCCAGGTCGTCTGGGTCACGGTCGGCTTCCGCCACAGCCCGCGCGAGAAAATCTTCAGTGCCGTGATCGACGACGTCGACGTGAAGAAGCTCAAGGACCTCTCGCGCCGCGACATCGAGCACGACAACCCCGAGTTCCGCCGCCTCGAGGACGAGCGCAAGTTCCTCGAGCAGATCTACAGCCGGCCGATCCTCGAAGAGGACGCGGTTACCGTGATCCGCTTCTCGCAGATCACCGAGTCGCCCAAGCCCCACATCGGCAACGGGGAGACGCCGCACCACAACTGAAGTTCATGGCCGAGTACGCCTTCCTCACCACCTGGCTGCTCGACTCCCCGCGCCAGCCGGTCTGGGAGGCGATCCACGACCAGGAGCATTGGCCGCAGTGGTGGCGGGGCGTGGAGGAGGCCGAGGAAGTGCGGTCGGCCCCCGACGGTGACGACGTCGGCACCGTGGCGCGGATGGTCTGGAAGAGCCTGCTGCCCTATCGGGTCGAGTTCGAGGTGACGACGACCAGGGTCGAGCATCCGCACCTGCTCGAAGGCCACGCGGTCGGCGAGCTGGAGGGGATCGGCCGCTGGCGCCTCTATGAGCAGGGGGGCGTCACCGCCGTCCTCTACGAGTGGAACGTGAAGACGACGAAGCCGTGGATGAACCTGCTGGCGCCGTTGCTGCGGCCCGCCTTCGAGTGGAACCACGACTGGGTGATGGCCCGCGGCGGCGAGGGAATCGCCCAGCTGTTGGGCTGCAGCCTGCTGGCGACCGACTGATTTCCGGCGCTGGCCTTGAACGGGGCGGCCGGCACGCTATCTTTCCTGGTGTTGGCACTCGCCCTGTGAGAGTGCCAACGCCGCGTGGCAGCTCAATTTGGCTCCACAGCGGCATTTCTCGACTTTGACAGCAAAACACGCACCGATAACGGAGGTTCACGGATGAAGCTGAAGCCCCTCGGGGACCGGCTGATCGTCAAGGCGATCGAGGAGGAGGCGACGACCGCTAGCGGCATCGTCCTCCCCGACACCGCCAAGGAGAAGCCGCAGAAGGGCAAGGTCGTCGCAGTCGGCGACGGCGCCATCAACGAGGACGGCAGCCGCCGCCCGCTCGACATCTCGGAGGGCGACGAGGTCCTCTACTCCAAATACGGAGGCACCGAGGTAACCGTCGAGGGGGACGACCTGCTCGTCCTACGCGAGTCGGACGTGCTGGCGAAGCTCAGCTAGCCCGCGTCCATCGGACTTAGAAGAACCAAGGAGGACTGAATACACATGGCTCATAAGGAGCTGAAGTACGCAGAGGAGGCGAGGGGGGCGCTGCAGGCCGGCGTCGACGCCGTCGCCAACGCAGTCAAAGTCACCCTCGGCCCCAAAG